>QWPV01000033.1 GCA_003671055.1 Planctomycetota bacterium
TCAAACACGCTTGCGCAGCTGCGAGTCGCGCAACTGGCACGCGGAACGGCGAGCAGCTCACGTAGTCAAGGCCGCACGTCTGGAAGAACTTGATCGACGCTGGATCGCCACCGTGCTCGCCGCAAATGCCTAGTTTGAAAGCTTTTTTCTCTGCTTTTGCTACTTGGCGGCCCTTCTCGCATGCGAGGAACACCAATGCGCCTACTCCATCCACATCGATCGATGCGAACGGATCCGCGCTGAGCATTCCCTTCTCGAGATACGCAGGCAAGAACGAACCAGTGTCATCACGGCTGAAACCAAACGTCATCTGCGTGAGATCATTGGTACCGAAGCTGAAGAAGTCAGCGACTTCGGCAATCTCATCCGCAGTCACCGCAGCGCGAGGAATTTCGATCATGGTGCCGATTGGAATGTTGAGCCCATGCTTGCCGGTTGGCTGGACCTTCTTCTCCGCACACACCTTGGCAATCGTCTCTTCGGTGAGTTGACGAAGGAACACGAGTTCCTTCTTCGTGCCCACGAGTGGATGCATGATCTCAGGACGCGCATCAATCTTCTTCGCGCGGCACGCAATCGCTGCTTCGACAATCGCACGCACCTGCATCACCAGAATCTCTGGATACGTAATCGCCAGACGGCAACCGCGGTGACCAAGCATTGGATTCGACTCATGCAATTGCTTCACGCGGCGTTGCACTTGCGTGAGACTGAGGCCCATCTTCTTCGCAAGTTCAGACTGCTGCGCTTCATCATGCGGCACAAACTCATGCAGCGGTGGATCGAGCAGGCGAACCGTCACAGGCAAGCCATCCATCGCAGTAAAGATGCCGATGAAATCAGTGCGCTGGATCGGAAGCAACTTCGCAAGCGCCTTCTCGCGCGCGGCGATGTCTTCGCTGAGGATCATTTCGCGAATCGCTTGAATGCGTTCGCCGCCGAAGAACATGTGCTCGGTGCGGCAAAGACCGATGCCGACGGCGCCAAACTCGCGCGCGCGGCGTGCGTCTTCTGGTGAATCTGCGTTCGTGCGCACCTTCATCGATGCGTATTTGTTCGCCCACTCCATGAGTGTGAGAAACTCTTTCGACATCTTCTTTGGAATCGTGGCCTTCACAGCACCGACCATGACTTCGCCACTGCTGCCATCAATCGAAAGCACATCGTCGCGACCGAACGTCTTGCCCGCGACATGCATCGTCCCCTTCTTCGCATCGATCGAAATCGCGCCAGCGCCGACAACGCAGCACTTGCCCCAACCGACCGCAACAACTGCTGCGTGACTGGTCTTGCCACCCGTGGAGGTGAGAATGCCGACTGCGCTGTGCATGCCGTCGACATCTTCTGGGCTCGTCTCCGCGCGAACGAGCAAGACGCTCTCGCCGTTGCGCGTGCGTTCGACTGCTTCTTCCGCGGTAAACGCGAGTTTGCCTGTGACAGCTCCAGGGCTTGCACCGAGTCCAGTGGTGAGCGTGACCACGCCTTTTTTGTCCTTCGCGTCAAAGTACGGCAGCAGAAGTTTCGTCAACTCGCTGGCGGGAATACTGCGCAGCGCCGTCTTCACGTCGATAAGACCTTCCTTCACCATCTCGACAGCGATGCGTACTGCTGCGTGCGCAGTTCGCTTGCCTCGGCGTGTTTGCAACATGAAGAGTTTGCCGTTTTCAACGGTGAACTCAATGTCTTGCATCTCCTTGTAGTGCTTCTCAAGCTTGGCGCGGACCTTCATGAGATGCGCGAAAGCCTTAGGGAATTTAACTTCCATCTGCGAGATCGGCTGGGGCGTTCGAATACCTGCAACCACATCTTCGCCTTGCGCGTTTACGAGGAAGTCGCCGTAGAACACATTCTCGCCAGTGGTGTTGTCGCGCGTGAACGCAACGCCAGTACCGGAATTTGTTCCCATGTTGCCGTACGCCATCGCCTGCACATTGACCGCGGTGCCGTTGAGTCCGGTGATGCCTTCGATGCGGCGATACTTGATCGCCTTGTCACCGTTCCACGAACCGAACACCGCCTTGATCGCGAGTTCAAGTTGCAGCATCGGGTTCTGCGGGAAGGCAGCGCCGACTTCCGTCTTGTAGACCTGCTTGTATGCAGCAACGAGCTCGATGAGTCCTTCGGCGGACACATCGGTGTCTTCCTTCACGCCGTACTTCGTCTTGATCGCACTGAACGCGTGTTCAAACTTGTGCTCTCCCACATTCATCACGACCTCGCCGAACATGTGAATGAGTCGGCGGTACGCGTCGTACGCAAAGCGAGGATTTCCCGTGCCTTTCGCGAGTCCTTCCACAGCTTCATCGGTGAGGCCGAGATTCAACACCGTGTCCATCATGCCCGGCATCGACACCGCTGCACCCGAACGAACCGAGACGAGCAGCGGGTTCGTGATCGAACCGAACTTCTTGCCGAGTTCCTTCTCGAGCATCGTGATGTTCTTGCACACATCATCCATCAAGCCCTTCGGGAGTTTCCCGCCGCAGTCGTAATAGGCTGCGCAAGTATCCGTGGTGATGGTGAAGCCAGGAGGAACAGGAAGACCGATCGACACCATGTCCGCAAGATTCGCGCCCTTGCCACCGAGGAGCAACTTCTGCCCCACATGACCTTCGCACTTCGTTTCACCGAAGTAGTAAACCATCTTCGCGCTCTTTGTCGCTGTCTTCTTTGCGCTCTTCTTCACGCTCTTCGCCATCAGGGTGCTTGCCATCTTGAATAGTCCTATGTTGAATGCGGTGCCGCGCGTTGCGCAGCAGTGAATCGACGAGTGTACAGCCCCTTTGCGCCTTCAGAGTCGCATGAAGACCGCCTACTATTGCACTCGTGACTTCTTTGACGCTGCCTCAATCCGACTGCGCTATCCGCTCCGCAGCAGACCTGTTGTTGCGTTGGCCAGCGCAGGAGCCGCTCGCTGCACTCGTCTCGGGTGGAACACTTGAATCGCAAAACGCGTGGACGATTCTCGCGCGACCAGTTGAAACGATCGTGATCGCTGCGGATTCGACTGCGACCGACGCACTCGCGCAGCTCGAACTCGCACTCTCCCGCACTCCGCGACCGTCGGTGCCGCAGTCGCACGACACACGCGATATTCCCTTCACCGGCGGCTGGATCCTCGCACTCGGCTACGCACTCGGCGAATGCTTCGAACCTCGGGCGGTGTGCGATGCGCAGCCCGCCGCCGCTTCGCCCCGCGCGGTACTGCATTGGTGCGCCGACGCATGGTGCTTCGATCACACCACCAGCACGCTGCACGCCATCGGCAATCCTCCCACGCTTTCGTCGCCAACCGAAACGCCCGCGTGGCAATTGCATTCGATGCACCCACGCGAATCCGACGCACACTACGCCGCGAGTGTCGCTCGTGCGATTGAGTACATCCGCGCGGGTGATGCGTATCAAGCGAACATCGCGCGACGCTTCGACGGGGTTCTGTCCGGCAGTGCGAGGGCCTTCGCGCACGCTGCGATCTCCGAGAACCATGCGTGGTTCGGCGCGTGCGTCGATCTTCCCGGCGGCGGTTGCCTCGTGTCGATGAGTCCGGAATTGTTTCTTCGCGTCTCGCATGATGGTCGAATCGCGACGCGACCCATCAAAGGCACGCGAAGTGCCGATGTTCCGGCGCGCGAACTCCTTGAGAGCACGAAGGATTGTGCTGAGCTCGCGATGATTGTCGACCTCATGCGCAATGACCTCGGACGCGTGGCAGCGATCGGATCGGTGGAGGTCGCACAGAGTCGAGTGCTTGAAACGCATCGCACTGTCCACCACGGCGTAGCGGAGATCCGAGCGCGACTGCGCAACGACGTGTCATGGATGGATGTCCTCCGTGCGACCTTTCCGCCAGGCTCCGTGACAGGCGCGCCGAAAGTTCGCGCAATGCAAATCATCCAAGAGCTCGAGGAGACCGAGCGCGGCTTCTATTGCGGCGGCATCGGATTCATCAGCGCGTCCGGAAACGCTGCGCTCAGCGTCGCGATTCGAACGGCGCAACTTGGAGCGGCTGACGCTGATAATGAGCGGGCTCTCGCGTACCACGCGGGCTGCGGGATCGTGATCGAAAGCGAGCTGGCAGCAGAGGTTGCGGAAACGCACACCAAAGCTCGTGCCGTGTTTCAGCTCGCTCAAAGCGGCGATGTTGATCCTTCCTAAGAAGTTCACTTGCACGGCACCGTTTCTGGGCAATACTTCCCATGGTCGCGGCCGTCCAACTGCGATTCAACCCTTTTCCCTTCTTGGACAAAAATCATCTGGAGAGTTGTGATGCGCATTGTTTCTGTCTTAGCCATTGGTGCTCTTTCTGCTTCTGCGTCGGCGAGCGTCTTCACCGATGCAACCGCTGACCTCTTCGACAACGGCTTGTCGAACCTCGACATCGCCTCGGTTGAAATGAATGACAACGGTGTGGATCTGACCATTTCCATCACCACTGCTTCGTACCAGAACTGGACGAAGTACATGATCATGTTCAACACCGTTGCGGGCGGCGCAACTTCGAATGCATGGAGTCGACCAATCGATCTCGCTGGTACTGAAATCGATTACTTCATCGGTTCATGGGTTGATGCTCCGTCCAGCAATTCGCAATTCGTCGCCTACGAAACAGGCGCGTGGAACTGGGGCGCGGCCTCAACCTTCACCAACTCCGTCTCAGGCAACACCGTGAGCTGGACCGTCTCGCTCGCATCGCTCGGTCTCTCCGCAGGTCAAACGATGTGGTTTGACGTCGCGACAAGCGGCGGCGGCAACGACCCAGGCGTTGATCACCTCTCCCGCAGCGACATGGCCACAACAGGTTGGGGCACTCCATCTGTCGCAGGCGCATTCGCGAGTTACACCGTGACTCCAGCACCAGGCGCCATCGCGCTCTTGGGTCTCGTTGGTCTCGCAGCTCGTCGACGACGCTGAATCGCAACGCACTCGATTTCGAGTGCGCAGATTGAATACACACAAGGACCACCCAAGTGAGGGTGGTCCTTGTTCATTTTGGAAACTGTTGCGTTGCTCGCATTAACCGGCGCGTTTTGCGGCGGATTGTTCTTGTTGCACGCGATGAATTGCGTACGCGATCTGATCTGCGACGGTGCGTTGGTGCGAAGGGTTGAATGTGAATTCGAACGACACGCCTGCATAGGTTCGCTGTGTGCTGTCGATGTGTGTGTGAACAACACGACCCGCTGCGCACACTGGCACACCTGTTCCATCCGCGAGTTGGAATCGGAACCAGAACAGTCGATGCCGTGCGAGCGCTGATGCGTCAGCCGGTTCGAGCATGAGGCCGAGACCGCCGCCACCGATGTTGACGACTGTCGCCGCAAATCGTGGACCGACCGCCGGAAGAAGTTCGTCGCTGCATGGCGCAATCTTTTCACCTGCACGCGCAGCGGCGTAGGCGAGTTCATTCGACCGCTCAGCAAGAACGACCGATGTTGGATCGAAGAGTGGCCACATCTCTACAGACGGCAATCGCAACTCTGCGACATCGACGCGCAACGCGCGACGCGAGCATCGTTCGACATGCACTGGCATCTCGATCCGTAGTCCACGCGAAGTGGATCGCCCGCCACCGTGCGGCATTGCGTAGCCGAGCGTGCGTGACTTGAACATCCATCGGTTCTGCCCGATCGCAATCGCGCAGACGAGATCAGTGCCAGGCGCGATATCAAGTCCGCGACCGAGTGCGTATGGACTCTCGACGATCAACTGCTGCTCCGTCATGTCGACGAGCCGCACGCGCCAGACGAGATCGCCTCCAGCAACAACTGCTGCAGGCGCCGCGCTCTCTCGGGCGATAGCGATTTCAAGCGCCCCATCGCGGCCGAGGAGCTGTTCAAGTGATCGACGCCATTCTTGTGTTCGTGAACGTGATGCGGGCACAGAATTTCTCCAAGTATGCGGAGTAGACAGCGCTTCCGCGGATGCTCTGAGACCTCTGCTGCGGCTCATCGGCGATGCGATGAGTCGACTCGCGCGAATCTTGCGCGTTTGAAGGAGAAGTCAACCGGACGAGGTGTCGGTCGTACTGCAGTGCAACGTATGCATCACAGAGATCGAAACCTCTGCGCCGTCATCGTCGCCGCGACAGTGCTGACTTCAGGCGAAGCAGCTCATCTCGGGTTTCTTCCCTATCGCTGATTGACTGCGCGAGCCCTCCGTATCGGACTCGATAGAACCGCTCCACCAATCGTGCGAAAGCGCCCCCCGCATTCGCGTCGTGCAACGTGATCGCCGCGACATGTTGCCTCGGCGTCAGAGGCGCTGGCTTCGGGAATCCCGCATCTTCAAGCATGTCTAATGCGTCCGCGAAGAACGAAACTTCTCGCGCAATTCGTCGCGCCTCCTGCGGAGGAAGTCCAGCAAGACCTGCAATGCGCTGCGTGTGACGCAAGCGTCGACGCGCAAACAGCCACGCTGCGACAGCAGCAAAAAACGCTAGCGCAATCGCGACGAACCACACCATGCCCGCACGACCTAGCGAATATTGTTCGACGAGCGCTCGCATTTGAACACGCACGGCGTCGTAACTTTCTTGCACCGACTTCCACCACTTCGATTGCATGCGATCAGCAATGGTTGCCTGCGCGGCACTGTCGTACGCGAGCACTTGACTATTCCAAAGGAACTCGAGGCGGTCGTAGATCCAACGAAAATTATCGCTGAACGCGCGGTTGCGTTCGCTGATCTGCATCAATGACTCTTCAGGCGTCGGATCAATCGCGGTCCACTGATGCTCGCCTGTGCGCACCTCCACCCATGCGTGCGCATGCGACTCTCGCACGATGTACTGCGAAGTTGATACGTCGTATTCGAGTGCAACGAATCCCGTCACAAGTCGACTCTCGATGCCGAGCGTGCGAAGGATTCCTCCGAGTGCGGATGCGAAATACTCGCAGTGCCCGAACTGATTGCGTTCAAGAAACGCGATGATCGGTTCCTCACCGTCGGCGATTTCGAAAGCGGTGAGATCCGTCGTGTAGCGAAAACGTCCGCCGCGCATCCAACTGGCAACAGCGCGAGCGATCTCGCGATTTCGCATCCAGCGCAGCGACGGATCTGCTCGCACATCCTCCGCAGTCGGTATGCCAGTCACAAATGCTTGCGAGAGGATGCGCTCCGCAATGGGCTTCAACGCTGGAACGGGAAATGAAATATCCGAGCGCGGAGGATTCGTCGATCCTTGCAGAGTCTCCATCATCTGCGGCGATGGCTGCGGTTGCACACGCAACGCGTACCACCAGTATCGACTGACATGATCAGTGCCCACATCGCGCAGCAGCAGCGTCGCTGGATCGAATGCGACGGAGTAGGACTCATCGGTCGCAACAGCAAACGGCGCATATACAGTGAAGAGCACACTCGTCGCAAGCGAGCGCATCGCAATCTCTGCGGTCCACACGCCGCCGGTTGTGTCGGGAACGCCCGGACCCAATGCGACGAACTTCGCATCAGTAGGTGTGCGCATTGCGCGAATAGCGTTCGATGTGCGCAACGCCTCCCATCGGTGTGTCACGGGGTCGTAGCGATCAAGCACCGCGCCACGAAGATAGATCGGACGCTTCGATTGCTCGGGCGTGCCGGTGGGATCCTTCCACACGACGGTGAAAAGTTCTCGACGACTCTCGTTGATGCGCGCATTCGCAAGAAGATCAATGCGATCATTGAAGCCGCTCACCGCATCGCTTTGGCTTCGACCACCACGCGATTCACCAAAGCGCGGAAACGCTGCGAATCCAACCACACTTCCAGCGAAGATCACGACGATCGATAGGAGCGCGAGGCGGCGAAACTGCGGAAGCAATCGTCGACCGACAGCGACCTCAAGTGGTGGCGGGAGAAACGCTCCGTCACCTTTGCGCGAAGCGCGCGCTGCATCAAGGCTCGACTGCAATCGCCAGAGCATCGCAGTCCAGATTCCGAGCGCGATGAACGCGAAGACCAACGCCGCGAAGACGAACTCGACCGTCTCAAGACAACCGCACACGACAAGCATCGCCGCGAGCGTAAAGCGCTGTCGCTCTTCGTAGGCGGTGCGACGCGAGAAGAGCTTGATGACAAGGAGCCAGAGCAAGAATCGACCGAGCACCGAGGTCGCATCCGCAAGTTCGATGTCGGTGAGGAACTCTGCGAGTGTCCACATCAACAATCCGAGAATCAGAATGTTGGAAGCGACTTCGGGGAGCGATCGCCCGCGTGGCCCTTCGGTGACATACCAACTCAGCACTGCAATCGCGCCACTGCTCATGAGCAGCACAAGATCCTTCTGACTGGTTGCGAACGCTGCCATCGCGAGCAACACGAGGAGGAAGGCGCTGATGCGATGTTGACGAAGGAGATTCACGTCTCGCCTCCAAGCGCAAGCGGAATGCGCAAAGACGAAAGTTGTGCTGCGGTGAAGTTCCAACCCACTGCTGGCGAAATCGACGTGTCTGCGCGATCAGGATGGACGAAGAGGACGGTCGCCCGCTCTGCACTTTCTCGAAGTGTTGCAGAAGCATCGCGCGGCTGATCGAGGTCAAGTGCTGCAAGCGCTGCAAGCACCTTCGCGCGATGGAAGTGGCCGCGTCGCAGAGGGATCGCTGCAACATCAAGCCCGAGAATCGTCAGCCCGAACTCATCCCCTTGTCGATCCGCGAGCGCCATGAGTGATGCGGCGAGTGTGATGGCATCTTCTTCAAGCGCGCGAGGGTCGACGCCTTCCGCAACGCGCAAGTCGCTCGTCGCTCGTCGCAAATCAAGCACGATTCGCACGCGTGGAGGAACCGCGCGCGATCGTTCGATAGTTGCGAGCTGATCGGTGCCCGCGAGGCGCTTCCACGCAATGGATCGAATGCTGTCGCCCGCGCGATACTCCCGCACGCCAAAGAAGTCTTCGCCGCCGCCAACTTCCACCGACGCGCGCACGCCGCCCATTAATCCGCCGCGCGCCAGACGCGAAAGTAACGATGGTTGCAGCGGAATAATCTCTGGCTCCACAAGCACTTCACTCGCACGTTCGAAGATCAATCGCTTGCGCAGCAGACCGAACGGAAACGAGGACCACACTTCGAATGTGGGAAATCGAAAAAGACCTCGTTTGCTCGCGCGAAACACTCCCTCGGCGTGCACCGTGTCTCCAGGTCCACAGTGCAGCATCCACGCTTCGCCAGCGTTCACGATGGAAGGAGGAAGTTTGCGCTCTTCGATGTGAAGATCAAAGGCTGGAACAAATCGCGAGAGATTCCGAATCTCGTAGCGCACGACCAACACTTCGCCCACGCGCGCGCGGCGAGGTTCGATGCGATGCGCGCGCAGTCGAAGCAACATCATGCCGCTTACCACGCCACTCACAAGCAACGCGATGAGCATCGCGGAGAAGATCCACACGAGAAGATTGTTCGGGCGATTCACACTCGCGAGTGCGACGACGACCACGGTCAAGCAGTAGAGGAGTCCTGCTGTTCCGAAATTTGTGCGTCGTCGAGTTGCTTGCATCGCTGCTCAGTATTGTTGCGACTACGCGCCACCGCGCGAACCAACCTGTTCGAATCCCTTGATCGAGCGAATCTGTCCTTCAATGTCTTCGCGCTGGTTGCTTCCGCCAAGATTCGCGCTTCCTGCTTCGAGGATGATGAGTAGATGCTTGCTTCCGTAATCGAAAGGAAGCCTCGCCGTGCTCTCCGCACTTCCGTACTTGCCGCCCTGCGCGCTGATCAACCACATTTCTTCGAAGAAGCCAGCGCCAGCAGAGTTCACGGCGATGCTGAATGATCCATCCCCACCGCTCATGCCGCGCCCAACTTCTTCGAAGTGACGACGCGTCTCTGACTTCGAAACTGCGATAGAGACGCCAGGGACGCTCGGGTAGGTCAAGCGCGGATCATTCTCCTCCACCCACTCAAGTGTGGAGAGCGATCCGACCACGACGCGGCCCCGAATTGCCGAAGAACACCCAAAAAGTGAGAGTATCAAGGCGATGGAAAAGCCCATGATTGCGAACTTCATGTGCGCAGCGTAGCAACCAGAAAAGTGGAGTGGAAGTGACATAATCGCGTGCTTTACAGGCGTTTGCGTGCGCCAACGGATGGATTTTCACTTCGAAACACCCCATCTCGGTAGCGCGAGTTATTGCATGCCTGTGTAAAGAATCTCTCCTTCAATAGCAAGATTCGTTTGCCTCGGTCAATCCTTGCAGTAGGTTTAGCGAGTCCGCAGAGGAGCCCTACTCTGATGCGGAGCGAGCGAGGTCTGAGGGGTCTGCACATCTTGATGAATCAACATTGATTCAGCAGACACCCCAAATCTTTTTTCGTGACGATACTTTTGATCCCCCTGATCACAAGATCGTACTCCCGACTGGCACCCTTCTCATGCGGTGTCGGACTCGGTCCCCCTTGTTGCATGAGAGGAGCAGAGAGTAGAAAATGCGTAATTTTGTTTTGGCATCAGCAGCCCTCGCGGGCATCGTTGCGTCAGCGAACGCGACCTTCACCAATTACTCCGTTGTGACAACCGCCGCTGGCGCGCTCAACGTGTACCAGGTGTACGGCAACTTCAACGGCGCAACGGACACCGTCCTCAACGCGTTCCAAATCCACAACACCAACGGCTCGGGCCTCATTCAGGGTTTCACCCACAATGACGCGCTCACCGGTGGCGCTGCATCGACCGTCTCTGGTACTTGGAACCCACAGTTCGTCCTCGCTCCAGGTGCAATTGATTCGTTCCTCTGCATCGGCGGCGGCACGGGCTTCGCTTCGGGCAACAGCACCAACGCCGATCCAGGCTTTGGCGCTGCTGGCTTCAACCAGGTCGGTCTTCCTGACACCGCAGCCGCGGGTGTCGCAGGTTGGTTCAACTCGAACCCACCGAACATTCAGGGTCGCGTCAACGCATCCGGTCAGGTTCTCCTTGGCCAGTTCGTCCTCTCGTCGAGCGCCAACATGGTGCTCTTCATGAAGGTTGGATACAACAACGGCATCGCTGGTTCAGCAGTGCAATTCGGTGAAGGTACATTCACTCTCGGCGCCATTCCAGCCCCAGGCGCGGTTGCGCTCCTCGGTCTCGCTGGCCTCGCTGGCCGTCGTCGTCGCGCCTAATTTCGACAACGCCCGCGCGTGTATACGCTGGCATTGAAGAATCAGGCCGCACGAAAGTGCAACGATAAATTTCAACTCCCCGATCGCAAGGTCGGGGAGTTGTATTTTTGGCTGAAATCATGGTGAAAACCAAACGCGGCGCGTCACGCAGACCAATCGGTCACCTGCGAAAGCGTGAACTCCACTGATGCACCTTTGAGACGGCTGCCTTCGCGAAGTGCGTGCATGAGGATGCCACTGCCGCCACGAGCATCAGCCGAACGAACTTCAACCCACGCGTGCTCGGTGGCAGTGCCGCTGGTGATACTCACTTGCGCGAGGATTGGCTCGATACGCGTCGCGTCTGCGCGGAGCTTCGCAACATCACTCCAACTCGCGCGCGCGCGAAATGCAGTGGAGCGCACCACACCATCGGGAAGCGCGAGTGCTGCTTCGCCTCGTTGTAGTGCGGCGATTGCTTCGATCGGTCGCGTCCACACTTGTCGGTATGCACCACGCTTGTGCGGCGCACTCAACACTGCACTCACGCGCGGCGAGAAATGCGCGTGCTCACCTTCGCGATCACGCGCGCTTCCAGCGACATCCGCAGCGAGTCCAGCAAACGCTTCGCGCGGCGGAACGAGTGCGATTGTCACACCGACACCGAGATCAAACGGCGTCTCCGGTGGCGGAAGTTGTCGCGACACAAAGAGCCCCGCCGTCACTTCAAGCAACGTGAGTGCGGCGCGCTCTTCGGATGGATCAACTTCAAGCATCTCGAAGTCGGGCTTCCCCACACGCGGCATTCCTTCGGTGAAGAGCCAGCGCGGCGCGCCCTCTCCGCGAGACACGATTTGCGTGCGGAACAATGCGCGTTCATCGGCGAGCGGTTCAGCATCGAGAAAAAGCGTTTGCACATCAGCGCGCAATCGCACCGAGTCGAGCGCTGGATCGACGAGCGCGACGAGTTCGCCAGAAGCAGCGTGGAGAAGTCGAACAAGTCGGATGAAGTCTTCAACGAACGGACTCTCAAGCGGCGTCGAGAGGCCAAGCGTCGACTGCACATCAGAGAGAGCTGCCGATGGGTGCGAGGGATCCGCAAACTGCTGCGGTTCTTCAGCAAACAAGATGATCGCGTTCTCGCGCTGCGGGACTCGGATCGCCACAGACCAGCGCGCGCCACCATCGCCGCCAAGGTCTTCAAGTCCAAGCACGCTGCCACCACTGCTTGCAAGCAAGTGCGCGTCCATGCGCGCAATTGCCTCGAGAGGACCGCCATCCACGGACTGCGAGAGCGCAAGCAACGTAAGCGGTTCGCTCTGCGCGATCTCCCACACAGGCGACGCACTCGCGAGCATTTGCTCAAGCGCGGCGGGCGAATTTGCGCGCGGTGGTTCGACGGGTGAATCCTGTGACACAACGACGAGAGTAGCAGGACGACTCACGATTCCGAGCGATCGATCTTCCACTCACGTCGCTCGGGGAAGAACTGTCGAACGCGGCGTGCCTCGAAACTTTCGATCCCTTCACGAAGCCAGTCCGGCATCGCACTCGTGTTCACCACACGCGCGACCGCCGCAAACGCACGCTCATCCGCATCAATGGATCGCTGTCGAAGCAGCGCGCCCATCGGAGAGATCCGAGCCAACGCATTCCACGCCTCCTCCGAGCGCAGAGGCTCACTCAACACGCGGTGCGCGCGCCAACGCGTCGCGTCTCGAAGTGCGCGCGTCCGTCGAGCATCTGCTTCAATCACAACGACCGCAGCAACGGCAGCGAGCTCTGGTGCAGTCGAAGAATCTTCCGCGCATTCTCGCAATGCATCGATCAACATCGAGCGCTCACACTCAAGGCCCGGCACAACCAAGAGTCGGAACGCGCGTTCGATTCGATCGGCCGCATCACCGCCGAGTACGCGGCGCGACTCAGAGAGAATGGCGAATCGAAGTTCAGTTGCAACAGCGCCTGCTTCAAACGTCTCCCAATACTCACCGACGTCGCCGCCCATCGCGAGCACTCGAAAGATCCGACTCACATTCATCAACATGCGCTCGCGCGCCGCATGCGCAGCGTCGAGGAGCTCCAACGCATGCGCAAGCACGAGTTCGTTGAACAGTTCTTCTTCTACTGCGGTTAACCCAGCCGCGCGCGGCAGGCTGAAAAGATCGAGCGCCGCGGCATCCGTCACGCCGCCGAGCGATTCTCCTTCGCCCTCAGCAGTCTTCGCACCAACCTCGCACAGCAACGCCGCCGTCAATCGTGGAACTCGCCAGCGTGCGTCATCCGTGCTGACGTGCATCTCCTCCGCAACGCGATCGATGAAGCGCGCATTCGCCTCACCATCAAGCGCATGTGTAATCAAGAGATGTGCGCGAACCTGCTGCATCACGCGGCGAACATGCATGTCTACCGAGTCACGCGCGACGTTCTGCAGTTCTCTCGAAACATCCTTCACCTTCTCGAGTACCGGTGCCGTGCGCTCCGCAAGCCGTGTCGCTTCCTCGCGCCGAATTTCTTCAACGCGAAGAGCTTGCGCTGCATCAAGGTTCAATGCTGCCGCGATCACGCTCGTCGACTCTGGATGCAGCGGCCAGCCCACAAACAATCGCATGCCGCGATCTCGTGACTGCGCCAGTGCGTCCTCCACGACTTCAACCTTCGGAGTCAGAGCGATTTCGCCCGTGAGTTGTGCTGCTGCATCTTCGGCGCGCAACACTCTCGCTGCAACAAGACGCATCAATCGATCGAACTCTGGAGCGTTCGACCTAATTGACGGGGCAGCGAAATGGTCGAGTTTGTCCTTCAATTGCTTGGCTCGCGCGAGGAGAGCTCCTTGAGGCACCGATGCACTGTCACGAAGCGCCGCCTTCACGGAACCCCAGTCCGCAGTCCATGTTGCTTCAAACGCTGCAATCTCCGCCAGACGCTTCACACGATCCGCGTCCACATCCATGCGTTCTGCGATCGCGCGGAGCACGGCAAATTGCGCACGGCTCGCGGGTGCGGAGAGTCCTTCAACGACGAAGCACTGCAAGATCCGTTCTTCAAAATCCGCACGCCGCACGGGGTCTTCAATGAAACTCGCGAAGCCCTGTGCTTCGGTGGAGAGTGCTCTTCGCACCGCTTCGTCGCTCGCATCGTGCGCGCTCTGCAACACATCTCGGCAACCACTCACAATCGCGGCGTGCTGCTTTGCTTTTGGCGACTGTTTGCCATGCGCGGCTTCCACTTCGCCCAGAACGGCTATCGCGCTCGTGTTTGTTTCGATGAATTCGAGATACGCGGTGAATCGCTTGCGCCGCTCGCGCTCAAGTACTTCCGCGCTTCGTGAGTACACACCGATCGCTGCCTCGATGAGTTGCCGCGCATTGATCGGCGGTCCATCGAGTGCGAGAATTTCAAGCGGCCCAGGCAATGCTTCCGACGGAGAAATCCATGTCGAGCCCGCTCGTTCGAATCGCCGACGAGCGCTGAAGAGTTCGAGAAACTCCTTGCTCTCCGGTGGAAGCGTTTCGCGGCATCGATTGATGAATGCGATCTCGAGTCCGTTGCTCTTCTGCTCGACGCCTCGCATGCGCGTAAGCAAACTTCGCGCCGCTCGCGCATCCACTTGCTTCGACTGCATACGCTCTTGCGTCGCGAGGGTCGCGAACTGATCCCAGTCGCGAAGAATGAGCTCCTCAACTTCTTGATCGTAGACCGTGTACGAATCATCGATGGCCTTCCACCACTTCGGGTCAAACGTCGAGCACCATCGTGAAGTCTCGCGCACCTCTGCGAAGGCGAGCGGCGGCGGCACGCGTTCAAACTCCGCACCCATCGGACCGCAACCAACCACGCACATCATGCAGCCCATGAGGAACAACCCGAGCGACGATCGCATCAAGAAGCGAGCCAGAAAGCACGGGGAGCGCATCACTGAAGTCTATGCCGTCTTCGCGCGATGCGAAGTTCACACCACGATGTTCACCATCTTGCCGGGCACGACGATGATCTTCTTCGGAATCGCGCCCGCAAGTGCTTCGATGACTTTCTCGTGTTGAAGCGCGGCTGCTTCCAATGCTGCCGCTGTCGCATCCTTCGGCATGAGAAGCCGCGCGCGCACTTTGCCGCGCACTTGCACAGGAACTTCGATCTCCGTCACTTCGAGAAGCGCTGGATCGAACGACGGCCAGGTCGAGAGATGAATCGACAGCACATTGCCCATCCGCGACCAAATCTCTTCGGCGATATGCGGCGCAAACGGCGCGAGGAGTTGCACAAAGCGCGAGAGCTGCGCGCGTGAAAGTCCGCCCTTGGTGGGATCCGAAAGATCCATTGGGCGCGTGGCTGCATTCACTAATTCAATCATGCTCGCGATCGCGCTGTTAAATGCGAGACGTTCAATATGCTCGCCGACCTTCTGAATGGTGTGATGTAACAGTCGCTCAAGCACTGGATCCTCGTGCGCGGCAACCAGCAGCGCGCCAGTCTTCTCATCAATCGCGAGTCGCCACGTGCGTTGCAAGAAACGGAACACGCCGATGATGTCGCGCGTGTTCCACGGCTTCGCGGCGTCAAGCGGACCCATGTACATCTCGTAGAGGCGGAACGTGTCCGCGCCATACTCCGCGATGACATCATCTGGATTCACCACGTTCTTCAGCGTTTTCGACATCTTCGCGACGATCTGTGTGACCACCGCGCCAGACTCGCGCTCCACGAATTTGCCTGCAACTTCATCCACGAGATCAATCGCCACCAACGAGCCATCGGCGCGTTGATACGCATGCGACTGAATCATGCCTTGATGAAACAGACGACCGAATGGCTCCGGTGTCGACACGTGACCGAGATCGAAAAGGACCTTGTGCCAGAATCGCGCGTACAAAAGATGCAGCACCGCGTGCTCCGCGCCTCCGATGTAGAGATCGACACCACCCGAATGCATGGAACCATCGCTGCGACGGCTCGTCATCCAGTACTGCTCCGCTTCAGCGGACACAAAGCGCGATGCGTTTTTCGGATCGCAGTAACGCAGGTAGTACCAACATGAGCCCGCCCAATTGGGCATCGTGTTGGTTTCACGACGCACTGGTGTGTGCGGCGCGAGACCCTTGACACCAGCAGCACCCGCGGTTGTCTCCACCCACTCGCGCGCTTTTCCCAATGGCGGCAATGGTGAATCACTCTCAATCGGCTGAAAATCCGCGAGTGCGGGCAGCGCCACTGGAAGTTGTGATTCGTCAATCGGGTGATGCATTCCTTCCGCGTCAAACACAACCGGGAATGGTTCGCCCCAGTAGCGTTGGCGCGAGAAGAGCCAATCACGCAGTCGATAGTTCACGCGAAGGCAACCAGCGTTTGCACGCTCAATTGCTTCAATCGCCGTGGCTTTGGCTGCATTCGTCGACAACCCGTTGAGCGAAAACGTCGCCGCACTACTGTTCACCGCGAGGCCTTCACCTGCGACCGCGCGCGTTCCATCAAAGGTTGCACCCGCGACATCCACGACCTGCACGATCGGCAGCGTGAAGTCGCGCGCGAAATCGAAGTCGCGCTGATCGTGCGCTGGCACAGCCATGATCGCACCAGTGCCGTAGCCCATGAGGACATAGTCAGCAACCCAAATCGGAATCGCGCCACCTGTTGCAGGGTTGCGTGCGAATGCGCCCGTGAAGACGCCGGACTTTGTCTTCGTCGACGCCTGTCGATCGATGTCAGAGCGATTCTTCGCAGCGTCGATGTAGGTTCGCAACGCAGCAACATCTGTCTCAGCGTGCGGTGCTTCAAGAATCTGCGCGACGAGTGGATGCTCTGGTGCGAGCACCAAGAATGTCGCGCCGAAGATGGTGTCTGCGCGCGTGGTAAACACGACCAATGCATCGCCTTCAACCTGCGCGTCTCGAAGCACGGGGAATCGAATCTCCGCGCCCTCACTACGACCGATCCACTCCGCTTGCATCGCACGCGTGGAATCTGGCCATGAAACGAGATCGAGATCCGCGAGCAATCGATCCGCGTAGGCAGTGATGCGAAACATCCATTGACGCAGCGGCTTACGCATGACGGGAAATCCGCCGCGCTCACTTCGTCCGTTAATGACTTCCTCATTCGCGAGCACGGTGCCGAGTTTCGGACACCAATTCACAGTCTGCGTGCCGAGATACGCAAGACGGTATCGATCGACGTGCTGCTGTCGCTGCAAGGGAGTCGCTGCACTCCAACGAACGGACGCACTGTCATCAACACACACATTCTGGGCGGAGAAGCGTGCTTCAAGTTCTGCGATCGGGCGCGCACGCTGTGTGGTTTCGTCGTAGTACGCGTGGTAGCACTGCAGCCAGATCCACTGTGTCCACTGGTAGTACTCCGGCTCAATCGTCGCGAACTCGCGATTCCAGTCATAGGAGAATCCGAATCGCTGCAACTGCCGCTTGAATGTCGCGATGGCTTTGCGCGTCGTCTCTTGCGGATGCACTCCCGTTTGAATCGCGTACTGCTCCGCGGGAAGTCCGAACGCATCCCAACCCATCGGATGCAAGACGTTGGACCCCTGCATGCGCTTGTAGCGGCAGAGAATGTCGGTTGCGGTGTACCCCTCAGGATGACCGACATGCAATCCCGCACCACTCGGATACGGGAACATGTCGAGGCAGTAGAACTTCGGCTTCGACGCATCGAATCCAACATCGCCAGGATTGAGTGTGCGATAGATATCGTCGCGCTCCCACGCTCCCTGCCATGTCACTTCAAGCGCGCACGCGAACGCTGCCGCATAGCGATGCGGTGTTTCGATTTGCGCTGAGGTCGACTGACTATGAGGCGAAGGAGAGGACTGCGACATCCGCGCCATCCTACTTCAGAACAGCGGAAATCTTGCCGCCACGAGCACGATCAAGTTGCGCGAGGTGCTTCAGCGTGTCGCCCACGAGATAGAACGATCCAGTCACGCACACAAGGTCATCGCGGCTCATCGCTCGGGTCGCCATCTCGAGTGCTTCAGGAACACTCGGCGCAATCATGCTCATCTTGCCGCTGCGCTCACTGAAGATCTTTTGCAGATCCTCAGGATCCGCAGAGCGAGGCGTCGATGGCGAACGGGTGAATATCACTTTGTCCGCACCACAGTTGAGTTTGTCGAGGAGACCAGGAATGTCCTTGTCCGCGCAGCATCCGAAGATGCAGACCATCGAGTCGTACGGCACATGCGCACCGATGCATCGCATGAGCGCGCCGACAGCGGCAGGGTTGTGCGCGCCATCGACAACAATGCGAGGGCGATCCCACACAAGTTGCATGCGTCCGTTGATTTTCGTCGCTGCGAGACCCGCAGTGAGTTTATCCTCGGGGCACTCGAATCCGACAGATCGCAGGTGATCAACGACTGCGAGCGCGAGTCCGCAGTTGATCGCCATATGCTCGCCAGGAAGCGGCACGGGAAGATGCTCAAGTCTCGACGTCTTTGTGTAAAGGCAGACACGCGCATGCGGACCAAGCTCATCCGTCACGCAGAATCTGCTTGAGAAGTCGATGTCCTTGTTCACGATGCGCATCGGCGCACCGACTTGTGCTGCAACTTCGACGATCGCCTTCTCCACCGATGGCTCACTCTCGAAGATGAATGCAGGCACGCCGCGCTTAAAGATGCCCGCCTTTTCACGCGCGATTTCAGGAAGCGTGTTACCGAGCAGTTTGGTGTGATCAAAGTCAATCGACGTGATCACGCACGCATCTGGCGTGATCACATTCGTGGAATCCAACCTTCCACCGAGACCGACTTCAATGATGGCAATGTCGACCGCTTCGTCGACAAAGTGCAGGAATGCTGCAGCAGTGAGCACTTCAAAGAATGTTGGATCAACGCCAGCCTTGACTGCCGCAGCAGCGACTTGCTTCGTCAACTCTGCAAACGTTGCCTTCTCCACCAGCACGCCGTTCACTGCGATGCGCTCACGAATATCGATAAGGTGCGGACTCGTGTAGACACCGACTGCGTAGCCACATGCTTGCAACATCGACGCGATCATCGCAACCGTCGAACCCTTGCCGTTCGTACCAGCAACATGCACCGTACGAATCTGCCGATGCGGATTGCCGAGCTTCTCAAGAATCGCGTGCATGCGCGCAAGCGTGAACGTCTCCTCGTTGTACTTCACGGTTCGCATGCGTTCGAAGTCCGTGCGCTCAAGCAGGTATCGCACTGCCGACGAGTAATTCGAAATCGCTCCGAGTGCGGCCTTCGATGGCGCAGCAATCTTCTCCGCAGGCTTTTCCGCAGCCTTCGACTTTGATTTCGATGCAGACTTCACCACAGAAGGTTCAGGCACAACAGGTTGCTTGGTCTTTGATTTCGCAGTCGTCGAGGCGGGAGTGTTCGGGGTGCGGGAAGCGGGAGTCGTTGGAGTCGACGCAGCGGCGCGTGCGCCAGATGCGGGAGGAATTTTTGCCATACCGCGAGTGTAGCCAAAATGACTCCCTGAACGCAAATCTTTATGCTTAAGTACAGTGGTATAAGGACCTTATCCATTCTTGGCACTTTCGCTTCGAAACCCCTACGCTGTTGATATGGATTCATCTGCGCGTCGGCAATCTCTCTCTCTCGAATCGTGGCGTGTGTTTCGCATCGTGAGCGAATTCGTCGAAGGGGTGGAAACGCTCTCGCAACTTGGTCCCGCGGTCTCCGTGTTTGGAAGCGCGAGACTTCCACCATCACACCCTCACTATGTACTCGCGGAGAAGTGCGGCAAGCTCCTCGTCGAGAAGGGCTTCGCAGTTATTACGGGCGGCGGACCTGGCATCATGGAAGCCGCGAACAAAGGTGCGCGTGAAGCGAATGGAACGAGCGTCGGCCTCAACATCGTGTTGCCGATGGAGCAGAATCCAAATCCATGGCAGAACATCGATCTTGAGTTTCGATACTTCTTCGTGCGCAAGGTGATGTTCGTGAAGTACGCAAAGGGATTCATCATTTTCCCTGGCGGCTTTGGCACGCTTGATGAACTCTTCGAAGCGCTCACACTCATGCAAACGCTGAAAGTTGAGCCATTTCCAGTCGTTCTCGTCGGCAAGGATTTTTGGAAGGGCATGCTCGATTGGTTCCGCGAGACGCTTCGCGATGAGTACAAGACCGTGTCACCAGAAGACTTCGATCTCTTCATGCTCACGGACAGCGTGGAGGAAGCAGTGCAGTTCGTGTGGGAGTCGTCGGTCGGCGAACGACTCGTTGCACCAAAGCTTCCTCGCTTCGAACGCGATCGCGAAGAACGAGAGTCTGGCGATGGCACGCGAGGCGGCGTGAAGCACCGTCGCATTGTGAGTGACGGTGGGCATGAGCCAGCCATTTGATCCCGCGATGCTTCCGATCCATCGCTCTCGCGATGCGGTACTCGCCACACTTACGCGCAGCAATCGCGTGGTGGTGGTTGCGCCTACGGGATCGGGCAAGTCCACACAGTTGCCGAAGATCCTGCTCGAAAACGGCTTGATTCATGGCGATATCGTCGTACTCGAGCCTCGGCGCATCGCCGCACGCATGCTGGCAACGCGCGTCGCAACTGAACTCGGTGAGCAAGTCGGTGGACTCGTGGGCTACGAAACGCGCCATGATCGAAAGATCTCCAATACGACGCGCGTGCGTTTCGTCACGGATGGATTGTTCGTGCGACAGATGCAAGCTGATCCGTCACTCTCGCGCGTCGGGTGCGTGATCCTCGATGAGTTCCACGAACGCTCCGTCGCGGTGGACGTTGCACTCGGACTCGTGAAGTCGCTGCAAGAGTCCACACGCGAAGACCTGCGGATGATTGTGACAAGCGCGACGCTCGAAGCAAACCGCCTCGCTGCGTTTCTCGATTGCGATGTCATCGAAGCGCATGGTCGCGCCTACGACGTGGATGTCTCCTACCTCGCGAAGCCATCGCGCGATCCCTGTTGGGAACTCGCAGGCAACGCGCTGGAGCAAGTGCTCGATCGACTCACGCGCGGCGAAGGCGATGACCCTGGGCACACGCTCATGTTCATGCCTGGCGTGTTTGAGATTCTCAAGGCGACCGAGCGTGTGAAGATCGCGCTTGCGAGAACGGGCGTCGAGTGCGAAGTACTTCCGCTGCACGGCTCTCTCACACCACAAGAGCAAGATCGCGCCGTGTCCAACGCAGATCCGCAGCGGCAGCGCCGCATCATCATCGCCACGAACGTCGCAGAAACAAGCCTCACGATTCCGCACGTTCGCACCGTGATCGACACGGGACTTGCTCGCGTCCACCGATATGACGCGCTGCGAGGCATCGACACGCTGCGCGTCGAAACCATCTCGAAATCCAGTGCAGAACAGCGTGCGGGCCGCGCAGGACGCACCGCTTCTGGACGCGCGTATCGCCTGTGGAGCAAAGCCGAACACGAGCGACGCGACGCGAACACTGCGCCCGAAGTTGCCCGTATCGATCTCTGCGCGACGATGCTCGAAACCATGTCCCTCGGCGTGCTCGATCCGCTGCACTTCGCGTGGCTTGATGCGCCGGACCTCGGCCGCTTCGAGGAAGCGCGACGCACGCTTACCGTCTTGGGCGCGCTTGATGCGCATGGAAAACTCACCGCCATCGGCGAGAGCATGGCGCGACTTCCCACGCATCCTCGACTCGCCCGTGCACTTGTCGAAGCGCAGCGACTCGGTTGCGCGACACGCGTTGCTCGCATTGCAGCGAGTATGAGCGATCGTGATCCCGCCGAGGGAATGCATGCGAGTGCGCTCCACGGGTTGCTCGATGCTGACGACTCGTTCAGCGACGCGCTCGTGCGCGAGAAACTCATCGGCGCCGTCGAGTCACGGGGCCTTCCGCACGGCGCCGACGCACTCGCGTGTCGCGAAGCTGCACTTGTCGCTGCGCAGTTTGAACGCGCACTCTCGCGATTACCGCGTGGCGGACGCGACGACTCCAACGACGCGGTCTCCGCAGCACTTCTCGCAGGATTCGTGGATCGCATCGCATTCAAACATGAGCGTGAGCGCACCCACTGCGCGATGCAGACGCGTCGCAAGGTCGAGCTTGCCAAGGATTCCATCGTGCGCGCGCAGGGCTTTCTCCTCGCGCTTGAGATTCGCGAGAGTGGTCCAGAGCACGATCGACTCGTCTCGATTCCGATTGCGCACCCCGTTCCCCAAACACTCATAGAACAAGCACTTCCTGAGCAATTCAGCACACGCGTCGGCACGCAGTGGAACGCCGAACTGCGCGCGGTTGAATGCGCGGAAGAACATTTGTTCGCAGAGATCGTGATCGCACGCAAGTCGCGCAATCCCACACCATCGCCCGCGGTGGAAGCAGAACTCCTCGCACGCATCAAGAGCGGCGATATCAAGTTTGAGGACTGGGAAACGCACAGCGAACCATGGATCACGCGTGTTCGATGTGTGGCGCAGTGGTTTCCCGAGCGCGCATTGCTCACCTACGCCGACGATGACCTCGACATCCTGCACGCTGAACTTGTCACAGGTTGCGTGCGCGCGAGAGAGGTCGAGTGCAAGTCATCACTCGACGCACTGCGCTCCGCGCTCAACTGGGATGATCAACAGTTCATCGAGAAAGTCGCGCCCGCATCGATCGCACTTCCGAGCGGCAGAAAGATGAAACTCGACTACGAAGTTGGCGCCTCGCCGCGCGGACGATCGAAGATCCAAGACTTCTACGGACTCGACGAAACACCGAAAGTCGCCAACGGTCGCGTGCCCATCACATTAGAAATCCTCGGACCAAATCTCCGCCCACTGCAGGTCACGCAAGACCTCGGCAACTTCTGGAAAGTCCTCTACCCCGAAATGCGCAACGCACTTCGTCGCCGCTATCCACGCCACGACTGGCGATGAGTACTCACTGCAACATGCGTTTGCGCACGTCGCCGAGGAATCGCACGATTTGGCCTTGTTCTCGTGGGGTTGACGCGCTTTCGACGTCGCTGCCCCAGAAGTCGAGGAAGCGTGTGGCGCCATCGGTGGTGAGTGATGGAAGCGGATTCGTTGCGCCTGATTCACCGCCGCCACCGGCACCTGCGCCGCGCTCGCCTCGTCGCTGTTCACCGCGCTTGGCGTTTTCCTTCAAGTCTTTCAAGCGCTCTTCGTCAGTCTCTTCGTTCTTCGCGCCCTCTTCACCTTTCGCGGCTCGCTCGCCGGTCTTCATCCATCGCAGCAACCACGAATCGATGTAGTTTCCGCGCTCAGACTCTGGCACATCGAAGTATCCCGCGGCACCTTGCGCGAGAATATCTTTCGCAAGGAGTCGAACGTTCTGCGTCGCTTGTTCACGCGCGGGTCCTGCGAGTCCTGCGAGAAATGCGGCCGCTGCTGCAGAGTCACCTTGACTGAAGTTTCGAAATCGATCCGCAAGACTGAGCAGAAACGCGAGTCGCTCTTCCAGGGGAAGCTTCGAGAAGTCCGCCATCGACAAGTAGCCAAACACATCATCCACCGGCGAATCGAAAATAGACGGCGGTTGATGGAAACGCACACTCGTCCACCAGTACACCCCGCCACCGAGTAACAACAGCACAGCACACGCGCCCGCGCCGCGCTTCAATTGCTGCTGTCGCTCTTCGATCACATTCGACGCATACTCATTGAAGCGCCAGCGGTAGTCGGAGATGGTGTCACTCAAGCTCATGTGGTTTCGCTCCGTTAGTCTTGCGCGACGTCTTCTTCAATTTCAACTGCGCGCACACTTCCATCAAGGTACACGCCGTTGCGAGGCACTCGATCGCCCACAACATGGCGATCTTGACTGTCGGTGATAAGTGCAAAGGTGCGCGGACTCGACATGTAGAAACTTGTCACGAGTTTCGCTTCGGTTTCCACACGGCGACGCTCGCGCAATCGTGGACTGAGCGAGGCATCTTGCGAAAGGAGGAATGCAAGTTGCGCTGCCTGGATCTGAATTTGTGGCGAGTAGCGCAGCAATCCTGGCACATAGAAGTAGCTCGTGCCCGTCGAGAGTGACTCATCTTCGTCCATGTCCGCAGGACACAACCAGCACTTGCAATCGATGTCGATGAATCCATCGAGGAGCGCGGGCAAGCCTCCCACCGGTCCATTGGATGTGACGGCGGGAAGGAAGTCGCACATCGGAATCAAATCCTTCGTGAGCCTTCGATACGACTCAAGCCCCACGAAGAGTTGTCGCAACTGTGACTCGCATGCGGTGCTCTCCGCTGCACGCCGCACGGCGCTCAACGAAGGAAGCAAGATCCCAAGCAGCGTCGCAATTACACCAATCACGACGAGCATCTCGATGAGCGTGAAGGCAGCACGTGAAGTTGTGAAGTGCGAACGGCGCATAGATCGAGCGGTCCTGGGCATCGCGAACGGAGCCTTCGCATACCGAAGGCAGTCCATCGTAGTTTCTCCGCATTCGCGAATGAGCCAGAGAATCACGAAAATCTACTCCTCAAACATCGCTTCGACAAAGCGGTCGGGGTCAAACGCCTGCACATCTTCCGGCCGCTCACCCACGCCGATGAGTTTGACGGGCACATCGAGCTCGTCGCGAATCGCAACGACGATGCCACCACGCGCGGTGCCATCAAGTTTCGCGAGAAAGATGCCGGTAACCCCTGCTGCGCTGCCGAACACACGCGCCTGATTGATCGCGTTTTGACCGCTCGTTGCGTCAAGCACCAAGAGCACTTCATGCGGCGCGCCTGGAATCTTCTTCGCCACGACGTTCTTGATCTTCGTGAGTTCACGCATCAAGTTGTCCTGCGTGTGGAGCCGCCCAGCGGTATCGACGAGCAGCACATCGACGCCGCGCGCGAGAGCCGCTTCCGCAGCATCGAACACCACAGCTGCTGGATCCGCGCCCGACTTCCCTCGCACCATTTCGATGCCGAGTCGCTGCGACCAGGTTGCGAGTTGCTCGACAGCGCCCGCGCGAAATGTGTCCGCTGCAGCGAGGAGCACTGTGCGTCCTTCGTCCTTGAGACTCTTCGCGATCTTCGCGACACTCGTGGTCTTTCCCACGCCATTCACGCCGCACACGAGAATCACTGTCGGTGCTTGTGCAGCAACTGCAAGCGGCTGCGCTTCGCTCGACCATCGACTCTTCAACGCGCGCTTGAGATACGCAATCGCATCTTCACCAGTCTGCGCTTTGCCCGCACTGAAATCTGCGCGAAGTCCTTCGATGATTTCACGCGTCGCCTTCACGCCAACATCTGCGCCGATGAGCCGTCGTTCGATCTCATCGATGAGTTCGGCGGAAAGACGCTTGCCTTTGAGCAGCGATCGAAGTTGCGCGCCGAACACCGCGGCTGTCTTTTGGACGCCCTTGCGAACGAGATCAAGTGCAGCGCGAAAGATCCCCATGAGCGTTATGCCGTGTCGCCTGTTTTCGCAGCGAGGCGTGCGTTGTGAATGCGATCAAGAATCGCGTTCACGAAACCGCCTGATTTCTCCGTCGAAAATCGCTTCGCAAGCTCCACCGCTTCATTGATGACGCGGCCAGCATTGCCTTGCTGCTCGGCTGGATTCGCAAGCGTGCGCCCTTCGCCGTGCATCAACTCGTACCACGCTAAACGCATGATGGCGCGGTCGAGCATGGGCTGGCGATGGACTGGCCATTCCTTCGCGTACTTCGCAATGTCGACATCCGCCTCTTTGCGAAACTCCCACGCAAGTGCCGCGAGCGCTAGCCCTGCTTCGATCGCCTCACTGCGATGACGCGCGGCTTCAGGATCAAGCGCTCGACGTGTCGACGTTTCAGTAACGAGCTCATTCGTCGCCGCGGCTTCAAGCTCTGCGTCTCGTGCGTCTGCTTCGAACAGTTCGAGTTCCTCAAGTCCGGTACGAACGGAGTCGAGATCTTTCGCGCCGCCAGCATCGAATTGATAGAGCGCAGCAACTGCACTCCGTCGATGTGGAGAGACATGACGAACCTTCGCGCTCGAAGCGCCTTTCACCTTTGGCTCGCTCATCGCGATGCCCGTCCGAGTGGAAGTCCCTTGATCGCACGAATGCTTTGCGCCGCTGCGATCGATGCGCGCATGGCTTCCTCGCCCTTGTTGCCCTTGGCACCGCCCGAACGCGCGTTGGCGTGTTCGATCGAAGGGCATGTGAGTACGCCGAATGCGACGGGCTTTCCCGTGGTGGCGCAGATGTGCGCAAGACCATTGGCGACTGCTTCGCACAGGTATTCGTCGTGCCGCGTTTCACCCGTGAGTACACAACCGAGGCACACGACTGCATCGAGGTCTGGTCGCAATGCAAGCGTGTGTGCGATCGCGATTAACTCGTACGAACCAGGCGCGCTCGCGCAGAGAAGATTGGCGTCGACTCCGCCGGCCGCAAGGAAGCACTCTCGTGCCCCTTCAAGGAGGCGTGAAGTGACTGCGTCGTGGTACTGGCTCGTGACAACACCGACGCGGAGTCCGCTGGCATCGACCTCTGATTGAACGCTTGGACGCATGGGGGAACGAGTGTAGCCGAGCGGGTGGTACCCTCGCCGCATGCGGATGCTCACAAACATCCTTTCGACAGCACGTTTAACGCGTGCGAGCATCGCTTTGGGCGCTGTGGCAGACATTTGGCTCGTGGTGCTTCTCTCTCGAGCATTCCCGAGCGCTGACACAACCGCGCTGTCACCGATCCCGCTCACGCTCGCACTCATCGCCTCTGCCGCTGTTGCCATCGGGTTTTTTGCGTTCGGTGGCGTGCTGAATGATCTCGTCGATGTGAAGCGCGATCGCGCACTCGCTCCTGAACGGCCCATTCCTGCAGGACAAATTCCAGCTCGCCATGCAGTGCTCCTCGCAAGCGCGTGCTTGCTGTGCGGATTCGTTGGTGCGTATCCATTTGGCGGAGTCGCGGTTCCACTCGCGCTGCTGCTCGCTGTCGCGATTCTCATTTACGACGCCGCTGCAAAGTACGTCCCCGCTGCTCGGCTTGCGTTGTTCGGCGTACTGAGCGGCATCAGCATGCTCATTCCTGACGGACGATTTCCCTTCGCGATCGTGGTCGTAATGGCAGTACTCGAATCCATCGCGACCGCGACGGCTGCGTACATAGTGGAAGGGAAACGACCGCTGCTCTCCACGCGATCGCGATTCATTCTCGCAGCGAGCATCCTGTGCATCATCGCAGTCATTGTCGAAACTGCGCGCATCACGAATGTCAACATCGATTGGATTCCGGGCGAGATGGGGTACGCGGAACTCTCGATCCCTGCGGGCGTATTTTTCATCGGATGCACCTACCTGCACTTTGCTGCTCGCGCGAAGTGTGAAGGCGATGAACGCCGGCGACGCGCTGACCAAATCCTCCGTCGCGGCGCACTCTGGCGTGCTGTCACTGCTTCGGCGTGGCTCATTGCTGTCGGACTCGTGCTTGAAGGAACCCTCCTTCTCGCAGTGGCGTCGATTGGCTTCAGCGCGATGGCGTTGCTGCGCAGTTTGACGCCGATGCCTGAAGGTCCTGCGAAGTGGCGATGACTCCGACTTTGAGTACCATTCGTCACCGTGCAACGACTCGCTGCGTTTCTTCTCGTCATCCCGACAACCATGAGCGTATTGAGTGCGGCGCCAACGTTCGCACAAGAAGTCCCCTCGAGTGTTGACACGACGACGCGTCGTATCGCGATCAATGGGCAATCGCTCGGTGGATTCGTGCTTCCAAGTCGCCCTCTTGATGGTGGGCTCACGCTTTCGGCAACGAAGGCGAGTCGATGGAAGGTCGATGACACGCAACGACTCTTACTCGACGGCGAAGTTCGATTCCAACTCGGCTCCTACTCCATTCGTGCGAAGCGCGCGCTGGTGTGGATCAATCGTCTTCCGACAGCGAATGGTTTGGTGACGCAAGTTGCCGCGTGGTTTGAGCGTGCGGAGGAACCTACGCGCAGTGCTGGTTCGGGTGCGAGTGGCAAAGATCTTCTTATCACTGCGTCGTATCTCGGTGAAACGCGCGTCTCGCTCGTGGTAAGCGATGAACGCACACCTCCCGCAAGCGCATTCACTCGCGCGGGCGAAGCACGACTCACTACGTATCTCGGACAACTTGCTGCAGGCACGAAGTCGCTTTCGAGCCAACCGAATCTCGACATCAAAGTAAGCGTTGCGCCAACGCCACTGCGCGTGGGTGGAACGCCACTTGAAGCACTCGCCGCGTCGCAGGCCGATCTTCCGAGCAGCATCGAAGTGCGCGCGCCTCGCGTCGATGTGCCTATTTTCCAGCCCGATGGCACGGTTGCGTTCTCCGCGAATGCACTCGCGGTCGATGAAGCGAGTGACCGCATCATGCTCACCGGCCACGTGGAAATCGAATACGCAACAGGTGCATCGCGTGGCGGACAAACGCTGCAACTGCGCGCTGAACGCGGCGTCGTGTTTCTCGCGCCTGGAGCATTCGCGTCGCTGCGAAAGAACTCGCGCAGTCTCAACGCCGATCAGATTGCTGGCATCTATCTCGAAGGCGCAGTGCAAGCAACGGATGGCTCGTACACGATTCGCGGCGCGCAGGTGTATTACGACCTCGCGAACAATCGCGCGATGATCATCGACGCTGTGCTTCGAACCTACGATCGCCGTCGCGCAGAACTTCCGATGTATGCCCGTGCGGCGGAACTGCGCCAAGTTGCTGCGAATGAGTGGCAATCGGATTTCGCCACGGTCTCGACCAGCGAATTCTTCACGCCGCATCTCTCCATCGGCGTGGACAAAGTGACGGTGACGCAACAGCCCGACGATGAAGGCGGCGGCGTGTACGTGCGGAGCGAAGGCGCTGGAATCCAAATCGGCGGCAAGCGTGTGTTTCCACTTCCAGGATTCGAAGGGCCCGTCGATACGCCCCCTATTCGCGGCATCAAGACGGGCTACGAAGAATTCAAAGGACTCCAACTCTCCACCGAGTGGGATCTGATGCAACTGATTGGCGCGAAGCCGATCGATGGCTTCGACGCGGAGTTAACTGTCGAAGCATTCAGCGAACGCGGGCCGGGTGTTGGGACGACGTTGAAATTGTCGGAGTCGATGCGCCGAGGAAAACTCGACGCGTATGTTCTGTACGACTTTGGCGGCACCGATCTCACCAGCGCTGGCATTGAAGTCGCGCAAGACGCTGCAACGCGCGGCATCCTCGACGGCGAGTACACCTCGGACTTCAGCGCCGACGCGTTCATGCAAGCGCAAGTCAGCGCCATCAGCGATCAAACCTTCGTCACCACCTGGCGCGAGGAAGATTTCGATCAGCGGCGCGAGTATGAGACGAGCGTGTACTTCGCGGACACCGCTGGGAACTCTTCCGTGTCGCTCTTGATGAAGTACGACCTCAATGACTTCATCTCAAATTCGTACTTGATGGCGAGCCGCGGATACTTCGTCAACAAGTTTCCAGAGTTCGACTATTCACGCTTCGGTGACAAGCCGCTTGATTGGCTCACGTGGACGCAAACGTGGACGACAAGTGTGATGAGTCTCAACGCGACAAAGGGAACACCGAACTCGCTCGGTGTGTACGCAGCGACCTTCCCTGGCCTCGCGCCCACCGACGACATCTTTGATGCCTACAGCACTGCGGGCTACGAAAACAACTGGGTTTCTAGGCTTTATACGCGTCACGAGTTGAGCGTTGCCATGTCGAGTGACACCGCCAACTTCACTCCGTTTATCTCTGCAGATGGCAGCGGCTACTTTGGTGACGAGTTCGCGCTGTACTCGCCTGACGCGTCGAATGTGCGCGGGCTCTTTGCGATCGGTGCGCGCGCGAGTGCACGCTTCACGTTGATCAATGACTCCGCGCAAAGCAAGTTGCTCGACGTCTATCGATTGCGCCACATCCTCGAACCCTATAGCACACTGTGGGCTGGCTATGACTCCGTGGCCAACGGGAACATGCCCGTCTACGATCAGGCCATCGAAGGCGAATCGGGCGGCGCGGCGTCGCAGTTTGGACTTCGACAAACACTGCAAACACAACGCGGTGGTCCAGGCGCGTGGCAGAGTGTTGATTGGCTGAAGATCGACACAGGCGTGGTGGTGAACGATGGCGGCAGTGAGTTCCAGACCACGGACACGTCCGATCCTCTGCACTACGCGCAATCGCCGATTCCACAGTTCTATTCGTGGCGACCCGAGCTCTCACAGTGGGGAAGTAATGCATACGGCAGCGGCACATGGGCGTTGAGTGATGCACTCACGCTCGGTGGCACAGCGACATACTTGTTTGACAGCCGTCTCGCACCCAATGAGAACAACGTCGACGTTCCGTACAACCTTGCGCTCGGTTCCATCGGGCTCGAGATGCGGCACGATCCGTCGCTCTCGACCTACATCGAATATCGATACATCGCGCCGACCAACAGCGAACTGCTGCAACTCGGCATGCTCTATCGCGTCGGCAAGAAATACATGGTTGCATTCAGTCCGCAGTACGACTTTGTATACAACGATCTCCGCGCGATTTCTGGCTCCGTCACGCGCTCCTTCCCTGATTTCAACCTCAGCCTCATCGGCGGCTACGACAAGATCGAAGAGCAGGCATTCTTCAGCATGTCGATGTCGATCCCTTCGCAAAGCAACGCGAA
>QWPV01000034.1:0-7130 GCA_003671055.1 Planctomycetota bacterium
CGATAGCGCAGCCACACGCGCAACGTCTGTGGAACTTTCTCCCGCTGCTCATGCGAAAGTGATTCGTACATTTCCATGGCCTTCGTGCGCTCGCCCCGACACGCTGCGTTGTTGTGCGCATCCCACAGCGAGCGCGCCGTGCGAATGCGTCGACACACTTCTTTGATGAGCAGTTCGCCAGTGAGCGGTTGCGTCGACTTCGTGTTGGGCTTCTTCTTCGCGGGCACAAAGCGCATTAGACTCTCTCCGACCCATGCAAGAGAACCCACGCGACCCACTCCATGGACTCACCCTCGAGGTCATCCTCACCACGCTCGTGGAACGGCATGGTTGGGAAGCACTCAGCACGCGCATCAACATTCGCTGTTTCACCACGAATCCGAGCATCAAGTCGAGTTTGACTTTCCTCCGCAAGACCCCATGGGCGCGCGAGAAGCTCGAGTCGTGGTACCTCTACGACATCCGCCGCGGCATCGGTTGAGCGTGCGCGTCAATCAGGCAAGCCATCATTCGCATCAACCCATTATGAATCGCTGTTGTCCTTGAGAGTTCCTCCGCCTTCTTCATCACGCTTTCGGTCACGCGGAACCGTTGAAGATCATCACCGACAATTTGTTCGGCAACGAATCAGAATCCTTTGATGTTGGATGACCACGCCGCTCCAAGAAGACCCGAGAATCGTCTTCGGACCGGGGCTCTTGTCACCCATGTGCCCGGTACGGAGTGTTACCTATGTGGTCGGATGTACCGATTCCGCAACAACCCCCGCCTCCTGCGCAAATGTGCCGAGCGGGAAAGTAAAAAGCGAAACTCCAATCAAAATTTGAGGTGCAATGCGAGTACGCATGCGAGCAGCGTAGGAGAATCCGTGTCAACCGTCCCTAGAGAGTTCACCCCTCAAGACGCATGCCGACCAAGGTCCCGCGCATCAAGTTCATCGATGTACCCAGCCTCGACGAGCTCATCGTAATACTGATGCTCTTCCCTACCAACAGGCTGCACAAACTTGAAATGCCCAGTGCCCGTGAGAAACCCGATGAGCCCCTTCTCACGGACCTCGACCGTCTTCACTCCATCCGGCGTCTGAAACACAAATCGAATCGGCCGAAACGGCGCACGCGCACCACGCAAAGACCGAATCGACCCTTTGAACGGCTGCCCAATGAGTTCAAAGAGTGTTTCGTGAGTTGGTCGCATGGTGCAGTCTCAGGTTGATCAGTCTAGGCGGCGGCGTGGCAGAGTTCAAGATCGCTCGGCTCACTGCAGGTCGGGAGTTGCCTCACGCAAGATCAGTAACTCAATAAACGCAATATCGATTTCGATTGTCGTTCGCGCGTCATGCACGAGGCTCAGAGTTCGATAGGGCGGGTTGTAGTACCAACTGTTTTCACCCGAAACGACATACTCAGCCCCACTCGTACAACGCACCACAACTGCGCTATAGACAGGATCGCGCAACAATTCCAGCAGACGGTTTGGTTTCACAAAAATCTCGTTCCGGTTCGCTATCGAGCGAACATGCCAACGAACGGTAGCGCACAAATCAACGACTCCTGAATTTCCTGCCAAAATTCTGGGCGCGAATTGAGGGCGGTCGCGAGCCAGTCGCGTAGGAGAATGGAATGGATCCGTCCGGCGCACGACTTCCCCATGTGCGGACATCGCGTCTATTCCCCTTCACAAGCCGTGCTCACGAAGACTCGGTGCTTTCGGGTTTGGCTGACACAATCTTGTGTGTAATGACCACAAGTGAAACCGCGGTGGCGAGATCAAGCATCGCCCAAACGGCCTTTGGCAATCCTTTGACAGAAACGAAGAGCACCGCAATGCACGCGAGCGGCAGAAGCACACTGTACGTTCGCTTCACCATCGCACAGAGTGCAAGCAACACGCAGATCACAACGAGCGTCGGTCGCAGAAACAGGTAGTAGCCATACGGCAGTGGGAAAAAACCAAGACCCGCGAAGATCATTCCCGCGAGACCCGCGACTGTTGCGGTGTGATTGATCGCTTCAGTTTGTTTTGACATGGGAATACTTCGTTTCAGCCATCGAAGGCTTCATCAATTTTCGTCACGCCCGATCAATAGCCTCCACCGAAAAAACTTTACTCAGTCGGAACCGCGATGCTTCGCGAAAACGGTTCCCGCGACCGCTGCTGCAAGGCACGCGCATACTGACATCCAACGCTCGTTGCCTTCACCTGGTGGGAGCAGTTCGGATCCGGTCGTCTCGAGGATAAGGGAGGCCACTGCATTCACCCAAAGCAATCCTGCGAGCACGCGCGCGGTTCCAATCCGATGGCTGGGCGCGATCCACGCGCCGACCGCCACGCCTCCCAATCCTCCGAGCGCACCCATGAGGATCGGGCCAGTCCATTCCATCAATATCGCACCGAAGCAGAACATCTGAAGCAAACACGGCAACAAGACAATCGAGAGCAGAGACGTTAGGAAATAGGCGAGGTATGCGCCCGGCAGGACTGCGATCCAGCGCAAGACACTCGCCGCGGTTAGACCGTTCTGTGATTCTTTCAAATCACTTTCGCTCTTGATTCTGACTTCATGATCGTGTGGATTCATAGTGCCCTCAAGGAGATTACGATTAGCGCCGGCCGTACTAGATGCGGAATTGAAGCCATATCGCGTAACCTGTTCCGCAGATCGCAGAACCTACTTCGTCCCACAAAATGAGACCAGAGAGTCGACCCCACGCTTCCGCCGCCTCCATGTTCGTTGGCAAACCTCCTTGGAACGATGGCCGCGTTTTGGATACAGCCACAACGGAAATGATCGCGGACGCGCAGAGTGTTCCAACAAGTATCCATGCCGCGAGAAGGTTGCTGCCTGGCGCAATCTGCACTCCAACGAATACCGCTGCGAGCCCACCTAGAGGTAGCATTCCGGGAGCCACTGCAAAGAGGACTTGCTTTCCGATCGTCCGCACAAGATATGCTGCAGCAAGAACTGCAATCCAACGGAGCACAAGCCACGTGGTTGGGAGGATGTCATCGAGCATCGATGTCGTCCGATCCAATGTTGAATACGTCAAGTTGCCGAACGGGAGATTGCCGCACGCAGAGATTTTGAAGTCTCATGCGTTCCCTCCGAGAAACATTGCGCCGACTCCGGCACCGAGACCGATCACGATCGCGCGGCTCGTTCCGTACATGCCGACTTCGTCGTCATTGAGTCCCCCAAACTCACGCTTCCCACGCTCAACAAAAAGCACGAGCGGGAAAAGCACTAACCCGAGTGACGCTGCTACGAAGAAGAGCGCGAACCCGCGTTGAAATCCGAGTTGAGCTACTGCGGACCAAAGCAGTACTTCGGTCGCGATCATCAATATCCAGAACGCAGTTTGCTGCTGGAAAACTTTAACAGCACGCATCGCCCAGTAGTTTGCGGTGAATGTCACTGCGGCTGACGCGGCGGACCACCACGGAGTTTGGATGCTGTCAAAACCGCCGACAGCCCCTTCAACGATCCACCACCCCAAGCATGCGAGACCAATGAGTGCGTACAACGGAAGGCGCACAATTCCCCACATGAGGAAGCAACCGAATCCAGCTTCTACTAAAGGTCCCATTCGGCACCGCGCCTCTCTGCAATCGTGTATCTGAGATTGATATTGCTCTGTGCAACTTGCAAGTGTGAAGTCTCTCGATCCGTTTCCACCATGGGGCTATTCTCGTTTCAACGCGTTCAGCAAGGGGGCCGCGGCTCACGTTCTTTCGACCATGCTCAAATTGCGAGCCATCAAGCGTCCATTGAGCGCGTTTCCCAATGATGCTGCGATTTCGCGATTGGGGTGGCTCGCGGTACGCTCTTCCTGTTGGGAAAGGTACCTCCACCAAACTCCACCGACGCTCTTGCTGCTGCGCTCTACGACGAGCTCCGCGCAATGGCTGCTGTGTACCTCTCGAAGGAACCGGATGGGCACACGCTACAGCCGACTGCGCTCGTCAACGAGGCGCTGCTTCGAATCCTTGGCCAAGAGAAGGGCACCGCGTCGCACGAAGGCAATGCGTGGGCCAATCGCGAGCAGTTTCTTGGCGTCGCGGCGATCTGTATGCGGCGCGTGCTCGTCGATCATGCGCGCTCCCGAACACGCGACAAGCGTGGTGGTGGTGCGCTGCGCGTCTCGCTGCACGATGCGATGGCTGTGGCATACAGCGATGGAGTCGACGTGCTCGATCTCGACGAAGCGCTCTCAGAATTCGCACAGAGTTTCCCTCGGCAAACCAAGGTTGTCGAACTTCGCTCGTTTGCGGGGCTCGAACTCGAGCACATTGGCGAGGTGGTTGGAATCTCACTTGCACAAGTGAAACGCGATTGGGTGTTTGCTCGCGCGTGGCTGAAGTCTCGGCTCGATCGCGCATCTGCAAGTCCAACCAAGGACAAGGCCGTCACTCCAGCCCCGCCTCGGGAATCCTAAGCATTCATTGCGGAAAGAGGACACGGTGACAAACACTCGCGAGCCTTACGCAGACGAACTTCCTGATCTCTTCTCTCAAGCAATCGAACTCGATGCAGAGTCGCGCGACGAACTCTTGCGCGAACTGCAGGGTTCGCGCCCGGCGCTTGCTGCGCGGCTCGAAGAATTGCTTGCAGCAGATCGTGATGCGAACACGTTTCTCGAACACCCATTCACTACACCAGGGGTCTCATCCGTTGTTGCAGTGGGTGATGTCGTCGAAGGATTCCTCATCGAATCAAAGATCGCTAGTGGCTCGAATGGCAGCGTTTTTCGCGCCAAGCAAGACTATCCGCGACGCGTCGTTGCGCTGAAGATCTTGCATTTCGCGCTGCCTTCGGAGGGCGCGGTCGCACGCTTCCGGCAGGAAGTCCGCACACTCGCGCGCTTGTCGCACCCTGGGATTGTCCCGCTCTTCGCAGCCGGCGTCATCGAATCTGAATCGCGCGCGCTTCCGTGGTTTGCGATGGAACTCATTGAAGGCGCGCGCAACATTCGTGAGTGGGGACGCGACCACTCGATCAAGCAACGCGTCGCAGCAGTCGCGGATGCATGTGACGCCGTGCACCACGCACATCTGAAGCAAGTCATCCACCGGGACCTGAAGCCCGGCAACATTTTGATGGATGCATCGAATCGCCCTCGCGTCATCGACTTCGGCGTTGCGCGTAGTGGCAACACCGGAGCGACGCTCGCAACGCATCTTGGTTCGCTCACTCCTGAAGGCATGATCGTTGGCACGCTTGCCTACATGAGCCCCGAGCAACTTGAAGCATCAAGTGATGTTGACGCCCGCACGGATCTTTACGCACTCGGGCTGATCTTGTACGAACTCTGCACGGGACGACTGCCCTACCAACTTGGAAGCACCGCCGCGCAAGCGATGCGGGCGATCACGCTCGATGCGCCATTAGACCCAGTGCGTGCAGCGCCGCACATCCGCGAACTTCGCGGAGATCTCGCTGCGATCCTCCTCAAGGCAATCGAACGAGATCCTGCCCGTCGCTACTTGAGTGCGCCCGAGTTCGCTGCAGACCTTCGACACTGGATGAACGGAGAGCCAGTGGTTGCGCGTCGTCCACGCTTCATCGAACGAAGCCTGCGAAGTATGCGCCGTCGACCCGTTGCAACCGTTGCGATTGCGCTGAGCATCACGACGGTACTCGGGATCACTGTCGCGAGTCTCATCGGCGCGAACTATGCATACAACGAAGCCATGCGCGCGCAGCGTTACATAAGTGGCATGCTGGAGGCGCTTGAGGATCCTTCGGTTCGCGCGAAGGGGAAGGACGCGCGCGTCGTCGATGCAGCAGCAGCACTCGCAAAGTCGCTCGACGCGAACAACCTGCCCCTCGATGAAGCAGCCGACAAGCGCATGATCGCAGCTCGGATGTATGAACTCGTCGGGATGCATGAGGCGGCGATCGTTCAGTACAAGATTGCGCTCGACGCTCGGCAGCAAGCGTTTGGAGCAACTTCCGCCACGACGCTCGAGGCGCTCTCCGCTCTCGCACGCGCGATCATGTTCTTCAAGCAATCAGCGCCAACTGATGCACATGGCATGCGAGAAGTTTCAAACGACGACACTGTCGCCGTCGCGTTCCGCGCACTTGTGACGAATCTTGGCTGGGATGATCCTCGTACGATTGATGCGGTCGCGTGGTCGGTGCGTGCGCTTGAGGATCATGAAATCCGCACGCTTGCTTCGGAACTCCGGAGCGGCGATGTTGCCATGCACACGAGGGCGAACTACCTCGCGCTCGTCTCAGCGGAACTTGCGCGGCGCAAATCATTCATGCGCGACCCGCAAGATGGGCGCGTCATGCAAGACACCGCTGATGCGCTCCACGCAGCCATCGATGATGGTCGCTACGAGATGCTTGACACTGCAGCGGATCTTGCGCGCAATCTTGCGTTTGCTGAACTACAGAACGAGTGCGCACAGATCGTCGCGATCATCGAGCCCGCAATCACTGGACCCGCGCAGTCCGTTGCAACCGTGCAAGAATGCCGCTCGCTCGCAGAAGCGCTGCGCCTGCTGAATCGACGCGACGATGCGTTCCGCGTTGTGATGCAAGCGCTCTCGAAACCTCAACTCGGCGCAGCCTTTGACCAAAGTGCGCGCAACGCACTGAGTGCAGATGCTGGGCGAATCCTTCTCGATCTGTCGCGCGCTCAAGAGGCGCGCGAGCTGCTGCATTTCCTTCACGAAACGACCGAAGCAGATGGATCGAACGCTGAAACGCTTCTCTGGCGCGCTGTGGCGCTCGCGACGCTTGCGCGTTGCGAAGCCGTGTGTGGCGAAATCGAAACTGCGCGCGCAACAGCGCTGCGTGCTCGTCGAGTCCTTGGCATGTCCGACAACGCGCCGCCCTCTCTAGTGAAACGGATTGAACTGGACTTGCTCGTCGCGGAGCAAGCGCCGCCTCAGTCGTGATGGCGGACAACGGATAGCGTGCTGACATGCGAATCCGATTTGCCCTTCTCACAATGTTTTTGTTTCTCGTGTGCGCGATGAATGCACTCGCTGCACCGCAGGACGCGGCGCCTTCGCTGCGAACACTCGATGATGTTGCTGCGGCGATGCATGCGGCACATGCGCGCATTCGGGCGGCGGTATCGCTGTATCACGATCCGGTTGGGCCGAGGACGTGG
>QWPV01000034.1:7661-30523 GCA_003671055.1 Planctomycetota bacterium
GCGCCGAAAGATCAACTGCAGCCCCGGCTCAAGACGTTTGAGTACGCCAAGCCTGGTGATGCGATAGACCGTGCCTTTCCGCACATCTTTCGTGTTGAACGCGATGCGACTGCGGCAACGAAATTTCGCGTGCGTGAAATTCCCGTTGACACTGCGCTGTTCGCAAATCCGTGGTCCATCGACGATGTGCATTTTCTTGCGAATGGTCGCGAGGTCGCGTTCAAGTACAACCAACGTGGGCATCAAGTTTTGCGCATGATTGCGCTCGATCTTGAAACAGGCGCGTCGCGCGTAATCGCGGAAGAGTCGTTTCCGACCTTCGTCGATTACACCAACAAGATTTGGCATAACTGGCTCGATGACTCTGGGGAACTTCTTTGGATGAGCGAGCGCGATGGGTGGAACCATCTCTATGTCATCGACGTTGCCACGGGAACTGTGAAACGGCAATTGACGAAGGGCGAGTGGCTCGTTCGCCGCGTGCACGGAGTGGAGACTGCGCACCGAACGATGGATGTTGCGCTCATGGGTCATGGAGATTCGGCAAGCCCCTATGACGTCCATCATGCGCGCATTGCGATCGATACGGGCGAAGTCACGATGCTCACCTCAGGCGATGGAACATGCCGAGTTGAATTCTCGCCAGATCACTCTGCGCTGGTTTGCGTGCGTGCGCGCAGCGACATGCCGCCCGTGTACGAACTTCGTCGCAGCAGCGATGGCGCAGTGATTGTTGAACTTGGCGCTGGTGATGCTCGTGCGATGATCACCGCAGGTTGGCGCGCGCCGGAACGATTCGTTGCGAAGGGTCGCGATGGAACAACGGATATCTGGGGACTCGTGTTTCGACCGATGAACTTCGACCCGACGAAGAAGTACCCCGTCATCGAGAACATCTACGCGGGTCCGCATGATCATCACGTGGCAACTTGGTTTGAACGAAGCAGTCGAAGTCGCGAGTATGCCGAACTTGGTGCGATCGTTGTGCAGATCGACGGCATGGGCACCAACTGGCGCTCGAAAGCATTTCACGATGTGTGTTGGAAGAATCTCAAGGACGCGGGCTTTCCAGATCGCATCGCGTGGATTCGCGCGCTTGCTGCACGCGACTCGTCCATCGATCTCTCACGCGTAGGCATATTCGGCGGAAGCGCGGGCGGACAGAACGCAATGCGCGCTGTGCTTGATCACGCGGACTTCTATCGCGTCGCGGTTGCCGACTGCGGTTGCCACGACAATCGCATGGACAAGATCTGGTGGAACGAACAGTGGATGGGTTGGCCCGTGGATGAAAGTTACGCGCGCAACTCCAACGCCGAAGACGCGCACAAACTCGGCGGCGCACTCATGCTTCTAGTGGGCGGACTCGATCAGAACGTCGACCCCGCATCCACGATGCAAGTCGCACAAAAACTCATCGATGCGAAGAAGGACTTCGAACTGCTCGTGATCCCCAACGCAGGCCACGGCTGTGCCGAAAGCGAATACGGCAACCTCCGCCGCGCAAAGTTTTTGTTCGAACACCTCGATGCCCTTCCTCGATGAGTGCTGCGCGCGCACAACGATAGGTCACGACTTTCAGTTAGCCTTGAATCATGACTAGTCACCTTCACTCACACATCGTCGGCAGAACTCTCGCGCTCGCGTCGCTCACCATTGCACTTCTCGGTTGCTCGTCAACTTCACCGCGCACTTCGGGCATTGCCATCGGGGAATCGCGCATGGAACTTGAGCTTGGGAATCAGCGATTTCTCACTGGCGGCATGGAGGCGCATGCGTGGCAGAATGAGCGCGTGATCAAGACTGGTAAGTTTGGGCAGTCGCCTTCGGTGGGAGTGCTTACTTGCGCGGATAGCAGGACGCCGCCCGAAATTCTGTTTGATCAAGGCGTGGGAGATCTGTTCGTTGTTCGCATCGCGGGGAATTTCCAGGATCCGGGTGCGCTTGGCACGTTTGAGTATGGATTTGCCGCACTTGGCATGCACACACTTGTCGTCCTTGGTCACACCAAGTGCGGCGCAGTAGGCGCCGCGTATGGGAACGATCAGTTGCCGGGAAACATGCCTGTGTTCACTGCCGCGATTCGCCCTGGGCTCGTTGGGCTCGCGACGCCCGCGAATGGCGCGGATGGAAAGCCAAATCTCGACGGAGCATCGGAAGCGAACGTGCGATACCAGATGACGCAGATTCTTGCGGGGAGCGAGATGTTGCGGAAGGCGCATGCGGATGGCAAGCTCGGCCTTCTCGGCGCGATCTATGACGTTGACAGCGGTCGTGTGCGATTCCTCGACTGAGTCGCGATGCCTTGAATCGAACTGACAAATGAACAGGGACCGACCAATTGGTCGGTCCCTGTTCATTCGTACTCCTCGTTCACATCAACTCAGCGTCGACCACCGCCGCCACCGCTTCGACCGGAGCGACCTGCATTGCTCGAGTTCGATGAACTACCTGAACTCCTGTTGCCGCCCCAACTGTTGCCCCACGTACTTCCGCTCGATCCGCCGCCACTTGTGCGGCTGCTGTCAAAACCTGCGCCGCCTGGTTGATAGCGGCTCGCGTTGCTCGATTGGAAATCACCGTTGCTTCGCGTGGCTTGCTGCTGATTGAGCGAGTGCGTCGTGTTCGCGTCTGTTGTGTTGCTCCAATTGTCGCCGCCTGAATGCTGCTGCCATGAGTCGGTTGAGTCGTTGTACTTGTACGCGTTGCCATCATGCGTCGCATACACGTTGTTGCCTGTCGACACCGCTGTGCCGTTGTCACCGTGCGCGACTCCCCATGTTCCATTGTCCGTCTTCACGCCTGCAGCGGAAACACTCTGCCCAGTCTTCGTGTTGCCAACCGTTCCCGCTCCTGCCGCAACAGTTGCGCCACTAGGAGTTCCTGCGACGACGCCCTTTCCTGCTGCATAATTTCCTGTCGTCGGGTTGTAGCCAGCGCCGCGTGCACCTGATGCCCAGTTACCTGTGTACGCGTTATCCACGTGACCAGTTTGTCCCGCGGCGCGCGCGCCTGTCGCGGAGTTGTACGAAGCACTCGTGTGTGTCGACCACTGATTACCCGTCCACGAGTTGTAGCCTGCACTCGATCGATTCATCGTGCTCACGCTACCCCACTGGTGGTACACATTTCCAGTTGTCGCAGCCCATCCATGAGGCCCCCATGCTGCAGCACCGTGGGCGCCGTAGCCACCGTAGTACGGGCCCCAATATGGATACGGTCCGCAGTGCCATGTGCTTGCGCCGATGGCCCAACCAACTGCCATTCCCATTCCAAATCCGTATGCCCATCCAGCCCATGGGTTGTAAACCATCGCTGCGCCGCATCCATACGTCATAGGAACCGGCACCCATACCGTCGAACAGTACGGCGCGTAGACATATCCCGTTCCATAGACGACGACGCCCGCTTGCATGTACGCGCCGAAGTATCCCGGCGTGTATCCGACGAGCACATAGTCAGGCGTTGCGCTGTAGATGTGGCAGTATGTAACATAGTAATAAGGACTCGATGGTGGAATCATGTAGATCGAAGGCGAGACCCACGATGCAACCGTCCATCCACCGTTGTAATTCTTCGATGTGAACCAGATGCCGCTCTGCACCGCGTAGTAACTGCCCGGACCAACTTCAAAGATCGGGGTCGCGCAATTCGCCATCACCTTCAGCGATGTTCCTTGAATTGGCTGCCATGATGGCGATCCACCGATGATCGTGGGCGCTGGAAGCGTCTGCGTGTGCGGTACGCGTGCCATCTGCGGGACGGCGTTCGCGATCGCTGCCTCTTGCGCTTGCGCAGATCCTGGAATCGACGCAAGCACGTTTTCCTTCGGACAATCCAACGGCATCATCATGAATGCGCCGGGCAATTGATCAGGTGGCGTGAAGGACCAGGGACCCGCAACGGTGTTCGCGCTGAACCAACGACCTGAGACCAACACGAAGATTGTTCCCGTCGCTTGCAACTGAAAAATGTTCGCGCTCGTGTTGTTGATGTAGAGCAGTCCGCTTGTTCCTGCAGCAATCCATTGCGGCGCGCCATCGGTCACGAGAATTTCTGCAGGCGTTGTGGAGACGATGATTGCAGGCGCGCTCACTGCGAGCGACGCTGTCTGCGACTTGTCGGATCCAGTTGGAATGTCTGATGCGGAGGGCGCGAGCAAGTTGATCGACGCTTCACCCTGCGCCCACTGCGCAGCGGTGTTGAGATCTTGTGTGGCGCTGCCGACAGCCCAATTCCCTTGCAGCGATCCGCATGTCATCCAACCATCTGCAATCTTGAGCCAGTACTTTCCAGCATTATCTTGCACGAGAAGCATCGGCGTGTTCATGACGCGTTGCAGCGACGTGCCCGGCAACGCTTGCAAAACAGGCGTTCCTTGCACAGGTACGAGCACAGTTGGCATCGCGACAATGGAGAGTGCGGGGGGATTGTTCAGCAGTGGATGCGAAGGAACACTCGGCGCGTTCTTCATGTTTGGAACGGAAGCCTCGAAGCGATCGAGTGCGATGTTGATCGACTTCCCGCTCGACCGCGATTCAATCTCGTTCAACAATCCCGTCTGCTGCGCGGGATTGGTCGGCATCGATACGCCCGTGATCTGTATCGCCGAAAGCGTCACCATGCGATTGAGCTTGTTCACTTCCGTCGATGCGGTGAACGACATCGTGCCGTAGTTCTGCGTCTTGCCGCCTGTGGGTGCGACAGAGAATGCGCACGTGCCTGTGACGAGAGTCCCTGACCACGATTGCATGTTGGGTGGATAGAGGGTGATGTCATCGGAGCCCACGGTGAAGACGCGCGGCCACGTGTCTTCAACGATTTCGGGGGAAGGAGCTGGCGCGGGCGGCGCAGCGATTTGATCGCCCGAAGACGACGATGCAATGCTCGTCCCATCCTGTTGCGGGACACAGGCTCCGAGCCCGAGGACAACGATGATTGGAAGAGAGAGCAAGACGTTGGCGGCGTAAATAAACATGTGCATAGATTCCGATGAATTTCAAAGTGCAGAAGTCAAAACGATACTGTCCGTGCAGACTCTCTACCGGACGCGTTCGCGTCAGTCCGGAGCAGCAGTCGCAGCTGCGTCAATCGAGCGGCCTGCGAGTTTCTGCGCAATGCGCTTGTGCCGAGGCGGCGTAATGTTCTTCGCGAGCCCCACGACTCCGAGGCCAAGAATCAAGTAGTACGTGACATCAATTTCCCACCATCGATGCTGATTGGATGCACTCGCGGGATCATGGTGATGATTGTTGTGCCATCCTTCACCCGACGCGAGGATCGCGATGAGCCAGTTGTTCTTGCTGTGATCGCCAGTGCCGTAATTCGCGTAGCCAAACATGTGCGTCAGCGAATTCACGCTCCACGTGATGTGCCAAACGACGACGGTGCGCACAATCACGCCCCACACCAGCAGACTCATGCCCATCTCAAGCGAGAACATCGCACCCACCGCGAAGTACAACGCCGCGTGCCCGATGTAGATCCACACCCACCACGACGACTTCTCGAGCTTGAAGTAAAACGGATCCTCAAGCACATCGCGCGCATACTTCTGAAATGTCCCGATGTTGTGTGTTGCAGGATTGTGGATGAACAACCATCCAACATGTGCCCACAAGAACGCCACAAGCGGACTGTGCGGGTCATTGTTTTCATCCGAATGCGCATGATGAAATCGATGCGTCGCAACCCAACGACCTGGCGTGTCTTCAAGGCTGCAGAGCGCGATGATGACAAGGAATCGTTCAAACCACTTCGGCACAGTCGCACACTTGTGCGTGAGTAACCGGTGGTAACAGAGCGTGATTCCTTGCCCAAACACAAACACACTCGCGAGCATCACGACCACGCCCGTCCAACTGAAGTACGCCGGCACAAACACAAGCAGCGCTGCTGCGTGAATCGCAACGATCGGCACGAGGTAGACCCAATCAATCTTCCCAGGAACAACACAGTCAGGGAGCGGAAGGCGCTCATTTGGTGCGTTCGACTGGGCTTCAAGCATGTGCTGAGTGTACTCGCGCGGCGTAGATAGTCGATTACCGTACTGATCCCCGAACAGGGCTCACTTCGCGGCGAAGATGATCGCCGTCATGATTGATGCGCACCTGCTTCTGCGCGTGCAGAAGCGCTACATTGGTACCCCAAATGACAAATCCCGCAAGCACCACCAACGCGAGTTACCAGTTCCGTACCTGGAATGAAACGGTTCCGCACACGAGCACCTACATTTGGCCTGCGGTGTTCGAACTCTTCAAGAGCGCGCCCTCGGACGCAAGCGTGCTTGACGCGGGATGCGGAAACGGCGCGTTCACTGCGCGGCTCGCTGAACGCGGATTCTCGGTGACCGGCATCGACCTTTCCGAATCTGGCATTCAACACGCGACCGAGCGCAACTCGAAAGCGCGATTCGTTCTCAAGTCCATTTACGACGACACGCGCGACTTGAATCCCAACGGCTTCGATTACGTTGTTTCTCTCGAGGTGATTGAGCACCTCTACGACCCGAAGCAATTCGCCGCAAACCTCGCAGCATCACTCCGCCCAGGCGGGACGCTGATCCTGAGCACCCCGTATCACGGATGGCTCAAGAATGTTGTGCTCGCGGTACTCGGTCGCATGGACAAGCACTGGCAGCCTGCGCGAATCGGTGGGCACATCAAATTCTGGAGCCCCGCAACGCTCGCGGCACTTCTTCGAGAAGAGGGCCTCACCGTCACGAAAACAATCGGCGTTGGTCGCTTGCCTTGGCTGTGGATGTCGATGGTGATCGTTGCGCGCAAGCCAGCTTGAGCAGCGAGCACGTCTCAGTCGCTGTCGCCGCCGCGACAGCATCCATTGGAATCGCATTCATTGGACAGGCAAGCCAAGGCTTGCCTGTCCAATGTGCCTGTCCTTGGCTTGCCTGTCTAATGTCCTTGTTATGCGATTTCGGCTTGAAAAAAGGCGGTGAAATTCAGAATTGTGGATTGTCCGGTTAGTTTGACGTACGTGCCTACCCGCCGATCAGACCTCGTAGATGTAACTTGTTCAGGGATCTACCACTGCATCTCGCGCTGCGTGCGTAGAGAGCCTTTGCTCGCCAACCCACGGAGGCGCGCGTTACTCATCACACGCACCGAGTTTCTCACTCAGCATGCTGCGATTGACGTGATCTCGTTTGCGGTGCTACCGAATCATCTACACCTACTCTTGCGGACACGCCCAGAACTCGTGCGCAGCTGGTCCGACGAAGAGGTTGCGACGCGTCGTGCGGCACTACTTCCGAACAAGCGAAAGCGGGGTCGGATGAGGATCCTCACCGATGCAGAAAAATCCGCCGTCGAAATTCAAACGATTTTGAACAACCCGAAGCTCTTGCAGCGCGCACGCGAAGAACTCTCAAGCCTCGGTTTCTTTCATCGGCTGCTCAAAGAACCCTGCGCGCGACTCTGGAACCGAGAGGACGATGTCACCGGGCACTTCTGGGAAGGCCGATTCAAATCCCCACGTATCCTCGACCGCCGAGCGCTAATGGATGTATCCACGTACATAGATTTGAACGAGATTCATGCCTGCCTTGCGCATTCACTGCCATCCAGCGTGTTCACCTCGGCAAGAGTCCAGTGGCTCCGACTGTGCGACGCGCTTTCGACCCTACCCAAGTCTGATGGCGTGGAAAGCAAGATTGACGCATTTGACGCCGTAAAACTCCTCGCGTGGAATCCTGTGTTTCCATGTAGGGCGTCTGAAAATGCGACGATTGAGGGCGGTCCTGCAACGGAATCGAGGGAAGGGTTGGATGACGAGCTTCCCACACTCATCGAATACATCAATCATGTCGATCACGTGGGGCGGCGGCTTCGGCATGACAAGCCCGGCGTCATCGATCGATCTGTTCCATCTGCAATGCATCAGGCACTGACATCACTTCGAGTTTCAATTCAACTAGACGAATCCGTTACGCTTGAGGTAAGAAAGCGGCTCGAGCGGTGGTGGCGAGAAACAGTTCGGCCAGTCGAGGACAATGCCCTCTCCTCGCCGATCAATGAATCGTCATACTTCATGTTTGATATGTCTCGAGGTAGTTGTTACGGCGGCACGCAAGCCGTTGCGGTTGAAGCGCAACGCCGAGGCCGCGAGCGGCTGGTATCGATCAGCATCGGCGCCTAGCACCCGACCCCCTGCGCCGACTCAAACGGCGCGATGCACAAAACTCAATTGAAGTAACGTGAAATGCACCGCACCCGCCCCGTGCTGTGTGATTTCATTCCTCTCAAACGCGACGCTCGTTGCTACAACTAGCCAGCGGATCCGCTACGACTCGTTAGCGTTGAGAAAACACATTAGACAGGCAAGCCTTGGCTTGCCTGTCTAATGTATTTTGCAATCAGTGCTTCCAGATCACTTTGACTTGCACGTTTGGGCGCAACGATGCTTGCAGCGTTGATTGAAGCAGTGCTTCGATGCGAGGCGCGGCGTCTTGCTCTACTTCGAGGATGAACGCACGCGCGCCGGCTTGTTTGGCTACTTCATCGCGGATCATGTGGCGTGCTTCGTCTTGGCTGTCGGATTGCCAGAAGAAGACGTTGTTGAGCCATTGATCGTCGACTTCAAGCTGGATCTTGGCTGGGTCGGTTTGAATGGACACCATTGCGAGATCAACTGTTGGCGCGGGAAGAGTCACGAGCAATGCGCCGCCGCTATCGGAGCCGACGAATGTCCAATCTTGCTCGGGCGAGATGTTGCTGAGTGGCACGATGTACTGCACGCGATTTCCGAGCACTCGCAAGCGTGTCACCGTTTTGCCAACTGGAACACCCATCCATTCCGTTTCGCTTGTCTTTTCGACTACCACATCGATCGCGCGCTCCCCTACTTTGAACTCAAACTTCGAGTCAAGCGCACCAATCGCGAGCGCGAGCGTCTTATTCACCGTGATCTTTGGTTGAAACGCCTGTCCGAGTCCCTTCGCAGTCTCAACGACTCCCTTCACAATCTCACTCGGAACCGCTGCGCACGACTTCACGATGGTCACCGCGCTCAGCGCCACGAAGACAATCGCGCCCGCGAAGGCGAAACCAACGAGGACCTTCGGAATGCCGTTGCTCATGACCGCAGGATACAAGCGATAAACTCGCGGGATGACCTCATTCCTTTGCGTGACGATTCTCTCCATCGTGCACGGTGTGGCCATTGCTCACACCTCCAATGAGCCGCCGCTTCGCCTCACGACGAACGTGCTTGAAACGAGCCCGTGTGAGAGCACGAAATCAGGAATGCTCGACATGTACTTTGTTGCGCTCGATGCGGGGTTGCACGAAGCGCTCGATGGAAAGACGCCGAGCGTGGCGATCAAGTTCGCTGCAACTGATGCTGGTTCCTTCGCGCTGCAACAGTGGAAACTTCTCTCTCGACTTGATGCAGCCAACCGCACCGCGCTTGCCACCCAGTTTCCCGATGTGCTGTGCTGGCTGCTCACGCAACGGGAACCGCTCGACAATTTGTTGACAGCGGGCGACATTGAGGGCAATCGCTGGAACGAGGCGACGCGATTGCTCTGCGCCATCGTGGAGAAAGATCCGAGCGCTCGTGAGGGGCTTCTACTTCGCCTCGCGGTCGCGACGGCGCTCGTATTCGCAACACCCGTGAACGCGATGTCAGGCGGCGAGATTGATGCGATCTCGCGCTACGAGGCGTACAAAACATGGAACGAGGAAGGGGTGCTCTTCCCGAGCTTTCGCGAACTCACTGCGTGGGAGTTGCGATACGTGGTGGGAAGTTGGTCAACCAATGAAGATCTCGTGTGGGCTCGCGCGAACATCAAGCCTGAACTCAAGCAGCGCGACAAAGTCGGCGATGGCGCGCACATGCTCGGCTACAACCTCGTCAACAAGAATGGCGTGAGCGTGCAAGCGGGCGCGAAATTCTATGACGACAAGCCCATGACGCTTCCGATCATGCTCGAGTACGGCGGCGTGTGCGGCGCAATTTCTCGCTTCGGCACGTCGATGTCGCAAGCGTTTGGCGTGCCCGCGATGCCGATCGGACAACCAGGTCACTGTGCATTCATCTGGCAAAAGGAACCACACTCGTGGAGCATCAACAACGACATCAGTGGATGGGCTGAGAGCGGTTGCCACAGCGGCATTCACATGACATGGGGTCAACCCGCGTGGTTCATGCCGCTCATGCAGCAGGCGCAATCGTCGCGCGCGAACTATACCGCGGCAGAATCGCTTCGAGTGTGTGCGACATTCGCGCCGCAATCTGCGCGTGCTGCAATCCTCGCGGAAGCATGCGCAAAGTGCCCGCAAGATTACGCCGCGTGGCAAGAGCGGTTCACTGCACTCAAAGCCGATGAGAAGTCTGCTGCGAGTACGCAGTGGAAAGATGCAATGAAGCAAGCGGCCGCAGGATTCGCGAAGCATCCGATGGCATTCGGCGCACTGCTCGCGATTGCAGAGCCTGCGTTGCTTGATGCGAAGTCCACGCCAGCCGCACGACGAAGTTTCGCGATCAAGTCTGCGCACACGCTTGCAGTCATGGCGAATGGCGGCGCCGATGCGGGACTCGTTTCCTTCGCGCTTCGCAACATGCTTGCGGTCGAAGCGGAATCGATCGCGCCTGAGTCAAAGAAGATCGCGCGCGCACTCGTGATGGGCAACGAAGAGAAAGAAGGCACGATCAACAAAGCGCTTGCGATCAAGATCATTGACATGACGATTGCAGCATCGAACGAATTGGATCTCGCGCCCACAGGACCCGCACACGATGCGTGGGCAGCGAGCCTTCACCGATTGATCAACGGCATCGGATGGCAACCTGCCCTTCGCGAGGATGGATTACGACGCGTGCAAAATCTCATCACTGCGCTCATGAACTCCAAACGCGAAGGTGATGCGCGCTGGTTCGCGGATCGCATCGTGGAATCCGCGAAGGCGACGAAAGACGCAGCGTTCGAAGCAAAAGCAGTTGCGCTCCGCACATCCTTGGGCTGAATCGCATCGACTTTCACCCTCCTCACTCGAGGGAACGCATCGATGTTCTTCAGGCAGATCTACGACGAGAAATACAACGAGAAACTCGCAGCAGCACATAGCGTCAAGATTGTCGCGGTCGCTGAAACTCACATCCATGCTGACTTCATCTCAGGCACGCGCGAGTTTGCCTAGCGCGGCGTGAAGATCTTCGTGTCGGATAAAGGGAAGCACGGACTGGAAGTCTGAATGGCTCGCGCCTGCATCGGGCAACAACTACGCGCATCAACTTCTCAAAGATGGAGACGCGTTTCGAATCGGCAACATCGAGTTCGCAGTCATCCACACTCCAGGTCACACACCTAAGTGGGCAGCGAAAAGCTTCGCCGAAGCGGCTCAGAGTGGGCTCGCAAGGCTGAGCGAATATCGCACGCCAAGTAAAAAAGGCTTTACGCAAGGCGTCGCGTAGCAAGTCGCTCAGGCGCTGGAAGCCGAACCTTCTTCGCAAGTCCAAGGAGCTCGAGAGAGCGGATGACAATCCAACTTCCATCGATTTGCCACCACTTGAGTCCGTGTCGTGCACTCGCAGGGAACGCGTGATGATTGTTGTGCCAACCTTCACCGAACGCGAGAATGCCGAAGATCGGATTGTTGCGGCTGTGGTCACCTGATGCATACTCGCGCGAACCCCAGATGTGGCAAACAGAGTTGATGCTCCAGGTCACATGATGCAGCACGCACATGCGAACAACGCCGCCCCACAAGAATCCCAAGAGCGCGCCCATCCATGTCATGGTGTAGAGACCACCAATGACTCCGGGAAGCAGAAGCCCAAACAGCACGATGTAGGGGAACGCGTTGTTGATGCGCACAATCATGCGGTCCGCAAGCAAGTCCGGCACGTATCGCTCCAAGTCCGAGCGAATATCCGAGAAGAGCCAGCCCATGTGCGCATGGAGAAACCCCTGAACCATCCCGATGAATCCCTTCGCGCGTCCTGCGTGCGGCGAATGCGGATCCAACTCCTTGTCAGAGTGTTGATGATGACTGCGATGTACAGCGGACCACCAAATCACTGGACCCTGTGCAGACATGCTGCCGCAGAACGCGAAGAACGCTGCGACTGGTCGGCGTGCTGCGAACGACTTATGCGTGAAGAGACGGTGATAGCCAACCGTTACGCCCAGCGCGGTAATGACATAAAACGCGCCGAGCAGCACAACATCCACGAGGTTGAACCAACCACCCCACGCGAGCACCATCACCGCAACGAGCGCGAAAGGTGGCGCGATGACCGCAATCATGGTGAACACGCGAACGGCGAGCACTGGACGCAGCAACTCCACATTCGTGGGTGCATGGTCGGCGGGGTCTTCGTAGCGCTCTGCCGGTTTCGCTTCGTCACTCTCGACTGCAATATCGAGTTCATGGAGGATGGTCGCGACGGGACTGAGTGCAGGTTGAGCTTTGGTCGAGTTGAGCAAGCGGTCTCCAGGAGCGCGCGATTTGTAGGCCGCGCGGCGCGAAGAGTCTAGCCGACAAACGCTCGCAACACTCCACAAACTTCAACGACCCTCGACGACCCCTCGACAACCCTCGACAACGCAATCACTGCCTTAAGAGTGGTTGTTCTTCAAATGCGCACGCAGCGCATCGCCGCCGAAATTTGCGTGTGCGTCACTCCAAACGCAATGTACATGGTTCGGGTCGCCATTTGTGCAGTCGTACTCGATCGTGAAGCACGGCGAAGTGAGCCGGTAGTAGTGCGGCTTCGCAAGATTCGCCTCACCGACAAATGCGAAGGCCAGCTGGCCCGCGAACTTCGTGCGCCACTCCTTAAGTTGGTTGCTCGCGATAGTCTCGTCGAGCAATCCCGCGTGCGTTGCGAGGAGCTTGTCGACGAGTTGCTTCTGCGCATCCGTCATCGATTCGCGCAACACACCGCGCATGTCGGGCGCCTTCGAATCCGCTCCCACTCCATAGAGGACCTCCGCTGGAGTGCCTTCAAGAATCTTCGCCGTCTTGCGCTGCGCGTCATTGAACGCGTTCACCAAATCAAACGCCACGGCAACAGCCGCACCGAGAGGTCGCTTGCCAGCATCAGCACCGCTCGCAACAGCAACCGGATACGCGCCCGTGAATGCAGGCGTCACCGTGACGATTCCATCCGCGCCAGCAACGTTGAGCACGAAGTGATGTCCTTCGAACTGAAACGCAAACGCGCGTTCGTGCGGCGTGGTGAACAAGATCGCGCTGTACAAATCGTCGCCAAAGGTTGGAGGCGTTATTCCCGCCGCAGCCTCGGCCAATCCATTGATCGCCTCATTCACTTGAATGAGCCGCCACTGCTCGCGCCCCGACGCAGAAAGACAACTCGCAACAACCTTCAACGCAGCCAAGCGCGTCTCAGCATCCATATCGCGCAGCATGAGCCCAGGACGTGCGCCACGCACAAACTGCCAAGTCGTTCGCTCCGCATCCTCAAGTGGACGCAGCGCAGCAGCACGCTCACTCTCCGACAACGATTTCCCAAACGCCGTCACCAATTCCGCCTGCGTCGTTTCCCGAGAAACAGAAGCCGCACCAAACAGCGCTGCACCGAAACAAATCGACACGACAAAGAGTTTGCAAATCGTCATACGCGAGATGATTGCAGAAAGCCCCCCCCGCCGATGCACGCTCAAAAATCTAGTTCCGATCTTCCTCTGCTGCGCGCTTCCCAACTTCTCGTACCTGCACCACTCCACCCATCATGGGCGCGACGCGATACACCTTGTCCGCATACTTCTCAAAGATCTCCACCTCATGATGGCTGATCATCAAAACTTGGAAGCCAAGTTCGCGGCCCGCAATGCCCGACCTTGGCAAAGATGGGAATCCGTGCGGCAAAACGGGGGTCCGTCCTACCGATATCCTCTTCTGCTTCAGCCAACGCACGAGTTCTACTTATGTCCGAAGTTACACCAGCATCGAATCCACCTGTCGCTCCGAAGAAGATGGAGGACATTGTCGCGCTCTGCCGTCGACGTGGCTTCATTTTTCAGTCTTCTGAAATCTACGGCGGCATTAATGGCTTCTGGGATTACGGTCCGCTGGGTACTTCGCTGAAGCGCAACTTGAAGAATGCGTGGTGGAACGATGTTGTGGAACGCGAACTCATCGGTCCCGATGGAACTGCGGTTGATATCGTCGGACTTGATTCTTCCATCATCATGAATCCGAAGACGTGGGTCGCGTCTGGACACGTCGGCGGATTCAACGATCCGATGGTTGATTGCAAGGAGAGCAAGTCTCGCTATCGCGCCGACCATCTTGTCGTGCTTGGTGCAGTGGAAGCGGGCGCGCGTCTCTATGCGTACATCGAGAACGATGACGAACAGAAAGCGCAAGCAGCAAAGTCGCTCGCCAAGTATGAGAAGCGCGATACGCTTGATCCTGCGCGGCACGTGCTACGCGCGTTTCCCACGATCACTGCCGAAGAACGCGCCCGCACCTTTGGGCCGAACGCGAAAGAAGTTGGCACGCTGACGGAAGCACGGCAGTTCAATCTGATGTTCGAAACGAATTGCGGCGCGATTCGTGATGAAAACTCACTCGCATACTTACGCCCCGAAACCGCGCAGGGCATCTTCACGAACTTCTGGAACGTGTGCGACTCGACGCGTGTGCGTGTGCCGTTTGGTATCGCGCAGATTGGAAAAGCGTTCCGTAATGAAGTGACACCGCGCAATTTCACCTTCCGCAGCCGTGAGTTTGAGCAGATGGAGATTGAGTTCTTCATTCGTCCTGAGACCGCGGACGAGTGGTACAAGTGGTGGCGCGATTGGCGCTTCGCGTGGTGGCAGAAGATCGGACTCGCGGGCGAGAATCTGATCTTGCGCGAACACGATCGTGATGAACTCGCGCATTACGCCAAGGTCGGCGCGGGCACGAGCGACATTGAATATCGATTCCCGTTCACCTCGCCAGGCTACGGCGAACTCGAAGGCATCGCGCATCGCGCGGACTTCGATCTCAAAGCGCACGCGACGCATTGCGGCAAGGGCGAAAAAATGCGCTACTTCGATCAAGAGAAGAACGAGCGCTACTTCCCGCATGTGATTGAACCATCTGCGGGCGCGGATCGCGGAACGCTCGCGTTGCTGTGCGAGGCGTACACGGCTGATTCATCACGCGCCTCTGGCGTCTACATGGACTTCTCGCCGCGCATGGCTCCTGTGAAGGCGGGCGTGTTTCCGCTCGTCAATAAGGATGGACTCCCAGAAATTGCGGAGCGACTCTTCAAGGATCTTCGCAAGAAGCACGCGGTTGAATTCGATGAGAAGCAATCGATCGGCAAGCGATACGCGCGCATGGACGAAGCGGGCACGCCGTTCTGCATCACCATCGATCACGACGGCGCGGCAAGCGGCACTGCAACGGTGCGGCATCGAAACACGCAAGCGCAAGAGCGCGTTGCACTCGATCAGATTCCTCAGTTCGTTGCGGATCGCGTTGGTGATTGAGTTGATGTTTGATTCGATGTTTGAGTTGGGGGCTTCGGATCAATGCACACACCTGTGCAGAGATCGTTACCGAATGCGTTCCAATCATCGAGCATCCACACCACACGCTTGTCTCGCGTGACTTCGATCATTTGTGGATTGTCTTTGCCTGCGTGCGTGTTGCCGAAGAGGATGTTTCCATTAGGCATAACTTGTAGCGTCGTCACCCAACAGAGGTGAATTGGGCGACCGTCGGGGCGCTTGAGTTCATCACGCTCGATCGACCACACGATTTCCTTCGCCTTGTTCACTTCCATCACGCGATTGTTGTTGCCGCCAGCGATAAGCGTGTTGCCGTTCTTCAGTCGCACTGCGTTGAAGACGCTGGTCCCATGACCGTCGTGACCTCCTGTCGCTGGTTGCTTGTTGAGATCGATCGTGTACTCCCACATGATCGCGCCCGTGCTGTCGTACTCACGCACGAGTCCGAGACCTTCGTGGCAGACGAGATAGTTGCCTGCATCGGTCTTGCGCACTCGACGCGTGTCGCGATGCGCATCGGGGCGCTCCACGGTGAGCGGCACCGACTTCATGATCGTGCCCTTCGCATCCACTTCGATGATGCGAAGATTGCCGCTCTCCGCAATCATCGTCGTGCCATCAGCGAGCCGTTCGAACGCATGAATCTCCACCGCGCCGGTGTAGGGCGCAACGGGCTTGCTCTCCCACTGCCACACGACTTCCTTCATGGGCGTCAGTTCAACGATGCGATTGGCCGCGGGGTGGATCAACACGTTGCCGTTGGCGAGCATCGCGAGATCGTGTGCGTTGTGTCCGCATGGAACTTCCCATTCGATCATGCCTGAACTCGAGCGAATGACGACGCGACCCTTGTCTTGCCCGATGATGCGGTGTTCGATGAATCCGTACTTCGCGCGCAGCGTCGGGAGCGTTCCATCCGCTTCCATTAATGCGAGTTCCTTCGAGACAAGCGCTGCGATCGCTGCGTCTTGCTTGCGGAAGGCGTAGACAGTGGGTCGCGCTTGAAGCAGGACCGCGGAAAACATCTTGTCGCGTTGTGCACGAACAACGACTGCCGCGTAATCCATGAGCAGCGCATCGACCTCGCCGTTCTCCACCATGCTCGCGAGTGTGCCGATAGGCGCAGTTGCGTCGACAATCGTCGCCGTGGGTGCATTGATCGAAGCCCACACTCGCCACGCGTTGCCTGGCAGCATCGCGAGCCGTAATCCATCGATGGAGGACGCGGTGAGTCGCCGTTCTCCACCATGCTCGCGAGTGTGCCGATAGGCGCAGTTGCGTCGACAATCGTCGCCGTGGGTGCATTGATCGAAGCCCACGTTCGCCACGCGTTGCCTGGCAGCATCGCGAGCCGTAATCCATCGATGGAGGACGCGGTGAGTGATGAATCTTTCTTGACAAGTGCGCCAACACCATCTGAAAGGAGATACGGCGTCGTGCATGCGTATTCGCCATCCCGCATCGCGTCTGCCTGAAACGCGTCCGCGATCACATCAATCTCACCGTCTCGCAGAGTCTGCTCTTCATCTTGTACTGTGATGAACTTCTGTTCGACCTTCCATCCGAGTCGCGTTACCAGCGCTGCCCACACATCTGCATCAAGTCCCTTGTCCGTGCGTCGACGCGATGCTGCATTCCAGAACGGCGCGAACTCTCGACTGCGACCGATGCGAAGCACACGCGTTCCCGACGCAAGCGCTGTTGCATCCATCGGCGACTTCTCAAATCGCGGCGACATCTCCTTCGCATAGACACGAACAGCATCTGTGACGAGCGTGGCGACCTTCGCAGCCAGCGTGCAATCCACGAGCGCAACTTCATCGCTCACCTTGTGATAGTCCTCGTGATCCTCACAACTGAAGAGCACCGCGGGAATGCCGACAGCGAGAAATGCGCCTTGATCGCTGCGATCCAACCAATCTGCATGCGTGTCCACAACCATCGGCAACTGCGCGGCCGGCGCAAGTCGCGTGAGAAGATCCACGAGCACTTTGCCTTTCGGTCCGCCATCAAGTCGAATCGCGCCATCGGGGGCGCGCGAAATCATGTCCATGTTGAACACGGCACGAATGCGCGCGAGCGGAAGAATCTCTTCATCGACGAACGCACTGCTTCCCACGAGCCCCGCCTCTTCGCCGGTGAAACCAACGAACACGACACCGACATCAAGCACATCATTTCGCATCGCTTCCGCAACCGCGATCATGCCGCACACGCCGCTCGCGTTGTCGTCGGCGCCGTTGAAGATGCGATCGTCACCGCTGCGTGCGTTCGCGAGGTGATCGTAATGCGCGGTGACAAGAATGAATTCGCCGCTGGGCGTCGTGCCGCGCGGCGGAAACCACGCCACGACATTGGGCGATGCTGCTGTCATCTTCGCAACCGGAACGAGCATCGACGCGCGACCTTGAAGTGGAACTGCTCCCGCTGCCGCGAACTTTGCAGCGACCCATTCGGCCGCGCGCTTGCCGTCGTCGCTCCTAAATGACCGTCCATTCATCTCATCCGATGCGAGCTCAGCAAGATTCGCGCAGAGCCGCTCGGAGGACGGCGGCGTTGCAGCGACTACCGTCGAAGTTTGCGACGAAACAGCAAGAGCGACGCACGCAAGAAATTCGAACATCTACACAGCGTAGCGGAGCACTCAGTGCTGCACTTCATCCCAGATTTTATGCTTGTGCGTCTCTTTGAGGAAGAGCATGCCAATGACGAATGTGATCGATGCAATCGCGATGGGGTAGTAGAGGCCCGAGTAGATGTTGCCTGTGCTCGCGACAACTGTGAGCCCGATGAGTGGAAGCAATCCGCCGAAGATTCCGTTACCGATGTGGTAGGGCAAACTCAGTGCCGTGTAGCGAATGCGCGCTGGGAACGCTTCCACGAGATACGCCGCGATAGGACCGTAGACCATCGCAACAAATATCAATTGCACGAAGATGAGTGCGACAAACCCCCATGCGGTCGAAGTCGAGAGGAGTTCAGCAAGACCTTGATACGGCAACACCTCTGGCGCGTTCACAAGCGAACCGTCCACCATCGCCTGCGGCGTCAAACTCTTCGCGCCCGTGATGGGATTGGTTTGCGAGACAACAGTGACCACACCGTTGCCCGCGACCCATTGCATCGCTTGATAGATCGGGATGTAGCACACCGCCGCGAGCAAACAACCCGTCATCATCAGACCCTTTCGACCGATGCGATCGGAGAGACTTCCAAAGAGCACGAAGAGCGGCATGCCGAGCAGCAACGCAACGGCGACGATGCAGTTCGCGCTCGTTGCATGCACTTTGAGAATCGTCGTGAGATAGAACAGCGCGTAGAACTGCCCCGTGTACCACACGACTCCTTGCCCCGCTGTTGCGCCGAAGAGTGAGATGAGCACGCGCTTGAGATTGTGCCACTCCGTAAACGCTTCCTTGAGCGGCTTCGTTGACGTCATGCCTTGGCTCTTGATGTGCTCAAGAATCGGCGACTCTTTCATCTTCATGCGAATGTAGAGCGACACACCGACGAGCAAGATGGAGATGAGGAATGGCACACGCCAACCCCATGCGCGAAACGCCTCGGCGCCGAGCATGTTCTGTACCACGAAGATGACGACGAGTGAGAGGAAGAGGCCAAGCGTCGCAGTAATCTGGATGAAACTCGTGTAGAAGCCGCGCTTGTTGTCTGGCACATGCTCCGCGACATACACCGCAGCGCCGCCATACTCACCGCCAAGCGCGAACCCTTGCGCCACGCGAATGAGGAGTAACGCGATGGGTGCCGCGTATCCGATGGTGGCGAAGGTCGGTAGCACCCCTACAAGCGCAGTGGCTCCACCCATGATGACGAGCGTGACGAGGAACGCGTATTTACGTCCCACAACATCGCCGATGCGACCGAAGAACAGTGCGCCGAAAGGACGAACGACGAATCCGACTGCGAAGGTTGAGAGGTACGCGATGAGTGCAAATGTCTCGTTGCCGCTCGGATAAAAGAGCGGCGCGATAATCACCGCGAGGCTGCCAAAGATGTAAAAGTCGTACCACTCAATCATCGTCCCCACCGACGATGCTGCGATGACCTGCCAGAGACGAGTGCGTGACACTGGTGTTTGTTCAGGCATTAGGGACAGTTTAGTGCACGACTCGGGACGCGAAGGCAAATGGTGGATCGCGCAGATTCCTCCAGATTTTCTCACAACCGATGTATCCGAAGGGCAAACACGCGCTCGCTTAAAGCATGGCCAGGGGTGGTCTAAGCCGGTTCTACCGGACGACTGTGTTTCGCCGAGCGCGCAAGGCGAGTTATTTCCTTACCCCTCACTTTGGAGATCTGTACTCATGCAACGAATTCTCGCTCTTTCACCACTGTTTCTCGCCACCGCGCTCGCAAGCGCTGACATCGGTTTCCCAGCCGCCGTCGATCTCAGCCGAGGCGCAGTCCCTCAAGGAACGCTGCTCGGCGTGCAGCTTCGCGATCGAGACAATGTCTGGGGTTACGAAGGCGACCTCTACGACGCCGCGCTTACCACGAACTGGGGTCCACGCTTTCACCAAGACACAGGTGACCTTATTGGCATCGGTGTCGACTCTCCAGATTCGTCCAACATCTCCAACCTCCAAGCGATTTTTGCACGGCTCGATACAGCCACAATCGACTTCGCTGATGCACAGACAACGGCGAACACCGCATCCGCGCGCACCGATGTGGAGCGCATTCAGTTTGATTTGGAAGCAGGCATCCTTGCGTTTCAAGTCGAGTACTTCGATGGCGTGACCAAGATCTACATCGACAGCGTGACCGGCGGCGTGATTCCGCACTTCAACAAAGGCGAAGAGGTCGAGCAGACCATTCCGGGCGCGACAATGATCTCTGCCGTCGCGCTTGCAGAGTCCACCCTCGGCGCAGGTTGGCACGCCTTCCAGACGGAAGCAGAACTCGAGGATGCAGGCGCGACCGTCGAAGTCCTACTCTTCAATCTGAAGTCCGGCATGCTCGCGCAAGCAGAAGTTCTCGGCGAAACTGTGATCGTCACTGAGTTTACGCCGTCGGATGCGCAAGCATCAATGGTTTGGGAACTGCAAGCAAACTGGGCAGCGGTCCTCACCGGAATCGACGGCGCGCTTGCCGCTGCTGAAGTCGCGTACCCACTCGCAGGCATCAATGAAGTTGAGCTCGAAATCGAAACCGAGAAGACTGGACCGACCATCTCTTGGAGGGTCGGACTCGTGACTGCTGATCTCATCGAAGTGGACTACTTCGTCGACGCAACAACGCCAGCAGGCAGTGGATTCCGCTTCGCAACTGCACCGATCAACGGACTCGCAGGCGATCTGAATCAAGATGGCATTGTGAACGCCGTGGATCTCACCGAGTTGCTCGGCTCGTGGTCCGCAGTGAATCCTCTGTTGGACCTTGATGGCAGCGGAACGGTAGATGCTGGAGATCTCACCATCATTCTGAACAACTGGTCAGTCTGAACCCATCCGGCTTCAGATATGCGCCCCCTGTCCGTTACGCGAACTCTGCTCGAGATTCGCGTGTTCGGGAACAACGAGCCCTCGAACAGCAGTAATGCTGTTCGAGGGCTTGGATTTTTTTGCGCGCTCGACGAGCCCTTTACTTCGTCTTCGCCGCTTCGATGCCTGGATTCAAGAAGGTGATCTTGCGCGCCTTAAAGAGTGCGCCGAGTGCTTGTTTGAATGCTTTCTTGCTCGTGTTGAATCGCGCACGGATGGCCTCTGGCGAAGACGCGTCGTCGAAGTTCAACCGACCGCCCGCTTTCGCGAGCTCGCTGAGAATCTGCTCCGTCAACGGAGCCACGCGCTCGTATCCAACTTTATTAAGACGCAGATCGATCTTGCCATCTTCGCGCACTTCTTGAATGTAGCCACGCATGCGCGCACCAACAACGAGGGGCGCACCGACCGTTGCTCGATAGATCAATCCGCGATGCGCGTGCTCGACAATGACGCTGTAGCCAAGTTCGGATTCTTCGAAGACAAGCAGTTCGACTTCCTGATCTACCGCGTACTCCGGCTTCGTTCGACTCAGATGCTGCGTCACGAACGTCGTCGCGATGATGCGATCTGTCTCTTTGTCGTGCAAGACTTTCACGACCACCTTCTCGCCAACCTGCACATGAGGCCGCTGCTCGCGATAGGGCAATAACAGATCCTTCGACAAACCCCAATCCAGAAATGCGCCCGCGCGTTCATGGACATCTTTTACGCGCATGCACGCATATTCACCAACGCACGCGACTGGAACTTCCGTGGTTGCAACAAGACGATCTTCCGAATCGCGATACACAAACACCTCAATAGTGTCTCTGATGCGAAGCGAACGCGGCACAAACTTCCCTGGCAGCAAGATTTCACCGAGTTCCTCACCATCAAGATAGAAGCCGGGCTGCGACTCGCGCAACGCGGTGAGAATATTTCTGATGCCTAGGCGTGCCATAGCGAGCCTAGAGTACGAGAATTCAGTTCCTGAAAGCAGGGACGAAATGCGGCTCACGCGCTATCCTCCGTGATCCGTTTAAGAGAGGCACGCGAAACTCCATGACGAATATTTCACTTCCGCAAGCTCGTGGTTTTCTCCAAACGAATCGCCGTGACATGTGGTGGCTGCAGCCAATCGTTGTACTGCTTGGATTCAGTGCGTTCGTCATCTATTCCACTTGGGCGGCCTTCCAAGGCAAGAACTACTTCACGGGTGGAATTGGCGACCCGCTCGCGCCTCATGCGCAGCACCTGCTTTCGCCTTTCTACTCGCCAGTGCTTTGGGACGCCGCGGGCATCACCTCAGGTCACGCATTGTTGGGGCCGCTTCCCGGATGGTTTCCTGCAGGGATGCTCTTCTCCCCTGCGCTATTGATCCTACCGTTTCCAGGACTCTTTCGATTCACCTGTTACTACTACCGCGGCGCGTACTACAAGGCATTCTGGGGGGACCCTGTGAGTTGTAGTGTCGGTGAACCGAAGTTTCGCGGCGACAACTATCGGGGTGAGCAGAAGTTTCCACTCTTGCTTCAGAATGTGCATCGTTACGCGCTCTACATCGCGATCCTGTTCATCTTCCTGCTTGCGTGGGATGCCTTCTGCGGGTTCTTCTACACGGGCGCGGATGGCGCAAACCACTTCGGTGTGAGTGTTGGCTCGCTCGTGCTTTCGATGAATGTCTTTTTGCTCGGCGGCTACACATTCGGTTGCCATTCCTTGCGTCATCTCGTCGGCGGCAAACACGACTGCTTGTCCTGCAGCAAGATGGGACAAACCGCCTACGGGCGCGTGAGTTTCCTCAATTCGAAGCACATGCTCTTCGCGTGGATGAGCCTCTTCTGGGTTGGGTTCACTGACGCGTATGTGCGTCTGTGTTCCTGCGGTAT
>QWPV01000035.1 GCA_003671055.1 Planctomycetota bacterium
CCATCGGAGGGCAGTTTGAGCCGCCGCTCATTGCCAGCAGGGTCCCACGCAACGAAGTCTGTGAACGTGCCGCCCGTATCGAGAGCGACGCGCCAGCCGTGCTTTGAAGATGGGTATTGCACTTGTGCTTGCACTGTCGACTATTCTGCACGGATGCGCGCCCTCCGTGTTGCTGTTCTTCCACTTGCATTGTTGAGTTGCGTGCCGATTGCATGCGACGGTTCTCAGAATGCACCAATTGTTCCTGTCGTCGTCGCTCCCGCGCCGCCTGTCGCTGTACCCGTGGCCGTTCCAGTTCCTGCGAAGCCAATGGGCCCGATGCATTCTGTCGTCTTGAAGGATCTTGACGGCAAAGACGTTGCGTTAGCGCAATACGCAGGTCGACCGATGATCATCGAAATCTGGGCGACTTGGTGCGGGCCATGTCGCGCAAATCGCGCTGCATTTCACGCGGTATACAAGGACATTCCCGAACGCGTTGTGCTCATCGCAGCAAGTTCGGATACCGGCAGCCAACTCGTGAAAGACTTTCTCAAGACCAACGCGTCTGACGGCCTTGAACTCATGGCAACGCCCGCGCTCTACGCGGCGATCAAGGCGCATGATCCTGGCATGACGATTCCGAAGACCGTCTACATCGACAGCAAGGGCAATGTGATTGACGTCGCGCAAGGAACGCAGAGTCAAACGTGGATTAAGGCGATGTCGAAGAACCTGCGATGAAAGGCATGATCTCTGTACTTCTCGCGTGGTGTATGGACGCGTGCTATTTCATCGGTGCGGTCCTGCTGAGCCCAGTGTGGCTCACTCGTATGCTGCGCACAGGGAAAATCCGAACGGACTGGCGCGCGCGTTTTGGCATGGGGCAAGCGCTTTCAGCGAAGCGATGTTCTCGCGTCGTGCTCTACGCTGTGTCGGTCGGCGAAACGAATGCGATTCGCGGGCTTGTTGCGGAGCTGTCTGCGAGTACGCCGCCTGTGGAAGTTGTCATCGCAGCGCAGACGGACACGGGCTTCCGTCGCGCGACTGAACTCTACGGCGCGCAGCACGCAGTCGTGCGTTGGCCGTTTGATTTCTCTTGTTGCATGCGGCGTTTTTACACGCGCGTCAACGCCGACGCGCTTGTGCTTGTCGAACTCGAGCTCTGGCCCAACGCAACGTCGATCGCCGCACGGCGGGGAATGAAGATCATCGTCGTGAACGGTCGACTCTCCGCACGATCCTTCCGCCGTTACTGCAGGGTTTCTGCGATGGTGCGACCGATGTTCGCTCGCGTTGCGCAAGTGCTCGCGCAGACGCAGGAGTACGCGACGAGATTTGTCGCACTCGGTGCCGCGCAGGATCGCGTCGTTGTTTCAGGCACGATGAAATGGGATTCGGTCGCGCTTGAGAACAGCGTCGCCGGAGCAGACGCGCTCGCTCTCGCACTCGGGATCGATCGCACACGACCGCTCGTTGTCGCGGGAAGCACGGAACCTGGTGAAGAACTTCTCTTGCGCAACGCGCTTCCACGCGGCACGCAACTGCTCATTGCGCCACGCAAACCAGAGTGGTTTGACGGTGTCGCGCGAAATCTTGAAGGCTGCGTGCGACGATCGCAGCCGCAGGGACAGCGCGCGTCGGACTTCTATCTTCTCGACACGATCGGCGAGTTGCGCATGGCGTATTCGCTTGCGGATGTGGTCGTCATTGGTCGATCGTTTGGTGTGCTTCACGGCAGCGATCCGATCGAACCCATCGGACTCGGCAAAGCAACCGTGATCGGTCCGCGCGCAGGTGATTTCAAGGAGTCGATGGACGCTTTGCTTGAAGGGCAGGGTATCGAGCAAGTGACGCACGAAGCGCTCGCGGTGACGCTTTCGCGATTACTCGGCGATCGAGCAGCTCGCAGCGCACTAGCCGCGCGAGGTCGTGCGGTGATCGAGTCCAAGCAGGGTGCCACGCGCATGACTGCAGAAGCCATCCGCGCTTTGCTACGCTAGTGCCTATGTCCACGAATGGAAAAGTCGCCGCCGCATTCGAAGAACTCGCCGTCCTGTCGGAGATTCTCGGTGCCAACGGGTTCAAGGTAAGTGCACTGCGTAAATCTGCGCGCACTATTGAAGCACTCACGAGTGATGCGTGCGCGATGTCTGCAGCGGACCTTGGTGCGCTCGATGGCATCGGGGCATCCACGATCGCGAAGATCGCAGAGTTTGCGAAGACAGGTTCGATGACTGAACTCGCCGAACTGCACGCGCAAGTTCCTGCGGGGCTCACGCAATTGCTTCAGATTCAAGGGCTCGGTCCGAAGACAGTGCGCTCACTCTGGACGGATCTTCAAGTGGTCGACCTCGCAACACTCAAAGTCGCGATCGACACCGGCGCAATTTCGAAACTGCCGCGCATGGGTCCTAAGTCCGTCGAGAACTTGAAGGAGGGGATCGCATTCCTCGAGCAATCGCGCGGACGCATTCGCATCGGCGAAGCGTTGCCTATTGCGGAAGCGTTGCTGCGGGACCTTGGCGCGTTACCGACGGTGCAGCGCCTTGCCTACGCAGGAAGTTTGCGTCGCGGCAAGGAAACGATCGGCGACATTGACGTGCTTGCCGCAAGCACCGACGCGAGTGCGCTCATGGAAGCGTTTCGCACGCGTGCGGATGTCGCGAAGGTGCTCGTCACAGGTGAGACGAAGACGAGCATCCTCACGAAGCACGGCGTGCAGATTGACTTGCGCGTGGTCGCGCTCGATCGATTCGGTTCTGCGCTGCTCTACTTCACGGGAAGTACCGAACACAACATTCGACTGCGTGAACGCGCGATTGCGCAGCACATGCGACTGAATGAGTACGGCATCTTTCACGCGAACGAGGACGGCGCGGTCGCGGAGGGCGCGCTTCCAATCGCGAGCGTTGAAGAAGCAGACATCTACGCCGTGCTCGGATTGCAGTATGTTCCGCCCACGATGCGCGAGGATCGCGGAGAGATCGACGCGTTTGCGACAGGGGAAACCGCTCCGGCCGTTGTCGAGATTAAGGACATCCGCGCTGAACTGCATTGCCACACGGTCGCGAGCGATGGCGAGATGTCGATCGATGAGATCGTCTCTCACGCACAAGAGCGCGGCTTCCACACCATCGCGATCACTGACCACTCGAAGGGCCAAGCGCAAGCGAACGGTCTTGATGAAGCGCGCGTGTTGCAGCACATCGAAGCGATTCACGCAGCGCGCGTGCGCTTTCCGAAGATGCAGATTTGGGCGGGCAGTGAAGTGGACATTCTAAGTGATGGCTCCCTCGACTACGACGACGAGCTTCTCGCGAAACTCGATTGGGTTGTCGCGAGCCCACACGCCGCGCTGAAGCAAGAATCATCGATTGGGACGGCACGATTGCTTCGCGCCATCCGTCATCCGCTCGTGCATGTGATCGGGCATCCAACCGGTCGCATCGTGAACGGTCGCCCAGGACTTGAACTTGCGATGGACACACTTTTCGCTGCTGCGAAAGAGCACGGCACCGCGCTTGAAATCAACGCGCAGCATCTTCGCCTCGATCTCAAAGACACCGATGTGCGTGGCGCGATGCGAGCAGGCTGCATGATCGCGATCGACTGCGATGTCCACGGCGCAACCGACTTCGACGAACTTCGTTTCGGTGTGATGACCGCGCAACGCGGCTGGCTTCCCGCATCGCAATGTCTCAATGCGATGGATGCAGTCTCACTTGACGCATGGCGCAGCCGCAAGCGCCGCAGTTAAGCCGGTTGATGGCACGAAAGGCAGTGCAGGCTTCCGAGGCCAACCACGAGTGCGCGCGCCATGATGGGTTCGATGCGCGTGTTGGGCATTGCGGCTTCAAGGATGCGACAGGCAAGGTCGTCGCTTTTGCCGCCAAATACAGGCACAAACACACTGCCGTTGGCGATGAGGAAGTTCGCGTGACTTGCGGGCAGCATGTTGCGACCACCAGGGCCGAAGCGATCTGCGGGATACTCGTAGAACAATTCTTCGGGAACGGGTAGCGCGATGATTTCAAACGGCGCGCCGTGTTCATCGCGCGCGTTCGAGAGTGCCGACCAGTTTCGTTCGAGGACTTCGAAGTCAGGATGCGTTGAAGGCGCGCGCAGTGCGGCGATCGCGTCGCGACGGACGAAGCGTGCGATGTCGTCGATGTGGCCATCGGTGTCGTCGCCTTTGATGCCGCCCGGAAGCCAGACGATATTCGTGACGCCGAGTGCGTCGTGCAAGACGCGTTCAATCTCGCCCTTGGCAGCAGTGGGGTTTCGATTGTCGTTCTCGAGGCATTGCATCGTGGTGAGCACGGTGCCTGTGCCGTTCACATCAATCGAACCACCTTCGAGCACGAATGCGTGATGCCACATCGGCAACTTCCATCGCGTGGAAATGTGTGAAGGCACAGCGTCATCGAGCGAGCGGACTTCGTACTTGCCGCCCCATCCGTTGAAACGGAAAGAATTTCCCGCAACAGCGCCGCTAGTCTTGTGCTTCACAAAGATGGGACCGAAGTCGCGAATCCAACTGTCATTGGTTTCGATGCCGAGCGCGCTGCATTCGCGCACTTCAACGACCTTCGCAAGTTTCTCGCGCCAGACTTCCCATTCCGCTTGCGCTTGCGCGAGGCAGCCTGGCCATGTCTCTTCGTTGTGCGGCTTCACGAGCCATACGCATGCAAGCGGGTCCCACTCAGCCGGCATGGTGTAGCCGAGAGCGACGGGAGATTGAGAGAGGACGAGTGAAGCGTCGAGCATGGTGCGTTAGTCGTTGAATCGTTGCAGCAAACCGTTGTACGCATCGATGCGGCGGTCGCGCAAGAACGGCCAGCCGCGACGGATTTCTTCGATGGCGGCGAAATCAAGCGTGCAGACGATCACTTCTTCTTGATCGACGGAACCTTCCGCAATGATCTGCCCCGAAGGATCGCACACGATGCTCGTGCCCCAAAACTTCAACTCGTGCTCCACGCCCACGCGATTAATCGCCACGACGTAGCAGCCGTTCGCAATCGCATGCGCCTTGTGCATCGTGATCCATGCTTCGCGTTGCGCTTTCGCATCCTTCGGTGTTTCCGCGTGATACCAACCGATGGCGGTGGGGTAGCAGATGAGCTCGGCGCCCTTGAGTGCAGTGAGTCGCGCCGCTTCGGGATACCACTGATCCCAACATACCAACATTCCACACGCGGCCTTCTCACCCTTCACGACTTGCCACGAAAGATCGCCCGGCGTGAAGTAGTACTTCTCGCTGAAGCGTGGATCATCAGGGATATGCATCTTGCGATAACGCCCGAGGATTTCCCCCTTGCGCGAGAAGTAGACGCTGGTGTTGTGATAGAGACCAGGCTGGCGTCGCTCATACAAACTCGCGGTGATCTCGACATCAAGTTCACGCGCGAGGTTCGCCATGAACTGGCATGTTGGTCCATCCGGAATTGCTTCCGCGAGATCCATGCGCGCCGCATCTTCCGCTTGACAGAAGTAACTGCCCACGAACAACTCTTGCGTAGCGATGAGTTCAGCGCCTCTCGCTTTCGCGTCGCGCGCGAGTGATGCGACCTTGGCGAGTATCTCTTGCTTACTCGCTTCAGGAGGACAGGCATGTTGGAGCAATCCAACGGTGAGTGTGCGTGCTGCGGTCATGGAGGGTTGTGAGTGTAGGCGATCACGCGACATCGCCAAGGCCGAACGCTTCGCCGTAGAGATGCAGAATCTTGCGGCGCAGCAGCGCTTCTTCGGGCGCGAGCAATCGTGGACTTCGCGCGATCCATGCGAGTGCGTCGCGCCGTGCGAGTTCAAGCAACGCGAGGTCGCGCGTGAGATCTGCAACGACAAACGGTGGCAAGCCCGATTGGCGCGCGCCGAAGAATTCGCCAGGACCGCGAATCGCAAGATCGAGTTCGGCGATCTTGAATCCATCGTCGGTGGATCGAATCGCTTCGAGTCGCGCCTTTCCATCATCGGTGGTTGCATCGCCGATGAGAATCGCAACGCCGCCCTTGCTGCCGCGACCGACGCGACCGCGCAACTGATGGAGTTGCGCGAGTCCGAATCGCTCCGCGTGTTCGACGAGCATCACGGTTGCGTTGGGGACATCGACGCCGACTTCAATCACAACTGTCGCGACGAGTGCATCGAGTTCGTGCTGGAGAAACTTCGTCATGGTCGCGTCGCGTTCCTCGGCCTTCATCTGTCCATGCATGCTCGCGAGTCGAAGCCCTGTGAGCGCACCTGCTTGCAAGAACGCGAGATGCGACGCGACTGCCTTGAGCCCGAAGTCGGACTCTTCCACAGCAGGAACAACGATGAATGCCTGTTCACCTTTACCCGCGCGCTCTCGCAGAAATTGATACGCCTCATCGGCGCGTGCAGACGGAAGCACACGCGTGTGAATCTTCTGCCGATCCTTGGGCTTCGAACGAATGACCGACACATCGAGGTCGCCATACACCGTCAGCGCGAGTGTGCGCGGAATCGGTGTCGCGGTCATCACCAACATGTGTGGCGTTCGATCGACGCCAGATTTCGAGCGCAGCACTGCGCGTTGCGCAACACCGAATCGATGTTGTTCGTCGATCACGGCGAAAGCGAGGTGCTTGAACTCGAGTTCATCCGTCAACAGTGCGTGCGTGCCGATGAGGATGTCAATTTCACCTGCTTTGGCTGCAAGGCGCAGTGTCTTCCGCGCCGATGCAGGGAGACTTCCCGTGAGCAACGCAACGCGAACCGTCGATCCTTCGAGAAACTTCGAGATCGTGCGGAAGTGTTGTTCGGCGAGCAATTCGGTGGGCGCCATGATCGCGCTCTGTGTGCCGTGCACTTTCGCGAGGAGCATGGCGCTGAGTGCGACCGCAGTCTTTCCAGCACCGACATCACCCTGCAGCAATCGATTCATCGGAATCGTCGCGCCAAGATCCGCAGCAATCTCTTTGAACGCACGCACCTGTTCGTCGGTGAGGGTGAAGGGGAAGCGCGCGAAGATGTCGCGTTCAACTTTGGGCGAACTCTTGAGGACAGTCGCGCCGCCCTCTTCGCGCAGTCGTCTGCGAATCGCAACTGCAAGTTGCAGCGCGAGGAGTTCGTCGTAGGCCAGTCGCCGACGCGCTGCGGCAAGTTCATCAAGGTCGCGTGGTGCATGGAATGCGCGGTACGCATCCGAAAGTGCGGGCAGCGCGTGCTGTTCGCGAAATGCGGGTGGGAGTGGATCTTGAATCGCCGCGCACGCTTGTACGAGCACACTCGCGAGAGTTGTCTCGATGAGCGCGCTTGAGAGCGATTCACTCGCTGCATAGACCGGACGAAGGCGCGCTTCGCGGCTCGCAGGCTCATTCGATGCATCTTCTTCGCTGCCAGATGCAAGCGCGGTCCACTTCGGATTCGACATCTCGATGTAGCCACCGCGCGTCTTCGCCTTGCCTTCCGCAATCCCACGCAGACCAGGATGGAATTTCGACTTCATCCACGGCGCATTGAAGAACACAAGTCGCACGGTGCCGCTGCCATCCGAGAGCGTCGCATCGATGCGTGGCTTTCTACCTGGAGTCACGCGCACCGCGACGATTTCGCCGCGCACCGCAAGATTGGCGCCTTCAACTGGAACTTGCGGGGCGGCGGTCGCAACGTCTTCTTCTGCATGCTCGAACTCATGGCGGAAAGGAAGATGCCGCAGCAAGTCGCCGACGCTGTGGAGATGGAGCGCACGAAACGCAGCAGCACGCGAGGGACCGATGCCGTGGAGCGCGGCGATCGTCGTGTCGAGAATTGTGCTTGTCGCAGTTTCCATCAGCGTGATTGGCGCGGCGTATAGTACGAGGCGTGACGCCTTCACCGCAGCGACGAAAGTCATTCAATCCGAACGCAGCCATCGGCGGAGCGCAGGGTGGTCTCTTCGACGCAACTGCTTCGCGCGCGGCTGCGCCGAAGCCGCAAGTTGACGCAGCGACAGCGATTCCACCAAGGGAAACTCCCACAGAATTGACGGTCGCCGAACTCTCCGCACTCGTGCAGGGTGCACTTGAAGGGATCGGCGGCTCGCTGCGCGTGATTGGTGAGTTGTCCAATGTCTCCGAGCGCACGCACCTGTATTTCTCGCTCAAAGGTGAAGGCGCAACCATCAGCGCCGTCATGTGGGCGAGCGACCTTGCGCGTAATCGCATGCGACTTCAGGACGGGCAACTCGTGGTCGCGACGGGGCGATTGACGCACTACGCGCCGCAAGGACGAACGCAATTTTCCGTGACGAAGCTCGAGCAAGCAGGCGTGGGCGATCGTGAACTTGAACTGCAAGCGTTGCTCGCTGAACTCAAACTGGCTGGATACTTTGACGCGAGTCGCAAGCGGCGCTTGCCTGCGTTTCCCAAGCGTGTCGCGATTGTGACGAGTCGCACGGGCGCCGCGATTGAGGATGTGCTCAAGACCGCCTGCACGCGTTCGACGCTAGTGGAGTTCGTCGTCTTCGATGTACGCGTGCAAGGCGAGGGCGCTGCAGCAGATGTCGCGGCCACGATGCGTTTTATTTCCGCGAATCATCAAGCGCTCGGCGTTGATGTCATGCTCGTCACACGCGGCGGCGGCTCTCGCGAGGACTTGTGGAGCTTCAATGAACGCGTCGTCGCCGATGCTGCATTTACATCGCGCATTCCGGTGGTAAGCGCAATCGGCCACGAAGAAGACACCTCCGTACTCGACCATGTCGCGGATCTTCGCGCAAGCACGCCCACGCAAGCAGTACTTTCCATCGTGCCCGATCGCGAATCTTTGCGTGAACAACTCGGGCAGTTAGAGCGAAGGTTCACCCGCGCGCGAGCGACCACGCATGCGGCAGCACGACTCGAACTTCGCGCCTTCGCACAGCGTGTTCCCGCGGTTCTCGCGGCACGATTTGCGATGGAACGCCGTCGACTCGATGCACTCGCGGAGCGTTGCGCGCAGCATTCCCCCAGAGCAGCGTCTGCAGCAGCGCGCGCACTATTGCTCGGACTCGAGCGTCGATGCGAGGCATCAATGCGTCGACGACTCACCGCCGAACACACGCGACTTGAAGCGCTCCAACTCCGCCGCGCGAGGGGAATCGAAACGCACATCACTCGCGCCACCACCGCACTCACATCAATCGCGCGCAGACTCAACGCAGTGAATCCACGCAGCGTCCTAGCCCGAGGCTACAGCGTCGTCTTTAGTACAACCGCGCACGGAAGAGCAGTCGTGAAGCGTTCCACCGATGTAACATCAGGCACCCAAGTCGAAGTCGAAACGGGCGACGGCGCCTTCAACGCACGCGTGGAGTGAAACGCCGACCGCGGCGAGCATTGGAAACGAATGGAAATCTTCAGGAAAGGATTGGATCCGCCTGTCTGCCGCTTCATCGCTCCTGCGGATAGCATCCGTGCGTGTGCCGATGTTTCGTCGGCGCGATGGAGCGCTAAATGGCAAAGCAGATTGCAACTACTTCGGATTCCGCACACGCTGACGTTGCTGCATTGAGTTACGAGGGTGCGCTTGCGCAACTCGAGAAACTCCTTGAGCAGATTGAAGGTGGCACCGTCGGGCTCGCGGAGAGTCTTGAGGCGCATGGGCGGGCGGAACTTCTTTTGAAGCACTGCCGCGCGTTGCTTGATGGCGCGGAGTTGCGTGTGCGACAGACGTCTGTGGCGCTTGAATCTGAGGCTATTCGCGCGACTCCAACCAACTAAGAGGCGGCTCAGAGGCAACTCAGAGGCAACTCAAAAGGATGCGCGCGCGTGTCAGACTTCTCACTCATGTTTTCGCTCTGGCTTCCTGCCCTCATCGGTGGCGCGTTCGCGTTTGCCTTTGGTGCGTGCGCGGGAAGTTTCATCAATGTGGTTGCGTGGAGATTGCCCAACGGTGAATCGATCGTGTCACCGCCATCGCGTTGTCCGAAGTGTGGGCACAAACTTGGCTGGCGGGAAAACCTGCCGATCATCGGTTGGTTGATGCTTGCGGGGAAGTGCAAGTCGTGCAAGTTGCCGATCAGCATCCGGTACCCGTGTGTCGAACTGCTGGTCGCGTGTATTTTTCTCGCGACCTTCGTGCTCTTCTACGGGCCGTTCGATCGTGTGGAGGGATGGGGCTTGCATGCGGCAAGTCCCTGGTGGCATCTGCAAGGATTCTCGCGTTCGTGGAGTGCGTTCATCGTGATCGTGTTCGCGCTGAGTGGATTGCTCGCGATGACGCTCATGGATGCGGACACCATGACGATCGACATTGGTATTCCTTCGGTTGTGAGCGCCGTCGCGTTCGTTGGTTGGACGGTGCAAGGATTCCTTCCTGAGTCGAGATCCCTGCGCGGTCTGGTGCCAATCGATCCCGCAACATGGGAGGTTGGATTCGCATGTTTCGGGCTGATGGTGGGGCTCGGGGTCAGTCTTTGGCTCTTAAAAACTGGGCGTTTGCGCCGGAGTTTCGCGGACTGGCATGAAGTTGTCGGCGAAGGTGGCGATGGCGCGAACTATCCGAATTCGCGCCGCGAAATGCTCGCGGAACTTGCGTTTCTCGCGCCACCCATTGCTGGAGCTGGCCTTGCGTGCTTCCTTCCGTCGCTATTCAATCTGCATGGCGCAGCATGTCAGCCAGTGGCATTGCTCGGCGGCGCGCTGCTCGGTTGGATTGTCGGCGGCGGCATCGTGTGGCTCGTGCGCATTCTTGGAACATTCGCGTTCGGCCGCGAGGCGATGGGGCTCGGCGATGTGCATCTGCTTGCTGCCGTTGGTGCGGCGTTCGGTTGGCGCTTCGCACTGCTCACGTTCTTCATCGCGCCGTTTAGCGGCTTGACGTGGTCGTTGCTTGGCAAAATCTTTGGCGGCAAAGAGGGGATGCGCAGCGGCTTCTTCGGAAAGGAATTGCCGTACGGGCCGCACCTCGCACTTGCCGCGATGATCCTTCTCTTCGCACGCCCTGCGATCGTGAATGTGGGCGTGTTGTTTGAGATGCTCGCGAGCCCAGTAGCGGTGAACATTCCGGTTGAGCGCGCTCACTGAGTCAACACGACTCGCTCGGGAATCGTAAAAAAGGAACGCGCAAGTTTTGCCGAATGTTGACGCAAACCCCTTGCACAAGGGGAGGCGCGTTGGTGAAATGCCCATTGAACCGCCTCGACTGCGTCAGCGCGAACCTCGGACAAGGATGCCAAGGGCTGCCGCAGTGAACCTCTTTGGAATGGACACCAAACATGCGCGCACTGTTAGCAATTTCTCTCGTCGTCGGATCCGCACTTCTTGTCGGTTGCAACAAAGCAACCAAAGACGAGGTCTCCATGCTCACGCAGGAGAATCAGCAACTCACCATGCAGAACAAGGATCTCGCGAGCGCGCTCGAGGCTGAAAAGGCCGAGCGTCAGCGACTTGAGCAGAACGGCGCGACGGCCGCTGCGAATACAAATCCAGCAGCAACAACCGAAGCAACCAACACACAACCACTTCCCACGAATCTTCCAGCGGGCGTGAGTGCGGAGTGGCAAGGCACCGAGCTCGTACTCATCATCGAAGGCGATGTGTTGTTTGATAGCGGCAAGACATCGTTGAAGAACAACGCGATGACGACGCTTGACACGCTCATGAGGACGATCACGAAGACCTACCCAAACAAGAAGCTCCGACTCGAAGGATTCACCGACAGTGATCCAATCAAGAAGAGCGGTTTCAAGTCGAACTATCACCTCGCGTTTGAACGCGCGTACACCGTTGGTCAGTACATGGAGACCAAGGGCTTCAAGGGCGACGAGATTTCCTACGCATCTTTTGGTGCACAGGAACCACGCGGGTCGAAGGCGAAGAGCCGTCGCGTGGAGATTGCAGTTGTTGAAGCAGCACCGAATGCTGCAGCAGACTGATTGAACGTGTCGATCTGATTCCGGCTATCAGCGAAGTCGCCCGCATAAGCGTTTGGGGCGACTTCGCTTTTTTTGTGAACAACGGTGCGTGATCAATTGCGCGCGCGATTACTGCAGATCGACGCCGAGACCTTCGGCTTTGATCTTCTCGAGCAGTAAGTTTAACTTCGCGAGCGCGTCGGAGAGTCGCGCAGCGCTGTCCGCGAGTCCGTCGTAGAGCTGCGCATCGTTGAGCAGTTTGCCGATTGTGCCCTTGCCGTCCGCCGCAAGACGCGTGATGCGTCGCACTTCATCAAGGGTCTGGCTTGCGCGATCGAGCGTGGAAACAAGGCTCGAACGTATCGCTTGCGTATCGTCGCGCACGCCATCAGCGAGTTCCGCAACGCGGTGCATTGCAGTGCTGGCGGCGCGCAATGTTTCGTTCGCGTTGTACGCAGCGCTCTTCACATCTTGCTTGAGTTGCTCATCGCTGAGCCAGAGATCTGCAGCCTTCAGCGTTTGATCGACTGAACCGAGCACGCGATTGAGTCGCACGACTGCGGTCTTGATGCTCTGATCTTCTTGACCAGGTTCAGCTGGCTCGAGCAGCGCGTTGAGGTTGCGCGCGAGTTCTCCGACCGACAAGAGTCCGTCGGAGACTGGCTTAAGTCGCTCATCCAGCACGCGCGTGAGTCGATCTTCGATAGAAAGCACTTCGCCGCGCAAGACAGGCGGTCGACTTTCGAGGTAGTAGCGCGGGGGATCCGTCAAGGGGAGCACCGCGTTGAACTCCAGTCGCGCGCCCGAACCGAGCAACGTTGCTGCGATCATCGGCACGCTCGGATCAGGAATGCGTGAGCCTTCATCGATTTGCGCAAGGATCACAACAGGTCGTTCGCGATCGGGGCCCATCGCAATAGATTGCACGCGACCGATCGGCACACCGTTGAGCGTGACGAGTGACCCTGGGCGCAAGCCGCCTGCTTCGTTGAACGCGCACTCGATGTGCCATGTGCGGCGGAAGAATGTTTCGAACTGGCCGACATTCAAGAGAAGCCACGCGCCTCCGACGCATCCGCCGAGTGTGCAGAGTCCAACGAGTGTGTTGCGTGTGGTGTCTCTCATCAGTGTGGTCGGTGTGGAGGAACTCGAGCGGAGTCGCGGCGCGGTTGCGAACGCTGTCCATCGTGTCTGGATGCTTCGCGGATTTCGCGAAGTTCCGCTTCGCTCGCTTCGCCTCGCAGAAACCGCGAGACTACAGGATCCTTGGATTCGCGGAATTGATCGGGCGTTCCTTCAAGGATGATTTCGCCTTCATGCATCATCACGAGGAAATCGGCGACCTTGAATGCGCTCACGAGATCATGCGTCACGACGATACTTGTCGCCGCAAGCGCGGACTTCATCTTAATGATGAGTTCATTGATGACATCGCTGCGAATCGGATCGAGACCGGTGGTTGGTTCGTCGTAGAGGATGACTTTCGGTCGCAGCACGATCGCGCGCGCGAGAGCGATGCGTTTGCGCTGACCACCCGACAGTTCGGAGGGCATCTTGTGCGCGGTGTCTTCGAGACCCACCATACGCAGCACGCGAGTGATGCGTTCGGCGCGCTCATACGCAGTCGCTGGCGTCTTGTGTTCGAGTTCAAGCATCGGGAACGCGACGTTGTCTTCGACACTCATCGAATCGAAGAGCGCGCCATTCTGAAACAACACGCCGAACTGCCGGCGAATCGGCGCAAGCCGTTCCTCGCTGAGCATGTCGACGCGCTGACCTTCGTACCAGACCTCGCCGCGGTCAGGACGTTCGAGCCCAACAAGATGCTTGAGCAAGACGCTCTTGCCGCAGCCCGAGGGACCGAGGACAACGGAGGTCTTTCCGCGAGGGAACTGCAGTGTGATTCCCTTGAGCACCTTGAGTCGCTCGAAGTTCTTGACAAGTCCGACCACCCTGATCGGGAAGTCTGCTTGCTTTGTGGAGTCTGCGCCATCCTCGGTCATTGTCCCTATCATCGTCTCGATGGATCCCGCTGCGCAAGTCGACGATTGCCGAGATGGCGTTGCTCAAGCAACTAGCCGCTTGGGTGTTGTCTTTGAGAGCAGAGTGTTTTCGGTTGAGCGCGTGGAAGTATGCGACCGCGATGGTGTGACGCGTCATCGGGACCTTGTGCGGCATCCTGGCGCCGTCACCGTGGTTCCAATTCTTGCCGATGGATCGCTCGTGCTCATCCGCAATCACCGCTTCACGCTCCGCCGATGGATGGTGGAGTTCTGCGCGGGTAAGTTGGAAGGCGCGGAAGATCCTGCATGCGCAGCGCTGCGCGAACTTGAAGAAGAAACGGGGTACCGAGCGGGCACAATTCAAGCGCTCGGCGCGTATTACACGAGCCCAGGATTCTGCGATGAACTCATGCGCGTGTTTGTCGCGACCGATCTGACGCCCGTTCCCGCACGGCTTGAGATTGGCGAAGAAATTGAAGTCTTCACCGCAACCCGCGCACAGATTCGCTCAATGATTGTCGATGGAACTATGGAAGACGGAAAGAGCATTGCAGCGTTTGCAAAGTTCGAACTGATGATGCCCGAGGATCCTGTGCGATGAGTGCATGGCGCGACAACGATTCTGACGAGGCCGATGGCGCGCCGGGCGATGATCTCGAGCGACGACCGTCAGGTTTCGGCGGCGATTTTGCAGCGACTCGTCCATCCTTCGACGATCCGATGACATGGTCGTGGCGCTTCGGTCGACTCTTCGGCATCGACTTGCGCGTGCATCTGTTCTTCGGCGTGTATGTGATTGTTCGACTTGCCGCAGCAGGTTCGCCGAATGAATCAGGCGGACTCTCACTGCTTCCCACAGTACTGATGTTGGCTGCAGCATTTGTCGTGGTACTGCTTCACGAACTCGGCCACTGCGCGGGTGCACATCTTGTCGGTGGTCGAGCGACGCAGGTGCTCATGTGGCCGCTCGGTGGACTTGCGAGTTGCGTGCTTCCTTCACGACCTCGCGCGCATCTCATCACTGCGGCAGCAGGGCCACTCGCCAATGTCGTCATCATCGCCGTGCTGGGAACGACGCTGTGGGTTGTGACTGGCATCGGTCTCGGTGTCGCGCTCCCCAATCCACTCGACCTCAACAGTTTGGTGCTGCACGAAGAAGTGTCGCGCACATGGTGGACGCTGCTTCTCGCAGTCGCCAACTGGTTCGCGTTGCTCTTGCTACTGTTCAATCTGCTGCCGATCTTTCCACTTGACGGTGGCAAGATCGTGCAAGCACTGCTCTGGCCGAAGATGGGATTCGCGCGCTCGATGCGGATGTCCTGCCGCATCGGCATCGTGAGTGCTGTTGGGGTTGGACTCTTCGCACTCATCCGCAACGACACGATGCTGCTTGGTATCGCACTCTTTGGCGGCATCACGTGCTATCTCACCTCGCGTCGCGTCGCGTTTGAAAGCGATTTTCTCGGCTTTAGTCCCGAGGAATCCGAAAGCGACGCGGAGTTGGAAGACGCGCCGCCCGCGCGCAGCATGTTTGCAGCAGCGGGTGGTGCAACGACGAGCGCGCCGCCGAAGAAACCCGTCGCGGCCACGCCAGTTTCCGCTGCTGATGCCTCGATCGATCGCGTGCTCGACAAGATTTCGCGCGATGGCATCGGAAGTCTTTCGGCAGCGGAGCAAGAAGTCCTCCGTAAGGCGACAGATGAACGGCGCAAGCGTGATGGGCGCGGCTAAACGCCTCTGTTGATCGCTTACACTCGCGACCTATGGGCTTTCAGGACCGTGACTATCTTCGTACGAACGCATCGTCCTTCGGTGGAGGCGGTGCGCGTCGGTTCACTGCGAACACGCTTCTGATTCTCGCGTGTGTCATTGTCGGAATGCTTGACACGGTGCTGCCGAAGCAGTGGGTGCAGACTTCACAAGTGCAGTTCGTGGAAGGTGGCGAGAAGATCGCGCGTGAACTTTCTGCGTCGAAGGAATGGATCATCGCACCGGCGATGGATCCAAACACGAAGCAGTCTTTCGGTACGGCGCTCATGGTGCCGGTGCAGGCGAAGACGGGGGAAGTGCGTCCGCCGGTTGGCACAATCAACTATCAATTCGTGTCGCCGCTGCGCAAGTGGCTGCAATTCACGACTGCGCAAGCGCTCATCGACATCACACCGCAAGGCGTCGGGGGCTTCGAGTTCTGGCGGTTCATCGGTTTTCAATTTCTCCACGTGGGATTGATGCACCTCGTGCTCAACATGGTGGGGCTGTGGGTCTTCGGTCCGCTTGTGGAAGAGCGTCTCGGTGCGAAGCGCTATCTCGCGTTCTATCTTTTCTGCGGCATGATGGGTGCGTTCTTGTATCTGGTGCTCAACGCGGGCGGCATCGGTGCGCAAGCGATGATGGGCGAAAGCGTGAAGATTCCAGGCTTGCTCTTCACGGATCCGTGGACACCGCTCATCGGCGCGAGCGCTGGTGTGTTCGGCGTGATTGCCGCAGGCGCGGTGTTCCGTCCCAACGAAACGATTGTCGTCTTGTTCGTGCTCCCGATGCGACTCGCCACATTTGCGGTGCTCGTCATTGCCTTCGCGCTCTACAACATGTTGAGTGCGACGCAGAATGCGGGTGGCGAAACTGCGCACATTGGCGGTGCACTCGCGGGTTGGTGGCTTGCGAAGCGACCGCATCTCGTGAATGACTTCTTCTCGATCTTGGGTCGTGGTCCGCGCGGAAGCACGCAACATCTGCGCGCGTCAAGGGGTTCGGGGACCGAACGCGTTGCTGCGAGTACCGTCGAAGTGGATCGCATCCTCGACAAAGTGAGTGCGGGAGGATTGCAAAGTTTGTCTGCTGCCGAGAAGGACACGCTGCGTCGTGCGAGCGACGCGCGGAAGTCGTAGTCATCTGTGTACCGCAACTCACCCTATGACCGCGCCGCTCACCTTTGAAATTCTCCATGAATGCAGTGCATCCAGCGCACGCGTTGGTCGCATCACCACATTGCATGGAAGTTTCGAAACGCCTGTGTTCATGCCGGTTGCGACTGCGGCAGCGATGAAAGGCGTGAGCGTCGCGCAGATTGAATCAACTTCCTCGCGCATGATCTTGAACAACGCGTATCACCTCATGCTTCGGCCAGGCGCAGAGCGGATCGCGCACTTCGGCGGCAGTCACGAGTTCATGCGCTGGCCACACTCGATGCTCACCGACAGCGGTGGTTTCCAAGCCTGGTCGATGTCCGACATTGTGAAGCTCACCGAAGAAGGCGTGCAGTTTCGCTCCTTCATCGATGGAAGTTTGATCATGCTCACGCCAGAGCGTTCGATCGAGGTGCAGAATCTCATTGGCGCCGACATCATCATGGCGTTCGATGATTGTCCACCGAGCGTGTCGACCGCGACCGCGACAGATGGAGAAGGCGACGACGATGGAGCTGCTGAAGAAAACGCGTCCATCGCGCGACCAAGCAAGAAGCCACGACTGACTCCCGAAGCACACGCGGCGCGGCTCATCGAAGCAGTGGATCGCACCGCGCGCTGGCTCGAACGATGCAAGCAAGCGCACCGACGTCCAACGGAACAGAGTCTCTTCGGCATCGTGCAAGGCGGGACGAATTTCGAACTGCGCGCGCGAAGTGCTGCGCTCACGACCGCCATTGACCTGCCTGGCTACGCGATTGGCGGCGTCGCGGTCGGCGAGGGAACGGATGAGATCCGTCGAGTTGTCGAGTTCACCGCGCCGTTACTTCCCAAAGATCGCCCGCGCTACCTCATGGGCGTCGGCTACGAACGGGACATTCTTGCGGCGGTGCGTGCTGGAGTCGACATGTTTGACTGCGTCCTCCCCACGCGAAACGGGCGCAAGGGCTACGCGTTTACAAGAAGCGGCCCCGTGCGGCTCCGAAATGCTTGCCACACGGCCGATAGAGCACCTTTAGACGAGACCTGCGACTGCATTTGCTGCGCGGGGGGCTACTCGCGTGGCTACCTCCGCCACCTCTTCATGGCGGGCGAAAGCCTCGGTGGAACCCTCGTGAGTGTGCATAACCTGAGACACTTTCAGCGGCTCATGGTGGACATTCGCTCGGCAATCCGTGAGAATGCTTGGTCTTCCCTAGAACGGGAGTGGCCGGTGCTTCGACCTGTTGAAATGCCTTCCGCTCCGACGACAACTTCAGTAGTAGAAACCCCCTATGACCAACGAATTTGATTTTGACGCTATGCCTTCAACGCTGATCCTTGCGGTGCAAGATGGAATGCCCGCAGGCAGCGGTGCAGTAGGCGCACAGGCTACACAAGGAACCGTCGGTGCTGACGGCAGCACGACCACAGCCGCGCCCGCAGGTGGCATGAGTTCGATGTTCAACGTCGTGATGTTCGGTGTCATCGGCATCATGATTTTCTCGATGTTCTTTGGCGGTCGCAAAGAGAAGAAGAAGCGCGCAGCGATGCTCTCAGGTTTGAAGCGTCACGATCGGGTGCGCATGGCAGGCGGACTCATCGGCTCAGTCGTTGAAGTCAAGCCCGACCTCGTTGTCGTAAAGATCGATGAGAACTCGAATGTGCGTGCGACATTTACGCGCGGCGCTGTTGAAGCGGTGCTCACTGAAGCAGCTGTTTCAACGAATGATGACAGCGCGAAGCCCGACTAAGCCGAAAGATACAACTTTAGTACTTGGATCTCGGCGCATCGAGGGATGTACCGAGTGTTCGTAAATCGACTGCAACGAAAGCCCGCGATGAAGAACCTCTGGTTGAAGCTCGGAATTCTGACCGTCCTCTGTGTGCTCTGCGCATGGAGACTTTCCACCTCTGGCATCCGCTACGGCAAGGATCTGCAAGGCGGTGTGAGTTTGGTGTACTCGGTACGCATGCCTGCGAACCAGCAGGATGCCGATCGCGTGCTCGGTCGCGTCATCGACGTGCTCAAGCAGCGCGTCAACCCACAAGGCGTGCTCGATATCGGGATGACGCCGCAAGGCAACGACCGCATCGAAGTTGTCATGCCGCTGCCAAGTGCAGAAGTGCGTGCGTTGCAAGAAGACTTCCGGGCGCGACTTGAAGCACTCGTCGCAAAGGGCAGTGTTTCTCGGCAGGATCTAAGCCTTGCGCTCGCGAACGGAACCGCTGCCTCGACCTTCGGTGGAAGCGATGCTGCAAGTCTTCGCGCACTCGCGATCGTTGATCTTCAACGCGCGTACGACGAATCGAACACCGCGCGTGCGGAGTACAGCGCGCTTGGATTGCAGAACGCTGATGCTGCTGCGACCAGCGCCGCGGAAGATCGCGTCGTCCTTGCAGAAACTCGCTACGAGCGGCTCCTCGCATCCATCCTCGTGATGACGATGGATCGTGCGCAACTCAGCACCGCACTTGAACTCTCGAATAAACCAGGTGCCAAGCGCGCAGCGGATGGTTCGCTCGTGCTTGATGCCGACGGCAAGACAGAAGCAACGGCAAGTCCTCGCGAATTGGAACTCGCGCGCGTGAGTGCATCGTTCCCGGATCTTTCAAGCGAAATCAATGCGCTCGTTGCAGCGCGCGATGCGTATGTTTCCAAGCGCACCAGTCTTGATGACCCTGAAGATCTCATGCGCCTCATGCGTGGCGCAGGCGTGCTTGATTTCCGCATCGCGGTGAATCCACAGATGCCTGTCGGTGTGAATCCCGAGGAACTGCGCGCGGAACTCGCGAAGCGTGGACCCGCTGGCGGCGCTGGCGATGCTGCGCGCTGGTTCAAGGTGAACGAGATTCGGCAGTGGGCTGAGACTCCCGAACAGGTCCTCGCACTCGAAGCGGATGCTGGGACATACTTTGCGGCGCGTGGGCTCGTCGGCGCAAACTTCGGCGGCATGCCGTACCTCTTGCTCTATGACACACCAGCCAAGTCGATGACGCACACGGGTGATGTCACATGGGGCATGGCGAACGCGTTCATCACGACTGATCAACGACTCGGTGGCATGGCGGTCGGCTTCGTGCTCGATCCAAGTGGCGCCGAGATGATGGGGCGGCTCACTGCGCCACACGTCAATCAAGCGATGGCGATCGTCCTCGATGACGAAGTCTATTCCGCACCAAATCTCAACGGGCCGATCAGCGGATCAGGCACGATCACCGGTAGTTTCGGCGCTGAGGAGATCGACTATCTCATCCGCGTCTTGACCGCAGGTTCACTTGAAGTGAAGGTCGGTAGCGATCCGATCTCGATGAACATTCTCGGCCCAAGTATCGGCGCGGACAACCTCACGAAGGGTCTCTGGGCAACGGTCTACTCCGTCGCCATCACCTGCATCGTGATGCTTCTGTATTACTTCGTTCCAGGCATCGTGGCGGACATCGCGCTTGCGATTAACGCGCTGCTGATCTTCGGCATCATGTCGACGCTCGATGGCACGTTCACGCTGCCAGGACTCGCGGGCGTTGCGCTCTCGGTCGCCATGGCGGTTGACGCAAACGTGCTGATTTATGAGCGTATTCGCGAGGAGCTGGAGAAGGGCGAGCATCTCAAGCAAGCGATCACGAACGCCTACGCGCGCGCGATGAGTGCGATTGTCGACGGTAACGTCACAAACCTCATCGCATGCGTTGTGCTCTACAACGTCGGTGCAACTGAAGTGAAGGGATTCGCCCTCACCATGAGCATCGGTGTGTTGACCACGCTGTTCACAGGTCTTTGGGTCAGCCGACTCTTCTTCAATATTCTCACGGGTCCCTTGGGCGTGAAGTCACTGCCGATGCTTCCATCGGTGGTGCCCGCTGTATCGAGTGCGCTTCGCCCGAACGTCGATTGGGTCAAACTGAAGCCAGCACTTCTCACCGGAAGCGCAATCCTTGCGATCTTCTCGCTTGTTGCCTTGTTCGCACGCGGCAATGACATCTTCGAGACCGAGTTCCGTGGCGGCGTTGCGATGACGCTTTCCACACGCGCAGCGAATCCTGGCGAGCCTGCGGATGAAAAGGGTCGACTGCAATTGCATCGAGCTGATATTGAAGCGCGCGTGCGTGCCATCGGCGAGGCGAATTCCAGCGACGTCGTGCTCTCAGAGTTGCGTACAGCAAATGTGCTTACGCTCGGTGCTTCCGGCGCAGAGAGCGACGCGTCGAGTTTCCAGATTCGTGTTGGAAATCCAGCCGTCCTTCCTGAAGGATTCGACGAATCGAAGATCACCGAAGGCATCATGGGGTCGGTTGTGAATGAGTTCGGGAAAGACCTCGATGTGAAATTGCCGCTCGCCTTCACCGGCGCAGGCGACACGAATCATCGGCTCTACACCAAGCGCCCAGACCGATCGACGATTGGTGAGTCACTTGGTCGCCCGAACGTGTCCGCGCAACCCATCGGCGATTTCCGAAATGGCGTCGCGGTCTTGATCGAGAACATCAATCCTCCAGTGAGCGTTGCTGATGCAACCGATCGCGTGCAGCGCATGCGATTGCAGCCTGAGTGGTCCGCGACAGCAGGTCGCAAGACGCTCGTCGTGCCGCTCGCAAGCGTGGATCCAAACGACCCCGCGAAGGCAGCGACTGCTTTGGCGATCCTTGTGTCCGACCCAGCAGGGAATTGGGCGGACATCGACGCAGAGAGCTGGGATCGCACCGTCGCGAGCGAAGAATGGAAGATCGTTTCGACTGCGATGTCGCAGCAAGCAAGTCTCGATCAAGTGTCGAGCTTCTCGCCCGTGGTCGCGCAAAGCCTTTGGGCAAGCGCACTCGTTGCGACAGTCCTCGCGCTTATCTTGATGCTTGGTTACATCTGGGTTCGCTTCGGTAGTTTCCGATTCTCAGCGGCAACGGTGGTCGCTGTCGGCTTCAACGTCATCGTCTGCCTCGGCTTCCTCGCGATCAGTATTCCATTGGCGGGAACTGGTTTCGGTGCAGCGCTGTACATCGAGGAGTACCGCATTGACATCAATGTCATCGCTGGTCTCTTGACGATCATTGGTTACTCGCTCAACGATACGGTCGTCATCCTTGACCGTGTCCGCGAGAACCGAGGCAAGCGCAGTTGGGTCAGCCGCGAGTGTCTGAATGACGCAGTGAACCAGACGTTCAGCCGAACAATTCTTACAGGTGGTAGCACGCTCGCCACGGCGATCATGCTCATCGCGTTTGGCGGTACCGGAATTCGTCCGTTCGCTTACACATTCCTCATCGGACTGATCATGGGTACGTTTAGCTCGGTCGCGATCGCTGCGCCGATTGCTTACAGTCGCAAGGTTGAGGAAGAAGAACGTTTGAAGGCAGCGTTGGCTGCGGCGCCAAAGACTGCAGGCTCGTCGCTCGCAACAGTCTGAGTCTTCCGCACGATTGAAACTCCGAGCGCCGCTCACAAGAATGTGAGCGGCGCTCGTTTTCATTTTGCACTTGATTTCATGCGGCGACCGATGAAATTGGTACAGTTGCAGTCGTCGACGTGCAAGCGTCGTCTTAAGAAATCAATGTCGCGTCTTCTCCCCCGGAACGGATGCCGGAATCAGGGAGGAGCGCTCGCAATGGAGCGCGTAGAAAAAGCCTTAGAAATAGGCATTTACGAACTCTGCCAGACTCTCAGGGAAGGCCTCTCTCATGAACATGCCAACAGGAACTAAAATCGCGGTAGGCGCGCTCGTCGTCATCGTCGGTGGAACGATCATCTACACGTGGACCTCCACGCCAGCGAAGAAGACGGTTGCACCGGTCACACCAACGCCACTCGTGTCAACTCTTCCAGGCGCAACACCAGGCGCAGCAGTTCTTCCCGGGACGAACCCAACTGGACCAGCAACACTCACACTCAGCCCAACCACCCCGGGCACCTCGCCGAACACAATGGTTCCAACACCAGTTCCAGGCTCACCGCTCGGCGTGCCACAGGCTCGACCATACGTTGACGGGCGCCTCGCAGGAACAGACACCGGCTCAGGCAAGGGTGACTATCCAGGCATGAACGCGGGCAACGGTTCGACGCTCAATCCAGCAGGATCAACCGGGTTCCGCAACGGATTCCCAGTGAATCCAAACTCCAATCCATCCGCGGTCACCCCAAGCAGCCCAATCGCGTTGACGCCAAATACCACGGGTCCACGTCCAATTGGAACAGTCAACCCAACTCCAAGCAACTCAACCACGACGACAGCGAACACGCCATCCTCTGGCGAGTCGAACTACACAGTTGCATCAGGCGACACGCTCGGCGGCATCGCGCAGCGCTTCCTCGGCAGCGAGTCGAAGTGGACGGTCATCGCGAAGGCGAACCCATCCATCGATCCAAACCGCATGCGCGTCGGCACGAAGCTTCGCATTCCATCCAAGGACTTCGTCGCGTCCGCCGCAACGACCGTCACGCCATCTGCAACTTCTAACAACAACAACACAAACACGAGCGCCAACACAAGCACCAGCACCGGAAACTATGTTGTTCGCGCAGGCGACACGCTCTCCAAGATCGCTCGCACAACCTACGGTAACAGCAAGCACTGGCAGAAGATCTACGCCGCTAATAAGAACGCAATCGGCAACGATCCCGCGAATCTCAAAGTTGGCATGAAGCTCACGATTCCAGCCCAAGACGCAATCGCCGGCGTCCGCACCGATTCATAAGTTCTGCCCCGAGCGGTACTCAAATTACAAGCCCATCCTTCACGCCGCCCCGAATCTCGGGGCGGCTTTTTCATGAAAACTCGAACTTTGTGGTGCAGGCGCGAATTTCAAGAGTACCCTTGCGTGAAGTTCGATTTTCAGTCGAGGGAGTTGCTCGATGTTTGGGACACGTTCGCGCGGGAGCGCCAAAGGGATGGCAAATGAAAAGGGTTCGTGAGATACAAGATGTTTATTGTGGCAGCGGCAGTTGGTTGTGTCGCGCCGCACTCGGAGTTCTTCTTCTGAGTTGTACGCATGCTGTGCAACCCGTCGAAGGATCGATCGCTTGGTATGGCGAGAAAGGTCTCTGGGAAGCAGCTGCCGGTGCGACAACGACTATTGATTTTGAGACTGACACTTGGTATACGGCAATTTATGCGGATGAATACATTTTTCAAGGGCTTCAACTTGACTATAGTTCTCCCCCTGCTGAGGCGGTATGGGTTAGGTTTGACGAAACATGGGGTGCACGCGGCCCGTTGTTGCATGACGGCGGAGGTCTGAGTTCGTCAGCTGGAGCCACCCTCGCGTTCAGGTTTTTGCAGCCCGTGAACGCCTTTGGAACCGTGGGGTTAAGTGAAGTTACTCAATCGCAGTTTTTCGCCTTCTATCTCGAAGGTGTGCTTGTTGGATACACGAATCGACCGATCGGTGGAGGCGGAGGGCAGGGTCAGGATCCGTTCAACGGGGTCGTCACGGACTTTTACTTCGATCGCGTGGTGACGAGCGACGTGTCTTTGGACGACATTTACTTTTCATCGATCGTTGTTCCCGCGCCCGGAGTGTTGCCACTTCTCGGAGTCGGCGCGGCGATCGCGCTGCGCGGGAGACGGCGGGGCCGCGAGTGATCCCTCCGAATGGCACTCGCTGCCCGTTCACGCGTCGTGCGCAGTACTCGCCAACCAGCACTCTCACCCCACGGTCAACTCCAAGCAACGGCACGAACGCGAGTGCCAGCACCGGCACAGGAAATTATATTGTTCGTTCCGGCGACACGCTCTCCAAGATCGCTCGCACAACCTACGGTAACAGCAAGCACTGGCAGAAGATCTACGCCGCTAATAAGAACGCAATCGGCAACGATCCCCCAAATCTCAAAGTCGGCATGAAGCTCACGATTCCAGCCCAAGACGCGATCGCCGGCGTCCGCACCGATTCATAAGTTCTGCCCCGAGCGGTACTCAAATTACAAGCCCATCCTTCACGCCGCCCCGAATCTCGGGGCGGCTTTTTTCTGGGCGCTTCAGGAATCCGTGTGGGTTGATGCGGTTTGAGGGCGCGAATCATCAGTTCGAGTCTGCGGAAGGACTGCGGGTGTCGTCGCGGGAGGCGCCGGAACCTCTAGGTCACTCGATAGCAGGTGATGAAGGAGGCAGGGTGACGGGGACGGGGACCCCAGGCTTCATGGGGGGGATGTATGGAACTGGTCCTGGTTCAGTTGTTTGGTACTTGAGCAGACGCTCTCGATAGAGTTTTAGGAAGCCATCCTCGGTCTGCAACCGAATCGCTCGCTCTATGTGTTCAATCGCCTTCTCGCGATCGCCCTTTGAGAAATACGCGAAGGCAACGACCTCCGCCGCCTTCGCATTCTCTCCATTGCCGAGCGCATCTGCAGCAAGCGCCAGTTCCATCGCAAAGTCGAGATCGCGTACCTGTGCGAACTGCGAATTGAGCGTCGTTCGCGAAAGGACGCGCAAGGTCTCGAGGTCCGACGCGTTTTCGGCTGCGATCTTCTTTCCGAGCGCGTATCCCTCAACGGGCATGTTGGCTACTCCGATCAAGACAGCGAATTTCTGAGACTTGAATGATGCCTGTCGCTCGGGAAAGGCATCCGTGATCGAGTCGATCAGCTTCAGGGTCGGTCCCCAGTCACCAGACTTTTCGGCCTGCGTGATCGTCGATGTGATGCGAGCCTTTGCTTGTTCAACCTGAGAATTCAACTTGAACTCGGCTTCAACTTTCGATGGATCCCAAGTCCCGGCGACCAGTTGCGCGAGTGGACCCTCCGCATCGGTGGGATGCCCAAACCACTGAATGATCGAGTCCTTGACCAAGAACACTCTCGGCGTGAAATCCTTGAATGTTCCAATTTGAAGAGTGCGGTCTGCCCATTGGTCTGGATCGAATCCAATCGGAAATTTTGTCCTTGCCTGAATCTCTGGCTTCGCAAGCCACGCAGTGATTTTTTCTGGTTCTTCTTTCGAAATAGCCAAGAACTCCACGCCTTTTGGTTGGAAATCGCGCACCATTTTATCTACTTCTGGTGCTGCCTCTTCACAATGCGTGCAAGTCGTAGCGAAGAGCTCGATGAAGTAGATCTTGCCAGGTTGATAGCCGGGGGTGGGAGCACCGTTCAGCCACGATTTGACAGCGGGATACGCAGTCTTTGACCCAGGGAACACCGTTGGCAACTTGCGTTGATAGATGGACTTGTTTGCTCGCGGACTCACCGGGACATTCAGGCCGAGGGGTGGAGGCGGAGCGAGCGGAATCGGCGCAAGCGCCGGAGCAGAATCGCTCTTCGCTGGAAGCTTCGGTGGTGGTGGGGTACTCGACTGCGAGACGAGAATGCCTATCACCACCACGACGATCGTCAATCCAGCTCCGCGTAACACCAACCATCGATCGAGTTTCGACTTCATCGGAGTCATCCTAAATGATCTTTAGAGCGATTGTAAAAGTGAAGCAAGCCGATGGGAAAGCGGTCGAGCTCCACCGCGTTAGATTCCCTTTGGCTCTTGAATCGCTTTGCGAATAGTTACAGTCATCGGGGGAGCGTTCGGGTGATCGGTTGAGATTTCGAACTTCGCGGGCTTCTCTGACGATCGCCACTTTCCCCAGTCAACTTGAATGATTTTCCGAGCCGCTGGAGTGGGATCTATTGCTAACGCAACCGCTGGAGTCACAGAGGTGATCTGAAACGCCAGCCCATCGACCGATTCGAGCACGATTTCCGTGACGGGCAATTGCATCTGGTCATCCGCCGGAGAATCAATTGAGTCGGGTCCGTACTTCACGATGGTCGCGACGCTCCCCTCGATTTTCATCGACACGGGCGGTGCGGTCCCGCCCAGAATCGTAATGCGCTTGGAGATGACGACGCCCTGTTTGAGCCCAGGATCGAGCGTAATCTCAATGTCGGTTGTCGCGCCTGGATCGATCGGGTCGTAGCTCCAAACTGGAACCGTACAAGAGCAGTCGCTGATGATGTTTTCGATTTCCTGGGGCACGCTTGAGATGTTCTTGGCCTTCGCAGTGAATATCCGCAAGACCCCAGGCATCATTTCGCCAACAGAAAAAACGGGCGTTTCAAAGACGAAAGTGCCAGGCTCGGTGGGGATCACAGCGGCGATCGGCGGCGCTGGCGTCGGAGCGTCCGCGGGATCGCAACCGCTCACCGCTGAGAGAACCGCAAGCAAGCAGATTGTTCGAAAGCGACTGAGCATGAAACTGAAGTCTAGCAGCCCGCTGAAGAATTCGAAGTTTTTCAGCAGCCTGCTAGTAGCGCACGGTCACATACCCAAACAGCGCCAAAATCGCTGGCTCCCTAACGAAAGAGACTCCCCATGAGGGGAGTCTCCTTGTGAGTGAAAGTGAGTGACTTCAGATTACGGCGCACATCCCCAGTTTCCAAGCAGGATCGCGAGGTCGCCTGCTTCAACGCTTCCGTTGTGATCAAGATCAGCGATCACAGAGGTCGTTGAACCCCACGCGTCGAGCAACATCGCCAAGTCGGCTCCGTTGACGCAACCGTCATGGTTGAGATCGCCAGCGGCATACTCGCAAGAATCTGGGATTCCGTTGAGGTCGAAGTCCGCTGCGCCAGCTGCGATTTCGCAGGTGTTTGGTACACCGTCGTTGTCACAGTCTGGGTCACAGGAGTCTGGGACATTGTTCGCATCGCAATCGTTCTCTGCATCGCTCCATTCGATGAGAGCGCTTGCGGTGTTCGCGCTGTTCCAATCGTTCCAACCGCCAGCTGCCAAGAGGATCGCGTTGTTCTCTTCGCCGTCGACGCCGGTCGAAGCATCATCTGGAGCACCAACGATCCAGTCAGAGAAGACGAATGCTTCGCCGGTGGTCCAATGCCATCCTGCGCTTGGCTCAGCACTTCCGATCGTCTGCACGAGACCGATCCAAGTGTCCTCAGTCGCAGTCTGGAGGTTGGCGGCCAAGAAGGCTGCTTCTGCAGCAGACGTGATCGATACCAAGTGCCCATCGACCGCGATCGCAGCTGCGTTGGCATCTGCGTAGGTCGCCTGAGCGCCAGAAGCGCGCATGTACCAGTGGCCGTTACCACCGCTGGAAACAGTCCACTGAACTGCGCCGACTGGGATCGTAGTGATGTCACAGGAATCTGGACGGCCGTTGCCGTTGCAGTCCAACGATGTTCCGCTTGAGATGTCACATGAATCTGGGAGGCCGTTGCCGTTGCAGTCAGCGGTCAAGCCCTGTGCAATCTCGTACGCGTCTGGGAGCGAATTGCCGTTGCAATCGCCCTTACATTCGTCAGGGATTCCGTTGAAGTCGACGTCGTTGCTGAAGCCCGACACAACATCGCAGTAATCTGGGATGAGATTCGCATTGCAATCTAGTGCCGCGCCACTTGCGATGTCACAGACGTCGCCGATGCCGTTCGTATCGCAGTCAACCTGGGTTGGATTTGCGATGCTTGGGCAGTTGTCAGTGCTGTTGACCGAGTAACCAGCCGGTGGCGTCGAAGAGCAGAATGTTGCACTCGTCGTCGAACCGAATGTGTCGCCGTCGCTGTCAACGTAGTACGTCTGTAGTGCGTTGACAGTGCTGTCGCTGTCGTTGCAGTCCGTGTTGTTAGCTGAGTAGCCAGGTGTCGCTGCAAGTTCGCAAATCGCTGCAGTGACGGTTGAACCGTACAAGTCGCCGTCGCCGTCGACGTAGACGCTGATCGTTGCATAGACGTTGGCACGAGTGTCATCGCAGTCGACTGGGCTCGAAACCGCGGAGCGGTAACCAGCGTTCGTCGTACCTGGGCAGAAGTTCGCGCCAGTTCCGAGGGTGTAAGTATCTCCGTCAGCATCGGTGAAGAACGCAACCTTGTCGGCAGCGTTGGCTGCGATTTCCGATGCGTTGCCGTTGCAGTTGTTGTCAACACCAACGTTTGAGCAGAGTTCAGGAGCACCTGGGTTGATCGTGCTCACTGCATCGTTGCAATCTGTATTGAAGGTCGAGTATCCGGTTGGTGGTGTGGCAAGGCAGAAGAGTGCACTGCTTGTTGATCCATAGCCGTCCATATCGACATCGAAGTAGAAGCGGTTTCGAATTGCAACAGTCGCATCTGCATCGTTGCAGTCATTACTGTTGGTCGAGAACCCAGCTGGCGCAGTCAGCGAGCAGAACGACGATGTGGTTGTCGCTCCGTAGCCGTCATTGTCACTGTCTGTGAAGTATGGCAGTGGAGCATGAATTCCAGCAACTGCATCATCACAGTCAGTGTTGTTGGTGGAGTATCCAGCAGGAGCCGTTAGCGAGCAGAAGGAGCCAGTTGATGTCGCATGTCCGTAGCCGTCATTGTCGGCGTCTACGAAGTATGCAACAAGGGCATGAACCGCTGCGTCACTGTCGTTGCAGTCAGTGCTGTCGGCTGAGTAACCGGCAGGTGCCGAACCCAGGCAGAACATGAACGCACTTGACGTTCCGTAACCGTCGCCGTCTGTATCAAGGTGATACGTCTGTGGCGTACTGACGGTGCTGTCAGCATCGTTGCAGTCTGTGCTACTCAGTGAGAAGCCAGCGACTGCCACCGATGAACAGTTCGTCGTTGCAGTTGTAGATCCGACGCCGTCCCTGTCGCCGTCGACAAAGTATGGCTGAGGAGTAGTGACAGTTGCATCGTTGTCGTTGCAATCTGTACCGGTTGCGGAGAATCCAGCGACGACCACTGATGAACAGTTGGTGGTTGGAGCAGCACCGGCGCCGTCCAAGTCGCCGTCTGTGAAGTATGGCTGTGCCGCGCTGACAGTGATGTCAGCATCGTTGCAGTCTGTACTACTCAGTGAGTAGCCAGCGGTGATGACCGATGAGCACTTCGTCGTTGGAGTCAAAGATCCGACGCCGTCCAAGTCGCCATCGACAAAGTATGGCTGTGCCGCGCTGACAGTGATGTCAGCATCGTTGCAGTCTGTACTACTCAGTGAGTAGCCAGCGGTGATGACCGATGAGCACTTCGTCGTTGGAGTTGCAGATCCGACGCCGTCCAAGTCGCCGTCGACAAAGTATGGCTGTGGTGCGCTGACAGTGATGTCAGCATCGTTGCAGTCTGTACTACTCAGTGAGTAGCCAGCGGTGATGACCGATGAGCACTTCGTCGTTGGAGTTGCAGATCCGACGCCGTCCAAGTCGCCGTCGACAAAGT
>QWPV01000036.1 GCA_003671055.1 Planctomycetota bacterium
ACGAGCACTTTCCCTGCCGCGGCATTGGCGGGAGGTTGCTGCGCGAATTGCGAGACATCCATGCGCTGCCCCATCACTTCGAGAAAGATTGGTTGACCCGCGGCGAACGTATTACTCGCTGGAAACACGAACGATGCGACGAGCTCTTCCTCGCCTGCAGCACTCGCAGCGAATGCAGTCTTGTCGTCGAACGCGCAAACGACGCGACCGCCATTTGCGTTGCGCTGTCCCCAAATGACTGGATACGCGACGCCGGTCGTGGTCGTCGCATCCTTGCCGACGAGGCGAACCTGTGATGCGCTGACGACAATCATCTGTCCTTCCGTCGACGCGCCACGCGTGAGTTTCACTTCAGCGACGTACGCAGGACCAGTCACCATGCCAACCTTAAACGCTGGGTCATTCACGAAGATGAAACTCTCAAGCGTGACCGATCCAGGAAGCGCCGCAACTTTCGCGAGTCGACCATTGCGAATGAATCCATCGCGGAAAAGTCCGAGCGCGTCGTCACCGAGTCGTGGGTGATACGCGGCGAGCGTTGGTGTTGTAAGTGTCGGCGACATCGATCCTGTGGATAGCCCGCCAAATGTGGCCGCCGCGAGGCGGTGCGCCGGGACCCAGAGTCCGCTCTCCGCAGCGGGTTGACCGTTGGCGATTCCCGGGGCTTGCGTGCGAACAACACCAGCAAAGTCCATGAGTCGCGCGGTGGAATGGATATGACCGACGCCGATCAGGGTGATGCCAACCGTCAATAAACCGCTCAGCACACCGACAGCGCCTCCACCAATGAGATTGATGAGGTGAGGGAAATTCAGATTGTCCGGCGCGAGTTTGTCTGCACCGAGGCGCAGAAGAAAGAGGTAGAAGCCGAACGGCAGCAGGAGCCCAATGCCCCATGCATAGGGCGCGAGTCCTGGCAGCGAGCCGAGCAGGAGGCGCGAGATCGGCTCCCATGTCGCGAACGCGAGCACGCCCGCGCAGAGCACGCAGAGGAAGTGCAAGATCGAACCGAAGAGCCCTTGGTTTGACCACCAATAGGCGATGAGCGCGACGAAGGCCATGACGAGAATGTTGAAGAGGGTTTCCATCGAAGTCGTTCCAGTCGCATCATGCGCGAGTGCAATGTTGCATCGCACGAGGTGCAGTCAGTTCAATCGTGAAGTCAGTGTCCGGACGAAGCGGGGGGAGATTTTGCGCTCGGTTGAGTTGGCGCGCCTTGCATAGCTGGTGCGCCCTGCGCGGGAGCACCCCCCGCAGGAGCGCCTTGAGTTTGAGCAGGAGCAGGCTTCGCGAAAGCGCGTGCGGCTTCATCGAAACTTGTCTTGCCTTCACGCACTTTGTACAGCGCAGCCTCTTGAAGTTGCAGCATCTTCTGTTCGCGAATCGCGCGAGCGTATGCAGTGCGGAAGTCGCCTTCGGCAAGAGCGGCTCGTGCAGCATCGTCTGCGAGGAAGACTTCGAAGATGCCTGATTGCCCGAAGAATCCGCTGCCTTGGCAGACAGGGCAATCTTCGATCTTGTTCTTCACTTGCACCTTGCCGCTCTGTCGGAAAAGTTCAATAGGCTTGCCTGCGGCGATGCCCAATCGCTTCGATTGCTCAGGGCTCGGTTGGAATCCAACCTTGCAGTTCGGGCAGACGCTGCGCACAAGACGTTGATTCGAAATACCCGCCAAGCACTTCGCAGCAGCCTTCGGATCTCCCACGAGTTCGACCCACTTCGCATACGCGCCTTGCACGCTGTCGGAAGGAATCACGACGTAGATGAGCGAACCCTTCATGCCTGGCGTTGCAGCTTGCTTCGCGGTGCCGACATCAGAAATGTCCGTGCACAGAATTGCGTCAGGATCCTTACGCACGATCGAACGCAACTTCTCTGGGAAGTCATGCGCGGCGTCATTCGGATCCCACTGAATGTGTTCAACGCCTTCGAGGCGATGGAGGACTTCCTTCTCGAGCGTCTTGAGATTGCATGTGTATGCATCGTGCCGACCGAGGAGCGCGTAGGCCGTCGTGCTCACGCCTTGACCGATCGGGGCGCTGATGATGAAGACGCCGTGACGGAGCGCTGTATCTTCGAGCGTGCGCAGTGCCTCGAGTTGTGGCGGCAGCAGACCGAGATCATCCATTGGCCGATCGACCGCTTTCGCACGATTGAAATCAATACGAAGTGTCTGACCACCCGCAGAGCCGAGCGCAGTCAGCGTGAGCCGGTGCTTGCCGGATCCGCTCTCCACATTGCACTCGCCAACTTGGCGACGACGACGATCCGCGACATCAAGTGAAGCCGCAGTCTTGAGGAAATCGATCATCTGCGTGCCGACATCAACAGGGACAGGATCAAGTCGCACGCGAACACCATCGATGAGCATCGAGGTCTGCACCGTTTGCGCATTCGACTGGATATCAACGCGAGTCGCGCGGCGCGCCATGGCTTCCACCGTCGCGGCTTCTGCAGCGAGGTAGACCGCGATCTTGGGATCTTCCTTCGCGGGCACTGGCATCTTCTCGCCCTTGAGCGTCATAAAGAACGCGCTCGCGCCTCGCTCCGCAGAACGCGTGCGTCGCGCTTCCATCGCATTCTGCAAGCGCTGGCCGAACAGTTCGAACTTGCGATTCGCTGGCACACGTGCATCGCGGTACTTCCAATATCCAAACATCGTGCCGCCGTACATAGCGAGCATGAGCGGATAGCCAACCCAGAAGATTGGGATGAGAATGACCGCAGCGAAACCAAGCACCCCGACAGCCACGAGTATCGCGTTGATCGCGAGGATCGGCATGTTGTAGAAGCGTGCATCGAACTCAAACTTCGCGATGTAACGCATGTACGCGACAAGAGCCATAAACATGAGGATCGGCTTGGCGATCGACATGAGCACGGGTGCGTCGGCTTGGAGGAGTTGCATTGAAATCGTCATGGCGGGTGGCAGTTGGGCGGTAGTTGCTGAGAAAGGTGCGGCTTTGCGTCAGCCAGACGCTCGGCGTGAGATCAACTCATGCTTACGAAATGCCCTTGAGGCGCATCTTGAGCTCTTCAGGCTTTGGTGTTGCTTGGAGCGCAACGCTCTGATGGATGTATTCCTGCTCGACGAGTTTCACCAACGCGCTGGTGAAGTCGAGCATGCCTTCGTCGTGGCTCTGCTTGATGATGTCGAGAAGTTCACCTTCACGACCTTCGAGGATGTACTTCTGCACACCTGGCGTATTGATGAGAATCTCAAGCGCAGGAATACGACCGATGTGCGCGTGCAGCGTCGGAAGAAGTTTCTGATAGATGATCGCGCGCAGGTTGTAGGCGAGTAGTTTGCGGATCTGCTCGCGCTCGTTCTCTGGGAAGAGATCGTAGATACGACCGAATGTCTGCCACGCTGAACTCGCGTGAATCGTTCCGAACACCAAGTGGCCGGTTTCAGCAGCGCGAATTGCGGCTTCGAAGGTTTCGTAATCGCGCATTTCGCCGACGAGCACGACGTCGGGATTTTCACGCACAAGTGCGCGGAGCGCATCGTTGAAGTTCGTCGCGTCGATGCCGATTTCGCGCTGATTGATCGTCGCCTTCGCATCGTTGAAGATGTACTCAATCGGATCTTCAATCGTGATGATGTGCACCTTCTTGCGCTCATTCACATACTGAATCATCGACGCAATCGAGGTCGACTTGCCCGAACCCGTGACGCCAGAGAAGAGGATAAGTCCCTGCGCGGCCATCGACACATCGCCGAGAATCGACGGGAGGTAGAGCTCTTCGAACTTCTTAATCTGACTCGTGATCAAACGAGCAGCGAGGCTTGGCGTACCGCGCGCCATGAAGAGATTCACGCGGAAGCGTCGCACGATGGTGTCGGTTGCTGCCGCAGCGCGATCGCCATAGTCGTACGCGAAGTCGATGGAACCATTGCGTGCGAGGTAGTCGAGTTGGTTGGGATCGAGAATGTCCTTCGCGACTTGGAACATTTCGTCCGCATTGCACACGGCGGTCTCGAGATCCTTCAGCACGCCTCGGTGTCGAATGCGTGGTCGGATGCCGGTCTTCACGATCAAATCACTGCCCTCGAACCGAATCGTGGCGGCTAACCACGAGAGCCACAGTTTCATCCCTTCGCCATCAGTCGTGCCGCGATGGCGGATTGCGAGCGGGACGAGCAATTCATTGCGGGACGGTGCCATAGATCTGGTTTCGAGCGAGGAAATGTCTAGGCGAAGAACAGCCTTCGCGTCTAAGGAGAAAGTGCGCTTATCCGCACCTCCGAGGGAATGTGCAATCGTACACGATAATGCAAGGATTGCCGTTCCAATCGCGCTCCCGAAGAGGCTCGCGCAGCCAACAAGCCCGAGCGCGGCTATCTTGCCGCGATGGATCACAAGATCATTCTCGATGGCATCACCTTTGACGATGTCCTCCTCATTCCCGCATACAGCGAATTGACGCCGGATATGGTCGATACGTCGACGCGCTTGACGCGATCGATCACCGTCAATATTCCCATTGTGTCGTCGCCGATGGACACTGTCACCGAGTCGGATCTCGCGCGCGCGCTTGCGCAAGAAGGTGGCGTCGGAATCATTCACAAGAATCTTTCCCCTGAGGTGCAAGCGCGAGAAGTCGCAAAGGTGAAGCGCAGCGAACACGGTGTTGTTGTGGATCCAGTCACGCTCGCGCCAAGTGACACCCTCGCGACAGCAGCGAAGTTGATGGCGGAGCAGGGCGTCTCTGGATTTCCTGTGACAGAGGATGGTTCGCGTCGCGGCAAAGTCGTGGGCATTCTCACGCGTCGCGATATGAAGTTCCTGCAAGGCAAGGATCTCGCGTCGATCAAAGTGCGGGACGTGATGACAACGGCGAATCTGCTGACCGCATCGCCTGACGTTGCGCCTGAAGTTGCGGAACAAATGATGAGCCGCGCACGCGTGGAGAAGTTACTCCTGGTGGATGGTGAGCACCGATTGCGCGGACTCATCACGATGCGTGATGTGGAAAATGTGCGCACGCATCCGAAAGCGTGCCGTGATGCACGCGGTCGATTGCGCGTGGGTGCGGCAGTGGGCGTTCGTCAATTTGATCGCGCGGAATTGCTCATCGCGGCTGAGGTTGATGTGCTTGTGGTGGACACCGCGCATGGTCACTCGAAGAATGTCATTGACACGGTGCGCGAGATCAAGCGTAGATTTTCTATCGATGTCATCGCAGGAAATGTGGGCACTGCAGATGGCGCGAAGGCACTCATCGATGCAGGCGCGGATGCTGTGAAGGTCGGCATCGGACCTGGTTCGATCTGCACCACGCGCGTCGTGACTGGCGTGGGCGTGCCGCAAATTTCAGCGATTCTCGAAGCCGTGCGCGCAGCAGATGCAGCGGGCATCCCGATCATCGCCGATGGTGGCGTGCGTCAATCAGGCGACATCGCGAAGGCACTCGCAGCAGGTGCATCAGTCGTGATGCTCGGCTCGTTGCTCGCAGGACTCGATGAAAGTCCTGGCGAAGTCGTGCTCCATCGTGGTCGTCGTTTCAAGACTTATCGCGGCATGGGGAGCGAAGGTGCGATGGCTGCAGGAAGCGGCGATCGCTACGGACAAGCGGGCATTCGCGAGGCGCGCAAGTTTGTGCCAGAAGGTGTCGAAGGCATGGTGCCGTTTCGAGGAAACCTCGCAGACTTCGTCTATCAGATGGTCGGCGGTGTGCGAAGTTCGATGGGCTATTGCGGATGTAAAACGATGGAAGAGTTCCGCAAGAACACGCGCTTCGCACGCGTGACCAGCGCGACCGTCGTGGAGAATCATCCGCACGACATCACGATCACGAAGGAAGCGCCGAACTACTCATCATCGACGATGGGACGAGCGGAGTAACGAGCGACGCGCGCTAGGGGTGCCGCGCTTCACAGACGCACCAAAAATTGACGAGGCACGCTTCCATTGAAGCGTGCCTCGTGCGTTGCATGCCGGTGACAGGAATTGAACCTGCAAGCCTTTTAGGGCGGAGGATTTTGAATCCTCTGCGTCTGCCAATTCCGCCACACCGGCGATTGGGTGAACATTATAGTCCTCCGAGCGTTCCGATGCCAATGATGAGAAGAAGCTTGCAAGCGCTCAACCCGCAGCGGTAACGGGCGGCCTAGCGTGAAACGTCAGCAGTTTGCGAGCGCAGATTGACTTCTCGAAATTGTCACCTCTCGTTACTATCAAACCCATGATGTCGTTCGCACTTCCACTCATTGCGCAACTCGCCCTTGCGCAACAAGTGGAGCCATGGGCGGCCCGATTCATCAACACAACCTGCGTGCACTGCCACAGTGGTCCGAAGGCGAAGGGGAAACTTGATTTCGAACCGATCGTCGCGCGCATGATCGATGGCTCCTTGACGCTCGAGGATCGATCGGTGCTGCGTGAAGCTGCCACGCTTGTGCGCGCGGGCGAAATGCCGCCGCCTGAAGAGGTGAACCGTCCAACTGCGGCTCTCGCGACGCGCGGCGCCGACGCGATCAGCGCGCTGCTGCGCCGTGGCGAAGCGCTTGTCGCACCAACTGGCGGTCCGCCGCGCCGATTGAATCGAGCGGAGTACGCGAATGCGATTCAGGACTTGTTCGAAGTGGATGTCGCAGCACTTGGTGCATTGCCGCCTGATGAGATTGGTGCAGGGTTCGACAACATCGCGAGTGTGCTTTCACTTTCACCGAGCGCGTTCGAACGGTACATCGAATTGGCAGAGGCAGTCGCGAGAGTGAGTTGTCCGGAAGTTGATTCTGTCGAACCGATTCGTCGTTCAATCCCGCTTGATCAGTTGACCGTACCTGTGGAAATTGGACGTGCGACGAAGAGAAAAGTCACGCTCTGGTCGAATGGTGAAGCGTCGCTGCGTGTGACGCTGCCGAGAACGGGTCTCTATGAACTCAGCGTGCGAGTGGAAGCGCAGCAGGCAGGACCGGAGCGAGTCAAAATTGCACTCGCGGTCGATGGAAAGCCAATTGCGCATCATGAGATTGCGGAAGCGTCCAATGTCTCGGCGTATCGATCGGTGCAGTGCACCATCAGCGGTGGTGCGCACACAATCGGCGTGATGTTCTTGAACGACTTCTACGCGAAGAACGGACCAGAGGGAAAGTCGCTCGATCGAAACTTGGTGGTGCTCGAGTTCTCGTGCGTTGGCCCATTGGATGCGCAGCAGATTCAACCATGGAAACTCGCGATGGAGAGCGAGTTGCAACAGAACACGCCCGCTTCGGTGCTGGAACGTGAACATGCTGAATTCACTTGGCTCGTCGAGACACTTCTGCGGCGAAGAGCGTTGCAGTCCGACCTTGACATGCTCGGCGCAGCTCTTGCCCCGCTCGATGCGGAAGCAACGCGCGAGACACGATTGCGCGCCGCGCTCACGACGCTGCTGGTGCATCCTGAGTTTCTCTATCGCGTCGAAGCGGATCCCATTCCTCCTGCGACGCAGCGCGATCTCAACGACTACGAGAGAGCGTCGCGACTCGCCGCGTTCCTTTGGGCGAGCGTTCCCGATGCGCATTTACGCAGAGCAGCGAACGCGCACGCGTTGACGAATGACGATGATCTCAGCAAAATTGTGAGCGAGATGCTCGACGATCCTCGAGCCACGCGACTCTCGCAACGCTTCGCGTCGCAGTGGCTTCAGATTGACAGACTTGAATCGCGCACGCCTGATGCGACGCGTTTTCCTGGCATCGAGAGCGCGCTCCTCGCATCGATGTGCGCGGAGACCGTGATGCTCTTCGAGTCGGTGTTGCGCGAGGGACGTCCTGTGGCGACGCTGCTGAACGCGGAGTACACGTTTGTTGATGCACTGCTCGCGAAGCACTACGGCACACGTGCGCCCGCCTTGTCGGGGATGCAGCGCGTCGCAGTTGATCCTGCGCGTGGTGGAGGAGTGATCGCGCATGCGAGTGTGATGCTCGCGACGTCGAATCCGTCGCGGACATCGCCGGTGAAGCGCGGAAAATGGGTCCTTGAAGCGCTGCTTGATGCCGCGCCACCGCCGCCGCCTCCAGGCACGCCACAACTTCCAAGCGAGGCAGTTGATGCAACGGGGAAGTCGATGCGCCAACTGCTTGAAGCGCATCGGGCAGATCCCAGTTGTGCGGCCTGTCATCGTCGCATGGACGCGCTCGGATTTGCACTTGAGAAATGGGACGCCGTGGGTCGACCGCGCGCAGAGTCTTCAGCAGAACCCATCGATGATCGCGGCGATCTTCCTGATGGGCGGCCTGTTGTCGGATTGACTGGTCTGCGCGATGTACTGGTTTCCGATCCAGCATTTTTACGGAGTTTGGTCAAGCACATGCTCGTGTATGCAACTGGGCGCGAACAGATTGAACAAGACGAAGTGATCATCGATGAACTCGTAGAAGTCCTCGGTCCCGCACCCACGCTTCGTGACGTTGTGATTGCTGTTGCATGTAGTCCATCCATGCGAGTGCGAGGCGCGCCATGATGCGAGTTGAGCAAAACCGTTTAAGGAGAAGCACATGAGTCATCCACTTTCAAGGCGCACGATTCTTCGCGGTGCGGGAGCGGTGCTCGCGCTGCCACTGCTCGAGGCGATGATTCCTTCGCAGGCTTTTTTGAGGAGCGCAGCCGCTGCAGTACTGCACACATCAAAGGCCGCCGCACCTGCGCGAATGATGTTTGTGTTCCTTCCCAATGGAGTCGAGCCAACCGCGTGGTCGCAGACGCTTGAGAGCGTGCTCGCGCCGCAGGCTGGATCATTCAGCGTGATGCGCGGACTCTGTCATCGCAATGCCGAAGCGCAACTCGATGGTCCGGGTGATCACGCGCGCAGCGCAGCGTGCTTCTTGACAGGCGTGCATCCCAAGAAAACTTCAGGTGGTGACATCACCGCGGGTGTGAGCGTTGATCAGGTTGCAGCGCGAGCGCTCAGTGGTCGCACGCAGTTCGATAGTTTGGAACTCGGTGGCGAGTCCACGATGACTGCGGGCGATTGCGACTCAGGGTATAGCTGCGCCTACAGCGCGAACATTTCATGGCGCGGACCACAGACGCCGAGTGGAAAGGATCACGAGCCGCGCGTGCTCTTCGAGCGTCTCTTCGCTGTCGGTGATGCTCGCGAGGATGTGCGAGCGCGCGCGGAACGGATTGCGTTGCGCAAGAGCATCCTCGATGCACTTTCGCCGTCGACGGCCGCGCTTCGTGCGCGCATTGGCGAGAATGATCGTCGCAAGATTGATGAGTACATGGAAGGCGTGCGTGAACTTGAGAAGCGCATCGAAACCGCGGAGCGATTCGCGAACTCACCAACAAGCATGCAGGCGAGTACGGGAATCGTCATTCCGCAAGGCAATCCGCCCAGTTACACAGCGCGCATCGACTTGCTCGCGGATCTCGCGGCGCTCGCATTGCAGACTGATCGCACGCGCGTCGTGACGCTCATGCTTGCAAACGAAGGCTCGAATCGATCATTCCCAGAACTCGGTGTCGCGGACGGTCATCATGAGGTGAGCCATCACGGCAATCATGCAGACAAGAAAGAAAAGTTTGCGAAGATCAACCGTTGGCAGGTCGAGCGATTCGCACGATTGATGGCGACGCTGCAAAAGCCCGATGCGGACGGTGTTCCAATTCTCGACAGCACGATGTTGCTGCTTGGCGGTGCGATCACAGATGGAAATCGTCATAACCACGATGACCTTCCGATTGTCCTCGCAGGTGGAAAGTCGCTTGGATTTCAACACACGGGTGAGCATCTCTCCTCAGCGGGAACGCCGTTGTGCAACTTGTATGTGTCGATGCTCAATCGGGTTGGTGTGCAAGGTGATCGCTTCGGCGACAGCACGGGTGCATTGAAGATGGGTGGATGATTCCGAGACAGCGAGCGAGTGGGAAAGAAGAAATATTCGAGATGCTGAGAGGAGATGGTTTTTTCGGCGGAAGTCGACAATCCCGCATTTCGCGGGTTCCTGGAGTTTCCAAAGATGAAATCAAGTTTTTTTCTAAGCTGCGCTGCAGCCATCGTTCTCTCAAGCGCTTGTTCAAGCGTTTTCGCACAAGCAGGCTCGGATGATTGCGCTAGCCCGACACCCATTAGTGGTTCGGGTCAATACGCATTTGATCTAGCCGCCGCCACGACAAGTAACTCGGGGTTCATGCCCAACTGCATCGGAGGAGCGAGCTTCGCATCCAATGATGTGTGGTGGTGTTGGACTGCAACATGCACTGGAATGCTGACGCTTTCGACGTGCGGGTTGACGAATGTCGATACGGTTGTCGCCATTTATCCCACTGCGATCGGTTGCTCGTGTCCAGGTGATCTCAGTCCCCTGTGTTGCAACAATAATGCGTGCAACAAGCAATCTGAAGTGTCATGCGAAGTGGTTTGTGGTCAGCGATACCTCATTCAAGTTGGCGCAATTCCTGGCTCAATGCTCGGGCTTGGTCAACTCTCTCTTCAATGTGTCGGCTCGCCATGTGGACCAGCCGAGCCATTCGGTTGCGACTGCTGTGGTGGTCGTCCGCCGATGGTGGATTCGCTTGCTGTTCCATTTGCAGCAGGTGCGGTCGCCGCAGCAACCAATGATAATTATGACTCTGGATTCCCCGCGGTGTGGCTTGTTGAACTTGGCGGTCAACCGTCTGCTCCTGTTGGAAGCAACTGGGCAACCGGCCGCTACTCACACCCGAACTGGACGATGGCCAATCTCGGTAGCGTGTTCGGTGTCACGCTTGACGGCGCAGGCAATGTCTTCGTTGGTCAATCGTCTGTGTATGGCTCGGCGACGGCCACTGATTACCTCGGCGTTGGTGGCGCGGGTGCGATCTATCGACTCGATGGAACCACTGGAGTAGTCACAACGATCATCAATCTTCCGCAGCAAGTCGATCCATCGCAACCACTCACCGAGCAGTATCCTGGACTCGGTCAACTCTCGTATGACTGCGGATCTCGGCGTCTCTTCGCATCCAACTTCGAAGATGGGCGCATCTACTCCATCGACCCATTGGATATGAGTGGATTCAAGGTACGTTCGACATTCACTCATGGCGGCGCAACGACGGGCGCACTGCCGAATGGAAGTCTCGCAGATCCCACGGATCCAGCGGGTTTTGAGCCTCTTGGCACTCGCATCTGGGCTGTGAAGGCAACCGGCGGCCGCGTGTTCTATTCCTTGTGGACTGAAGATCAGATGCGACCGAGTCCGCAGGCAAATGAAATCTGGTCTGTGGATGTTGACGCGTTGGGCAACTTCATCGCCAACAGTGAGCAACTTGAGTGCGCGCTGCCGAGTTCCCCAGGCGGGAGTTGGTCGAATCCCATTGCAGACATCTCCTTCGATGATGAGTGCTGCATGCTTGCGGCGGAACGTTCGATGCAGGGCGATTCGCGTTCTGACGCACACCAGTCGCGCGCATTCCGGTTCTGTCACAACGCCGCTGGATCGTGGGATGCACCGACGATCTATGGCGTCGGTGGATATGGATCGCAATCGAACGCAACAGGCGGCATTGGTTATCAAGGTGGTGCTGCGAATCAAGTATGGAACATGTCTGACGCGATCATCTTTCCGAATCCAATGGTGTACGGGTTGTACGGCCAGGATCCTGCGGGCGAAGTTGCAGCAAACGCAACGTGGGTCGATCTGGATGGCGTGCTCAGCAACACGCAGAAAATGGAACTCGGCTCACTTGACATCAGTTGCGTCCTCGACGCATGCATGGAAGTCGTGACGAACGACATCGGTTGCGATCCGCAAGCGGATGGCACGATGGAATTCGATTGGACGTTCACGATCACGAACCAGTCGACGGAAATCGCGAATGTGTTGATTCTTCCAGACACAGCGTTCGCGCCCTATCAAGTGCTCACATTGAATCCACCACTTGATCCTGGATCGAGTGCGACATTCACAGTGCATATCACGGGCCAGCAACCACTCGCCACATTCTGTTTCCCTCTTGTGCTCGGCTCTGTGCAAGGCAATATCTGCTGCATGATGGATGTCTGTCTTGAATTGCCAGAGTGTGAGTGCTTCGAAGACAATGAAATACAAGTGTGGACTTCTGGCGTTGGACAGTTCAATGTGACATTCGCGCTCACGAACCTCGAGGCGTTCGCAGGTGAGTGGGTTTCGATCGCGGTGGCACCAGGTGTTGCAGCAACGGTGTCGCCAAGCATCATCAACATTCCAACTACGCCATATGCAGGCATCGTTGCAGTGGGTCCAATCCAAGTGACGACGGCGCTTCCTCCGGGTAGTTCAGTCACGCTCATCATTGGTCTTCATTCCCTCACGTATCACCCATGCTGCTTCCGTGAACTCAAGTTCGTGCTGCCAGCGGGTGCCCCTGTGACTGTGCCTGGCGATCTCAATGAAGATGGAATCATCGATGCGGCTGACCTCTCGATTCTTCTGTCGGAGTGGGGCAACCCGAAGTCGGTGGCGGACATCGATGGTGATGGCACTGTCGGCGCAACCGACCTCGCGACCCTGCTCTCGAATTGGGGTTGAGTACGCACCACCTTTTGGTGGAGCACATTGATGGTTTATTCGGGCGCGGTCTCTCTGGTCGCGCCCGATTTGTTTTTGGAGTCGTTCCTGCCCAGCGAAGAAATTTTGCGTTAGAGGCAAGAATTTTGGCGGCATCTGCTTGACGCCGCCTCAAAGTACTGTACCCTAACAAAAGCCGAACAAACGATCCTTCAAGGGAAGGTCGGGTTGGATCAGGTTGGATCAAGCTGGATCAGGTTGGATCAGGTTGGATCAGGTTGGATCAGGTTGGATCATGAATTTCAGGTGGCGGTAGCGGAGACAGGCAGAGGTTTTCAAGTGGGTTCAGCGCGAAGGCGCAAGGAAGGAGTTGCATATGGCGGTGTCAAATGGATGTGGGGTGGATCAGGGTTTAGGACATGGCTTAGGCCATGGCTTAGACCAGGGAGCGAAATTACGAAAGCTGCACTCGATGCAGGAAATCATCGGGCAGGTGGAACGAGGAGAACTTGCTCCAGAAGCGGACGCGTTTTTCCAACGAGCACGCGCGCTTACGAATGAAGCGGCGATGCGATTGCCTGAGGAGTGTGAATCACGCGAATCACGCGAATCACATTGGGCATCTGAAAGTGGGGACGATGGAACGCATGATGCAGTTCTGCGGGCATGTACCGGCGCAGTGCAGCATGCGCGTAGCGTGTCGATGCGTCGTGAAGGGGCGCGATGTTCCGAGCGTCGCGCGGTGCGGATGTCTCGTGTGGTCGAGCGCGCACTTGCGCAATGCGAGCAAGGAGAAAGGGGAGAAGCGGGGCGGGAAGACGAGTGTCGCGACAATATTTCTGGCGGGCTCTCTGACGGGACTCCTCGCCGAGATGCGCGTCAAGCAACACGCGCAGAATCATCTGTATGTGTGCCAACAGGCTGGCGTGCGTATGACGAGTTTCTCGGTGGTGGTTTACGCACCGGTGAGCTGCACGAGTTTGTTGGTGTAGATTTCTCAGGCGCAGATTTCACCGATGCGCAGCGCTCACCATTATTACACCCACCAGCATCATCCCCACCAGCGCAGTGGATTCCACCCTTGGGTGTTGCCGCAAGAATCGCATGGCGAGCACTCGGAGAAGCGCCGCTTCGCCAAAAACTTGTGGTCTGGATTGGACGCGCGATTGCGCCACCGCAAGCGTTACTCATCGCGGGGCTTCGACCAGATTGGAATGTGTTGGCGAAGCGAACCGCATGGGTGACATCAGGGGTGACATCAGGGGTGACATCTTGGATGACATCACAGCGCGGTGATCAAGACACACCTTCACCAGTACGAAGCGCACAGCAGCCGTTGATTGCACGAGAACCACTCGCGACAGCAGCGCTACTTGACCGTTCACTTGTGCTTCTCCCAGAACCTGTGCACAAACGCGGCACGCAATCAATATTTTCTGCGGCGAACCGGTCTTGTCATGACAAGCATGAGAATCATGGGATGCAAGAGCGATTGTGGTGCGCGGAACAAGCGCTTTCTGTTGCAGAGAGCGGCGCATCCGTGGGTGTCATCATTGTGGATGCGCGTGGGTTTGATGTTGCGGCATGTCGTCGTTTGCAGATGGCGGCTCGGCGAAACCTCCAGCAGAGCGGATCAGGATCATCAGGAGTGCTGGTCTTGCTCTTGCGTTCTCCAACCGAGGTGACGCTTCGCTCATGCATGGCTGCAACTCGATGGAAGGTGACGCCATCGAAAGCAATGCATGATGGAATGGATGATCCTGGGTGGTCGGTCGAACTTCTGCGAAGTCGCCGTGCATCGCGAGACGGTCGCGCAACGGTGGAGCAACTTGCGCCACAGCAATCGTGTGCAGATTGGGTAGCGCGCGCAACAACGCGTGCGACAAAGTTGGTGCCTTGGGTGCCTTGGGTAGACGCGCCGCGTGATGCACTACGCGCTATGCAGCGTGCGGTGCCTGTATGTATGTCGGAGGAATTGAGTCATGGATATCTACAAGCAAGCGAATCTAAGCGCGAATCTAAGCGCGAATCTAAGCGCGAATTTAAGCATGGGGGCGTTGCCCGCGCAAACTCTTTCGAACAGCCCAATACTCCCAATATCACTACCGAGGTATGTGGCATTCCATATGATCGAATGGCAACTCGATCTCGCACGGCTTCAACTGATGAAACGGCTCTGGCGTCTTCCCGAATGGTCGGACATGGTCAAGACACTCAAGCAGGAAGCGATCAGCGCATCGATAGAAGCACGCAATGCAGTTGGATTAACGGAGGAGCCGTCGCCAAAGACATGGAAGCAGATACTCGCGAACAGTTCCCCGAACAACTCACTGAACAACTCACCGAACAGGCTCGCGAATATCCCAGCGCAGCATCACGGCTCGAATGGCGCACCGCACCAGATTTGCCGAGCGTTCCAGTTGGAAGTTCTCGCGACACTCGAATGCCGACCTTTTCTCGTCGTAGAGGAAATACATCGCGTCATGCGTGTAGTGGCATGCTGTTCCCATGGTTCGTCCTTGGGCATTCACCCGGGCATGGCACTCGCCCAAGCTGAAGCACTTGCTCCTGAAATCACAGTGCATGCTGGAGGAGCACGCGATGTTGCACGCGATGCCGTACGCGATGTTGTGCAGCAGTCTGTGCATCAGCCTCTCTATGCGCACGCACTTGTACGACTCGCGGAACAAGACGCGGCACTTGTGTCTGTGCGCGGTCGCGTGCTCGCGCTTCGGCGGTCGACTCGTATGGAGCGCACGTCTCTTCACACACTGGCGCTCTCGTTTGAACGTTGGATGCCTGTGGCGGCAATCGATGGTGCTGATGCCATCGTGGGTGATCTTCGTGGTTGCGCAGCGTTGTTTCGCACAGAGCACGGCACAGAGCGAAGGTTTTTGGCGAGCATACGAGCGTGGCTTGCCGCACAAGGTCTACGCGTGCATGCTGTGATCGCGAGCACCGTGGGAACCGCCCTTGCAGTCGCGCGGCATGCTCTCCATCCACATCAACCAATTGCGTCTATTCCTGAAGGCGCCGAACGCGCGACGCTTGCACCACTGCCACTTGTCGCGCTTCGCGCTGATCCCGCAACAATGGAAGCGCTTTTGAGCGTGGATGTGCACACGGTTGGACAACTTGCAGCGCTTGGCCGTCAAGGTGTTGCAGCGCGATTTGCAACGCAAAGCGATGGGAAGCAGCACGCGTCACGCACAACATCACGCACAACATCACACCCCGCACCACGCGCAGCACTGCTGCATTCCATGCGCAACGTGCTTGATCGCTTTGATCAAGCAATTGGTCTGATACCAGAAGTTCTTGCGCCGGTTCGGTTTATTCGTCGCGTCCGCGTTGAGCAGGTATTTTCAGGTCCCGTGCTTGTGATCGAGACAGTGCTGCTTGCAGTGGCGTCTGTCCTCGATCAAGTCTGCGCCACGCTCTCGCATGACGGTTTGCTTCTCCGAACGTGCGCGCTGCACTTTGATCGCGCGGACATACCCACACTGCGAGTGCCACTTCATCTTGGTCAGCCCACCACATCTCGTGCGAGAATATGGGCACTCTTGCGTCCACAACTTGAGCGCATGCAACTTGGATATGGCGTCCTTGGTGTCTCGCTCGTTGTAGCCCGCGTCGAACCCGCGCGCATGGGTTGCACTCCCAACCTTCTCGATATCCATGCGTCCATCAATGATCAAAGTGGGAAGGGCGCATCACGCGCGCCGATGGATATTGATGATGTGATGCCCGTCTCTCTTTTTGCGCATGATGGTCATGGACGTGCTCATGACCGTGATCATGGCAGTGAGGGCCATAGTGGTGAACGCCGCATGTCCCTTGGTGCGCTGCTCGCGGAGGGCGCAATTACTGACATCGAGTGCGCGCCAGGCAGACTTCGTATGGGCGAGGGAACGTTTGCGCAACAGCCTGTGCTGTCCTTGATCGACACCGTGCGAGCACGATGTGGCGAAGAGTCCACGCGATGGATGCGGCGTTGCGAAAATCCCGCCGTTCCATGGCGCGCACACGATCCGTTTGTCGACCCGCACACTTCTTCTCACGCATCTTCTCATGCGCCATCAGCACCAGTGATCGTCGCCGCGCTTCGCCCAACGGTAATGTTCACGCACGCAGAACCCTTGCTCTGGCGAGGAATGTTGAGGAACACCACGCGTTCACAATGCGTGCAGTCTGCAATATGCGACACCCCTTGGGACGGGTTGATAGAGCTGCACTGGCGCAATACTTGGCGCGTGGTGCAGCGCGTTGCCGGCTTCGAACGCATGGCCGCGCCATGGTGGAGAGATGAATGGAGAGACAAGTGGAGAGACGCATCAGCAAGTACTGCCATGAGAACTATGGCGCAGCTTTCTCATGCTGAAGCATTGAAGGTGTCCCTTTGGACCGCACTTCGCGTGCAACTGCGCGATGGCACGTGGCTATGGGTGCTCTGGGAAGACGACCCCGTACAGACGCAGAGCGACATCACATCTCTCACGTGCAAGGAGGTGTCCTATGCCATGGGCGTATTTTGAACGGGTATTGAAGCGCGTGTTTAAGCGCGTGTTTAAGCGCTCGCGACTGACCGCGCGTTGCATAAGTCTCGTTTGCCGACATGGACAGCGCGCGGTTTCGCTCGCTCTGGTACGCCTCGCCGGCAGAGCCGGCATTCGGCTGACCGCGTGTTCACTTACCCGCGCGGATCTGCACGGGGGGGTGACGCATGCCTGAATATCCGCCGCCAAAATATCGACCGCAGGATGTTGTGGTTACTTCTTCCGCATCGTCGCGCGCGGTGGAGTGGCGCGGTGCAGCGTGCGCAGATCTTCACGCATTTGCGTCACGCGTTCCCTCTGGTTGGTGCGATCTCGAAGTCACCTCTAATGCGTCCTTTCTTCGAGGCGCGAGTCATCCGGAAGAACTTGTTGCGCAGGCGGCGTTGCTTGGTCATCGTGTCGCGGCGATTGCAGATTTTGCGACGATTGGCGGAGCGGTGCGTGCACATACCGCGGCGCTTGAACACAAGATTCCACTTGCAGTTGGAACCAAGGTGCGTTTTTTTCTCGAACCTCTCGAACCTCTCGAACCTCTCGAACCTCTCGAACCCCTCGAACCTCTCGAACATCTCGAATCTCTCAACCCTCTTGAGCCCCCAGGTTTTTTCGAGCCCTCTGCGCCGCAGGATTCTTACGATTGCAGTGACGCGAATCCTGAGCATGCGTGGCAACGCACAAGAACCAAAAAACTTGACCGCGCAACGGACCCGCACCTGCGGCTCTCGCACCCAAACCCTTGTCACTCAGGTCGTGGCCTTGAACTGCTTCTCTTCCCATCCGATCGTGCCTCCTACGGCGCGATGTGCCGTCTCATTACCATCGGTCGCCGTCGTGCACAGAAAGGAGCGTGCCTTCTCGCGCTGCATGATCTCTTCGAAGTCTTGCGGGCAGATCTCGCTGGTGCGCTTCGCGGCGAAGACATCTCTCGTTCCTCAGGTGGCCTCCTTGCGGTACTGCTTCCACCAGCGTTTCCCGATGAAACGCACTTCGAAACGGCGCGCGTGTTGCGTGCACTCTTCGGGCGCGACCGATTTTCTCTCGGTGTCCGTCGACTCGGAGATCCTGACGATCGCGAACGATCGCTCGTGCTTGAATCCATCGCGCAGTCGCTCGACATCCCGCTCGTTGCACTCGGTGATGTGCGCATGCATACACCAGATCGATTGCCGCTCCTCGATGTGCTTGCGTGCATTCGAGGCGGTGTCTCACTTGAGCGAGCGGAGTGGAGATTGCAACGTCACGCTGAGCGCGTGCTGAAAAATCCAACATCCATCTTGCAACGCTTCGCAGATCGCCCGCAATGGCTCGAACGCGCGGGCGCCATCGCCGCGCGTGCATCGCAGTTTTCTCTCGCGGAACTTCGCTATGAATATCCCGACGAGATCGTGCCAGCAGGTGTGACGCCGATGCAGTACTTGCGCGAACTCACATGGCAAGGTGCACAAGAACGTTCGCGCGCACGCGGCGGAATTTCCGAGCGTGTGCGTCGTCAGATTGAACACGAGTTCGCCATCATTGAGGATCTCAACTACGCGCCATTTTTTCTCACGGTGTATGACCTTGTTCGGTTTGCGCGAAGCCGCGGCATCCTCTGTCAAGGGCGCGGCGCAGCAGCCAACAGCGCGGTGTGTTTTTCACTCGGCATTACTTCTGTGGACCCCGATCGCATTGATGTCTTGTTCGAACGATTCGTGAGCAGAGAGCGAAACGAGCCGCCTGATATCGATGTCGACTTCGAACATGAGCGCCGCGAAGAGGTCATGCAGTACCTCTACACAAAGTACGGCCGTCATCGTGCAGCGCTCACCGCAGAAGTGATCACCTATCGTGCGCGGAGCGCGATGCGCGATGTCGGAAAAGTATTCGGTGTCGCTCCTGAATTGCTCACGCGTCTCGGCGAAGCATTCGGCCCATGGCACACGGGTCCGATTGAAGAGGCACGTTTGCGCGAAGTGGGACTTGATCCCGCGGTTCCGCTCTGGCAACGCATCACAACGATTGCGAGCAGCATTCTCGGATTCCCTCGGCATCGTTCCCAACATGTCGGCGGCTTCGTCATCACACGAGGCGCCATTGATGAATCCGTCCCCGTTGAAAATGCAGCAATGGCGGGGCGCACAATCATTGAGTGGGACAAAGATGACATCGAAGCGCTCGGCATGTTGAAGGTCGATGTGCTTGCGCTCGGCATGCTCACTTGCATTCGTAAAGCAATCACGCTCATCAACACGGATCTCGCGCACAAATTGCAAGCCGCTCCTGAGGTGCAATCCGCGCCTGAGCCACCTCTGCCCCGTGAATCGTTGGAGTTCCACACGATTCCTGCGGAGGACTCGCGTGTGTATGACATGGTGTGCAAGGCGGACACGATCGGCGTCTTCCAGATCGAGTCGCGCGCGCAAATGTCCATGCTGCCGCGCTTGCGACCGCGATCGTTTTACGATCTCGTCATTGAAGTCGCGATCGTGCGGCCAGGGCCGATTCAAGGAGACATGGTGCATCCATATTTGCGTCGGCGCAACGGCGAGGAACCAATTGAATATCCCAGCGCCGCAATCGAGCAAGTGCTCGGCAAGACACTCGGCGTTCCACTTTTTCAAGAGCAAGCGATGGCGCTCGCAGTAGTGGCAGCAGGGTTCACGCCAGGCAAAGCAGATGAACTTCGACGCGCGATCGCATCGTGGAAGCGCAAAGGCAATCTCATCGTGCAGTTTGGTGAGTCGCTTGTCGGCGGCATGTTGGAGCGCGGCTACTCCGAAAAATTCGCGCTCCAAGTGTTCGAACAACTCAAGGGTTTCTCGGGATACGGATTCCCCGAATCGCATGCCGCGAGTTTCGCGCTGTTGGTCTACGTCTCTGCATGGATCAAGTGCTTTCATCCTTCAGCATTTGCAGCGGCGCTTCTCAACAGTCAACCGATGGGCTTTTACGCGCCCTCACAAATCGTGCGCGATGCCGAAGCGCACAGCGTCGTAGTGCGCCAAGTAGACATTCACGCGAGTGATTGGGATTGTTCGCTTGAGCGCTGCGTGGACTCGGCGCCGGATTGCGTATCGACCATGATGCCAGTGATCCCATTCGCGCCGTTCGTGCCGTTCGTGCCACTCATCATCGCGAGCGACCGCCGCACCTTGTACGAGGACCGCGAGATGGATATTCGTCGACCGAGCGCGGCGTTCGTGACGCCAGATTTCACGGACGCGAAGGGCATCGCGAGTAGCGTTGTGGAAGGTCGATTCGAAGTGGCAACGCAACCAGCACTGCGACTTGGTCTGCGTCTTGTGCGAGGCTTCGACGCAAGCGAAGCAGAACAGTTGCTCGCTGCCCGTGCGACACACACACGGTTTACATCGATGCGCATGTTGCAGGACGTCTCAGGACTTTCCTCTGCTGCATTACAGAAACTTGCGCAAGCAGACGCGTTTCGATCCATGGGTCTCGACCGACAGCAAGCGCTCTGGCACATTCTCGCGCTTCGCGATCGTGAGCGACCGTTGTGGGATATTCCAACGCAGGCTCGAACAGCAGTCGACACATCAACATCAAAGGAGGAGACAGAACCAGAAGAAACAGCACGCGCCATGCGTGCGAGCCAAGCAATCGTTGCGGACGATCATGAGCCAGAGTTGCCGCGAGTTTCTGAACTCGCACAGGTCGCGCGTGACTACAGCGCAACAGGGCTCTCGCTCAAGAATCATCCGATTGCATGCATTCGAAGAGAAGTGGAACGGCTCGGATGTGTCCCATGCGCATGGCTTGCGGATGAGTCGCGACTTGCGCCCGATGTTTCCGTTGGTGTTGCAGGCCTTGTCACGGTGCGTCAGCGTCCGCAGACGGCGAAGGGAATTCTCTTCGTGACACTCGAGGACGAAACAGGCATCGCGAATCTCATCGTCCGCAAGCGCGTGTATGAGCGATTCCGAAAGATCGCACGAATGTCCGTCGTGCTACTCGCGCGCGGAAAAGTGGAGCGCCGCCACGGTGTCGTACACGTCCTCGTGGGCAGCCTTCGAGATGTGGGAGAACTGCTCACGCAGAAAGGAGGCGATATCGAAAACCGTTCACGCGACTTTCATTGAACCGATAGAAATCAAAGTCACGCAGGCGTAGGTGCTGGTGCTGGCGTAGGTGCTACTGGCTTGTTCTTCGGCGGGAAATCGCTGAAGAGCGGCGGTTCCGTCGGCTTAGGTGGCGCTAGTGCTGGCGGCGTCGCGGGTTTCGCGAGTGGTTTCACTGCAGCGGCTGCGGTTGGTTTCGCGGCAGCGGTTGCAGAGGGCTTCGACGTGGGCTTCGTAGCGGGCTTTGTCGTGGCTGTCGGTGACGGCACTGCATTGGGATTCAAACCCGATGGCGCTGTTGCTGCTACTGGGAGTGCTGTTGTCGCCGTCGCCGTCGCCGTCGTCGCTGGCGCTGGCGCAGCTGGTGTCGCCGGAGCTGCCGTTGCGGTCGCTGCTGGCGTTGTCGTCGCTGCCGTCGCGGGTGCTGCTGCTGTCGTCGCTGCTGGTGTTGCCGTCGCTGCCGTCGCGGGTGCTGCTGCTGTCGTCGCTGCCGTTGCGGCTGCTGCTGTCGTCGTTGGCGCGCTCGCTGTTGCGGTCGTTGCACTCGATGTGCTTGTGCGGATTGAGGGTTGCGACTTTGGAAGCGGCGCGGCGGCGTACATCGGATCGTTGAGCCGTGGCTTCGAGTCGCGCGGTTGCATGAGCGGGGCGCCGGTGCCGATGATTGAGGAGCATCCACTCAACCACGCGCACAGCAGCGCAGATGAACCAATGCCCATGCTCACGCGGAGAGTTCGCATGTTAAATGCATGAGTTCGCGCTGTGAGGCAGCTGAGGGTCATGTGCGCAGCATACGGGACGCTGAATGCACAGATCTCTCGGGGAATCAGCACCGACTCGTCAAATCGCCCGCTCGCCCGCCCGCTCGCCCGCTCGCGAACTTGTCCGCTCACGGACTCACTGTCCCTCTGCACCAAGCCGGCGGTGAGGATCTGCTTCCTCTTCCGCAGCGACGACATCCTGCGGTGTCTCCGTGAGTCTTCCGAGTTTTCTCAGCGCCGGGAATGCCCATGCGACAAATCCAGCGATCGCCAGCGTGCCGACGCCGCCGCTTGTCGCTGAGACAACCGGACCGAGCCACTGTGCGACCACGCCGCTCTCGAAACTTCCGACTTCATTGGAACACTCGATAAACACGGAGTTCACGGCGGTCGTGCGTCCACGCAGCCCGTCGGGTGTTCGCGTTTGGATGAGCACGTGTCGCACAACGACGCTGATGTTGTCGAGCGCGCCACCCACCGCAAGCGCGAGCATCGTGAGCCAGAACGATGTGCTCAATCCGAACACGATCATGCAGATGCCGAATCCCACCACTGACCAGAGCAGCGCAACGCCTGCGCGCTCAAATCCACCGCGTGATGTGAGCCATCCCGCCATCACAAGCGCACCAACGTATGGCGCTGCGCGAAGAGCCCCTAAGCCGACTGCATCAACATGCAGAATCTCGTCGGCATAGATTGGGAGCAAGGCGGTTGCGCCGCCGAACAGCACAGCGAGGAGATCGAGCACCAACGCGCCGAAGATCGTCTTCTCTTTGTAGATGTGTTCGGCACCTTCGATCATGCCGCGAAGTCCCGTTGCACTCTTCCGTGGTGCGACTGGTCGCGGCTTGAGGAACAGCGCCGTCGTGGCGAAGATCGCGCATGCAACGCTCGTGACGAAGTAGCACACTTCGGTGGATCCGGTCCACCAGATGATTCCGCCTGCAGCAAGTGGTCCACAGATCGCGGCGAATTGAAAGAATCCTGACTGCCACGCGATCGCGTTTTCGAATCCGCCTACTGGCAACAAACTTGGAAGCAGTGCTCCTCGCGAGGGTGCATTGAAACTTCGCACGCATCCGCTCAGCACAAGCAAGAGATAGGTGATCGTGAGCGACGCATCCGCGAGACTCGCAAACGCCAGCAACAACGCAACGAGCGCGAATCCAAACTGTGTGATCGCGAGAACCCGCTTGCGATCGGTGTGATCGACGATGGTTCCCGCAGGCAGCGTGAGTAGGATCACGGGAAGCGCGCGCGCAAGTCCTGCGAGACCAAGGAGGAACGCATCATGCGTGCGATCCCAAATCTCCCACGCAAGCGCAGTCGACATGATCTGCAACCCCGTGCTTGAGCACACGAAACCTGCGGCGTACAACCGATAGTTCGCGACACGAAGCGCCGCGAACGCATCATGTTTCGCGGGAGGCATGCTTGGGGGCTTAGGATTCTGTGGTGCGTTCGACATCCGTGTACGAGCGTCGCAGTCTAAGGGCGCAGCGAGGGTACGCTGCGTCGATGCGATCATTCTCTCGAAATCAAATTGTTCTGACCGCGGCGCTCGTGATGTCAGCTGTGCTTGGCGCTGGTTGCCAAAACAAAAAGGTGAGCGTCGAGATCACCGCAGGAGAAACGGGCACAACGCGAACATTTGCAACCAACGAGAAGGACTCCGAAGCTCTCGCACGAGTTTCCAACGCATACGGCAATGACGGACAAGCGGACGCGGCACTCGGCCGTAGCTTCACGGGAACATTTGCAGAGAACGCACTGCCGAGTGAAATCGGAAATCGTGGCGCGCTCGGCACTGCGAAGAGTTCGCTCGGCACGACGAGCGTGTACCTCGAGCAATTCGCAGCGCGACGTGATGAGTGGGCCGCGTTCAAAAACCGCGTGGAGTCGGGCGTGCTGTGGACGCAAATCCTTGGAAAATTCCTTGAGTCACGCAAGATCACTGATGATGCAACGCGTGAGACCTTCCATCAATGGTGGAATGCAGAAATCGTTCCGCTTGCTGCAGATCTTTATCTCATGTACTCAGGCATGCAAGCCGTCGTTCAAGCACAGCGCATCGGCGCAAAGCCGCGCAAACGCGATGATCTTTCGCCGCGAACCTCTGATGAGGCCTTCCGCATGGAAGTGTTCGAGCCACTCGCGCTGCTGCTCGTCGAGCGCGGTTGGGTGAACGCGGATGAGCTGACGCTTCTCCACGCTGCGACGGTCGACGGATCGGTGAGCACTCGCGAGGGGAAATGGATCAGCGAGCACATCATCGTTCCCGCAGGCACTCGGATCGCAAGACGATTCGATCCCACGCTCGAAGAGAAGTCACTTGAGAAGCTCGCGCCCATCGGACTCGAGTTTCTCCTGTGGGTGAAATTCTCGCGCGAGTACAAAGACCTTGTACTCGCGTCCGATGCGATTCCACAAGCAACAAAGAACGCGATCAAAGCAGGCGTGTGGGATTTCGAACTGCCGCCTCCATTCGGCTTCCGCATCGCGACAAAGCCGAAGATCACAGAAGCACTCGTCAAGCTCAACACCAACGTCGAACCATTTTTCACGAACGGCCGCTACGACGCACTCGCTGAGCAAACAATCTTCGACGGCGATTTCTACGAAGCCGCATTCCGTTACGCGCCCTACAACGCTCCGTACTACGCGATGTGGTCGCTCCCTTCGCAACGCCAAGAATCACTCTTCGGCAAAGTAATCCTCGAAGCCGACGCCCTCGCCGCCTACTGCATCTGGGAGATCGCCCTCGACGACGAAACTCGCACCGAATGGCAAGCCGCAACCGAAGCACTCGCCACCACCAGCGACGCAACGAAAGCCTACGACTTCCTCAAAAAGTGCATGACCCAACAACCACTCCCACGCCCCCTCGCCGAGTGGATCGCCAACCACGCAAACCAACCACTCCCCGCAGGCTACGACGCAACACCAATGATCGCGCCCGCAGAGCCCTCCGATGAAAAACACCCGCCAGCTGCGGCGGGTGTTTGAGGTTGATGACGAAACTTGCGCGTTCTGTTTAGAACCCGATCGTTGACTTCCCGCCGCGCTTCATCACGTTTGCTTCGCCTTCCCAAATGCCGCGTCCGGAATCTGTATCCGTCAGCGTCATCTGCAAGATGTAGGCCGTTTGCGTGTCTCCGCTCGCGCGCGTTTGGTTCTGCAGGAGCTTCGCTGTGAGTGTGAGATCGGGCGTGTTTTTCGCCAGTAGTTGATTGTCTGAACCGTTCATCATCGCCTTTGATTGTTGGGCGTTTTGCGCGATGGGGTCCTCTGCGCGGCCGCCTGGTCCGGCTGTCATGATGACTTCAACGCGTCCGGTGTTGAGCAGCGCGATGCGAATCTTTTTGAGAATCGCATCGCCATCAAACTGCTCTGTGGTTTCGTTGACGAGCGCGTTGAGCAGCATTCCAGCTGGCTTCGTTTGATCACCGTAGCGCTGAAGGACGCCTGCACTGATCATGCTCTGCGTACATTGATCCGCGAGCAGCGCCCAATCTTGCACATTCATCTTGCCCGCGTCAACGATGACATCGTTGCCGCTTGTGTTGACGTAGCGCGAGTTGTTTTGGCATCCAAGAGTTGAGGCGAGCGCGAGCGCGGCAGCGATTGCGCAACTGGTTCGAAGTGCTTGATTGCGTGAGACGAGAGGAAGTCGAGGTGTGTGCATGGGATTCCGTTCAAAGAGGATGTTGTGTGTCGTAGAGTTTGAGTGTCCATCGCGCCGCGTTTGCCGAGGGCGCTACGGATGTCACCGTGACGGTGTCTTTCGCTTGGATGACGACTCCGGTGGTCACTTGTGTTGCGGAAGGAATCGGCATTCCATTTGAGTCGAACCACTCGAACTTGTAGGAGAAGTACTGCTGCGAGGTTTGATCGCTGAAGAGCGCGACCGCGACTTTCTTCATGTCGCCGTTCACAACGCCTTCATGGACGGAGACCACTGAGGCTTTGCTCTTCAACCAACCGTTTGTGATGATTTGCTCGAAGCCGCCTGTTGCGGTGGGGTTGACCACATTTGTGGTCTTGCAGCCAGCAGGCGCAATCATCGCGCCGATGGAGAGAAGAAGTGTCGTACTGAGCCGCTGGAGAAGTGAGTGCATTGCGTTCCTTAAGGTAGGGGTCGACTGTGGTGTACCGACTCTGGCTGATTGCAGGACGCGTCTGCGCTGCGATCCATTCCGTCGCAGATTCTAGTGAGGGATCAGCGCAGTTGCGGGTTGGGCACGGGAAGAATTACCGGCATCTGCGGATGTACTTGGCGCTACCCAGTTTGGGTAGGGGATGTGAATCGTCTGGCTCGCTGCCGGCACTCCCGGCGCAGGCGTACGGACATGGATAAGGGTGATGCCGTTCGGAATGCATTCAATGGGCCCGATGCGCACTCCATCGGCACCAAGAAGCGTGACGCGCCCCGATACAGGTCTTTCCATCCGAGCGTAAAGCACGCGTTTTGGAAGCGTGTTCCAGATGCGGAGATCGGCGCTATTCGTCGCGACTTGATAGATGGCTCCTGCGAGTGCCATAAAGATCGCGGCGTCGGAGTTCTGCTTTCCCGCAGCATTTTGCGCGAAGAAAGTTGCAGTCGCCTTGATCCCGCTTGAGATGATGGTCTTCGTGATGATCGCAGGAAGTTTGAGATTGAACTCTTCAGCGACCACCGCATCCATGTCAGTCAGAAGGACTGCGGTCACCGACGTGCCGCCCTCCGCGCTGAGCGTGAAGCCTGCCGAGTACGCGTCGTGCATAGTCAGTACGGGGAACGCGGCGCCAACGTAGGGCACTTGACGAATGAAGAGCGGGATTTGAATTTTGAACTCTGTCAGACTCGGGCCACGACCCGTTTCGTAGACCGCCATCACGAGCGGAGGCAGCGCTGCTCCTTCCAACGCGTCGGCCGCGAGTTTCGCATCCTGCGCGACCATGCTCCGCGCAGACTCGGGAAGCATTCCCACGACTCGATCAAACGCGACCTTTCCTTGTGCGATGCCGCTGTTTTGGTTTGATGCAAACCCCGCAACTCCCTCGAGCCAACTCGCATATGGAATTGCGAAGTTCGTGTAACCGACCATCGCCAAGGACGTCGCATTCGCGTTTGCGAGAGCACCATTGAACGCGGGGTCTTTCAATGTGCTCGAAGGATCAAACGAGTGTGAACGCGCGGTTTGCGCGGCACTTGCCTGAAGCGCTTTGATTTCATCGCTGCGTTTCTCAACTGCGTCTTGCTGCCATGCGTACGCACGTCGAAGTTCGACGCCAGCCTTACTCGGTTCGCCCGCTGCGTAGTAGTTGAGCGCTTGATACGTGCTCTCCATGATTCTGTCGTAGGTCGTTCCGACGTACGGAATCACAGTCTGATTCGTCAGAATGGCGGCAGCTTCGGCGCTGATTCGGACTTCAGCTTTCTCGTCGAGATAGGGGCGCATGCGCGAGTAGGCATCCTCAAACAGCTTCATGCTTGCGGCGCGGTCCCCAGCGGCCATCGCGATCACTCCGCCTTCAAGGTCGTAAAGCGTGCGGTCTTTCTCGCTGTCCTCGCGGTCTCGCAGCAATGGTTGGTAGACCTCGAGCGCCTTCTCATACTCGCCCCTCGTGTACGCATCAAGCGTCGGCTTCATACGGTCGGTGTGGGAACACGCGCCGCACAATGAAACGATTAGCAGCCCTACGAGCGTTGGGGAAGAAGTCATGGCGATTGAAGACGAACGATGCATTGCGCGTTTGATTCCCGAGCGCGAAGCGACGAAGTGTAAGTAGTCAGCATTCCACGCGCAATGACGGGTGATGACGACAGCCGCGCGATCTCCCGCGGGCCATCAACTTTGGTGGCGGGATTCGGGCATAATCCGAGGGACTATGCATGCGATTCGAGTACTTTTGGATTCTACGTTGGACTATGCCGGGCTTTTTCCTCCGGCGCAGTTGGATATGCGTTCGACGATTCGGATGTACAGCGCGGCGCTGTCGAGTAAGGACCGATGGATGTTGTCTCGGTTGATCATTCCTGTGAGTCGCTTTAGTGAGTTTGTGGAGTTTGCTGATCCGTATCTGCCGCGGGTGGGGGAACCTGGTGGGGTGGAGCCTTGGGTGTTGTCGGTGCTGGTTGCTCCTGCTGCGGATCGGCAGATCGTTGCGGACCTTGAGCGGATTGAGAATTTCAATCTTCGTATGGAGGATCGCGAGTTTTCGCAGGTGTATGGTCGCGCTGTGATTGACACGATTGAGACCAAGGCTGCTACGCCGAACGAGATCGATCGCGCGCTCGAATATGTGCCTGATGAAATCTTTGCGTACTTCGAGATGCCAGTGGACAGCGATCCGCGCGGCATGATTGCCACGATGGCATCGCTCGATGCCGGTGCGAAGATTCGCACGGGTGGAATGAATGCTGCGGCGCATCCTGAACCTGCGCAGGTTGCGCGATTTCTCAAAGCGTGTCGCATGGCGGAAGTTCCGTTCAAGGCGACAGCAGGTTTGCACCATGCGTTGCGTCATGATGCGAAAGATGTTGGATGCAAGCAGTTCGGCTTCCTCAATATGTTCATCGCTGGCGTGTTGTTGTGGGAGCACGAGGACATGTCGGAGCAGGAGATTCAAGCGCTGCTTGTAGAAGAGCGAGCGGATGCGTTTGATGTGTCGCCGACTGGAATCACCTGGAAAGAGCGCAGTATTCGCCACGATCGCATTGCGGTTGCGCGCGAGCGATTTGCGCATTCCGTCGGTTCGTGTTCGTTCGATGAGCCGCTCGCAGATCTGCGCGCGCTTGGATTGCTTTCAAGTAGCAGCGAGGTGCAGTCATGAGTGGCACTAGTTCTTTCCTCAATCCTTGTGATCCAAAGTTACGATCGTGGGTGGCAAGCGCGAATGATGCGCTCTCTGACTTTCCGATTCAGAACTTGCCCTACGGCGTGCTTGATGGATCCGTGGCAGTGCGCATTGGCGATCGTGCACTCTTGCTTGAGGACGCGCTCTCGCACGGTGTTTTCGCGAGCGAACTGCTTGCGGTTGCGGAGTTTGATTTCGCATTGAGCGTTGGATGCCTCGATGCGCTCGCGGAACTTCCAGCGGCGGCACTCACGCAACTCCGACAGAACCTCGCGTGGATGTTTGCGGAAGG
>QWPV01000037.1 GCA_003671055.1 Planctomycetota bacterium
CACCCAGACCGTTGCCCTCGGCGCCGGCGCTGACAATCAAGCCTCGGTGCTTGTGCGTTTCGCCACCACCGTGACCACCGCGGCCGCCGGCACCAACCGCGTGGACAACATCAACGTCACCAACACCGTTCCAGCTCCAGGCGCAATCGCGCTACTGGGCCTCGCAGGATTCGTAGCGCGTCGTCGACGCAACTGAGTTTCCTTCGCCGATTCTCGCAAGATTTCAACTGCCCCCGCGCAACTCGTGCGGGGGCAGTTTTTATTTTTAGCACGCTTCAAAAATCCGCAGTTGGCAAATCTGTCTGCCCCTCGTCTACGGGCAGATGTGAATACAAACCATACACATCTGCCCTTAGGACGAGAGAAAACGCGCGCAACCCACAAGAAAGCCTGAAGGCCGAAATTTTGTTTTCTCCTTTGATCTCGCCCCCGCGGCTTACACCGCTGCTTCAGGCGCTAGGCGTCGAGCGAGATACATCACGCGCTCGAAGAGGCTGATCGCGTAGAGGGTTGCGGCTTGCTCGCGCGGTGTACCGAAGCGGGTTGAGGCGGCACTGCGGCGGACGGACTCCAGTTGCTCGCTGCGGTCGCTGGTCATGGCGGCGAGAATCTCGCGGTCCATCTCGTCGGTGCCTTCGAGCGCGTCGGCGAGTACATGAAGCATCGCATCGGTTGCTTCGACAAGTCCGCCGCACAGTGTGCTTGCAGATGTGCCGTCACTCATCGCACTGACTTCAGTTCCGAGGGCATCGATCGCGTCGATGAGTTCGCCGACGACTTGCTCGCGTCCAATCGCGTGCACGAACAATGTGCTTTCCGTATGCGCGTGGGCGTGCTCGGTGCATTCAGCCAGAAAACTCGCAATCTCTGTGTGCAGCGCCACGAGGGATGTATGCAGCGCGGCATTACTACGACTCGTTGACTGCGTCCGATCGAGACGCGCGCGGTCAAGCAACGCAGGTGCTGCGCGCAGAATTCGCACCTGCTCGCGCCGGACGAGTTCAACAGCGATTTCGGGCGTATTGCTTGCGTTTTCTGAGATAAACGCGGGCTTCGCCAATTCCTCTTCTGCGTGATCAGGCACAAGGCGCGAGAGAATGCGCGGCGCCGCTGGAGAGAGCAGCGCGTTGAACACGGCACCCATCGACATCTGCACGAAGAAGCCTGTCGCAAGCACAGTTTCGATTTTCAGTGAAGTGCGCGAGAGCAGCTCGATGATCGATGGCAGCACACCCACCCACGCAAGGAGTAACCACCCACCCATGAATGACCCCGAAAGAACATTGATAATCGCCTGCCAATAGCTGATGCGCCGCGCGTCGCCGCGAAGACCTTGACCAAGCATCAACACCGAAAGACCAATGCCTATGCCTGTACCGTGAATCACCATGATCGCTTGCGTCGGTTCGATCAAGCCTTTGCCGCACAGCGCAATGAGAATGACGGCGATTGCGCTAGAACTCTGGATCACGAGGCGCAGCGCAGTTCCAACAACGAACGCGAGAAGCAACGAAACGTTCAACGCGGCAGTGATCGCTTCGAACCACGCTGCTTTTCCGAGCGGCGCTGCAGCCAACTTGAGTTCGACGAGTCCAAACAAAAGAAATCCGATGCCCAAGAGCGCACCAAACACGGCGTTGTGATGCGCTAGTCGTCGCTGACGCATCGCAAGTCCCGCGAGTCCGATGACCCACAGCGTTGCAACATTCAGATTGATGGCCGCGAGAAACGCAAGAAGCGCCGTGCCTGGATTCGCGAACGCAACGACCGTGAGCGCGCGCTGTAATGAGAGGAATCGTGTTGAGACAAGTCCACCGAGCACGAACGCAACCGCCGTCGCACTCTGTGTAATCGCTCCTAAGCCAATGCCGAGCAGCGCTGCACGCAAAGGACTCGCCGTCGCTCGTTGTGCTCGCCGTCGCATCTCACGCGACGCAAGTCCTTTCAGGCTCGATCGAATTCCATCAAGTCCGATGAAGAAAAAGACAAGACCCGCGAGGAAGGCAGACGCCGAATCAAACGCAGATTCGCCGCTCATCCGAATCTCGCAACCAACGCAGCGCGCCCTTCGTCAACAGTCGGCAAGATCAAAAAAAGCGTCTTGAGCCCAGAAAACTCAAACAGTTGTTTCACAGGCGGCTGCGAGGCGCAGACTGCGAGGGCGCCGTGACTCCCCTTCACGAGCTTGAGAAGCGTGAGCACTGCGCGCAATCCCGCACTTGAGATGAAATCGACTTGCGAGAGGTCGAGCACGACGCGCGCTGAGCCCGATGTCACCACCATCTTGAAGTACGTTTCCGCAGCAACTTGAGTATTGCTATCGAGGTGTCCACGCAACTGAACCACCGCAATCATGTTGTCGACGGTGTGCGTCAGTTCGAGGTCGGTTGCGTTGCTTGCGGAGGCCATCAATGGAGAGTAACTGTGAATGGAACACGGGATGAGTGAGGATGATGCGTAGGCGAGAATTAAGTCGTGAAGATTGGGTGAAGAGCCAGCGAGCTCATCGATTGTGCGCGCCGACTGTTGGCGTGAATGCATCCGCGAGCGAGGCACGGCCATCGTCGACGCCGATGATCCACACCTGCTTCAGTGGAAGCGGACCATTCGCGTAGGAAATCGTTCCCGTGACGCCTTCGAAGTGCGTCGTTTGACCGATGGCTTGCGCGAGCGTCGCGCCGTTGCGCCGCGCGTTTGCGTCGATGAGCAAGCATGTTGCGTCGTAGCCGAGCCCCGCGAAACTTGTGGGCGTAACGCCGAAGCGCTTCGTGTACGCATCAACGAATGCTTGTGCGCGCGGTGTGCAGCCTTGTCCAAGCCACGCGTGCGATGCGTAGAAGACGTCGCTCATCGGCGCATCAGCGGAGAGAATCTCTGGCGTATCGAAGGAGTCTCCGCCGAGAATCGGAAGTGCAACGCCAGCGTCGCGAAGCGCGCGAATGCGGAAGCCGCATCGATCCGGAAGTGCGGCAAGCATCACGAAGTCTGCTTCGTTGACGCGCGATGCTGCATCCTGCACTGCTTTGTTGAATCCAACGATGTCTGAGTACGCGAGTTGCACAACGAGGGCGCCGCCACGCGCGACGAGCGCATCTTGTGTGTAGGTCGCGAGGCCGAGTGTGTAATCCGATGTCGCATCGAAGATGAGAATGCAGCGAGGGCCAAACTTCTGCATGCCGTACTGCACCATTGCCGCCGCCTGCACATTGTCCGTGAAGCATGCGAAGAAGACCGGCGTGTTGATGGTTTCAGGAATGCGTGGATCGGTCGCTCCTGCGCTGACGAGCGGAATGCCCGTGCCACCGAGCGTGCGCGCGAGTGCGAGAAACTGATCGTTGTCGCCGAGCCCGCCGATGGCGCTCGTTCGCGTATCACGAGCGTTCCCACCAACTGCGCGTGCAATCGACGGTGTGCTCGCAGTATCAATGAGGGTTGCGGCAACGGTCGGTGTGCCATCGGCTGCATCTTGCTCGATTGCGAGTTGCGCACCGTTGAATCCAGGAACGCCAATGCTCGCGAAGCTTCCCGTGCGATCGAAGGCGAGCGTGATGTGCGTGGAAGGCGTGGGGGTTGCGCAGCCGGTACCGAGCGCAATGATCAGCGCGAGGAATGGGAGTAGTCGAGGAGAGATGGGCATGTCGTGAAATGTACGCAAACGGCAAGGGTGCAATATTGTTGAACATTCGGAGAAGTATTTTGGCAGCGTTTTGCAGAGTGGAGTTTTCGCGTGGCCATACTGCGTGAGAAGTGTGATTCGGTAGCCGATGCAATCGGCGTCGCACGGCGGAGAAACAGTCGATCGGAGTGAAACCGATCGCGGTGGAAAGGAGTTCATGGAATCATGGGTATGCGTCAAACAAATCGATGGCATTGGGCAAGCACATTCGCGGCGGTGGTCGCGCTTGGCACCTTGCTTCCCGCGTGTCACTGCGAGGAGCAGCGGGAGAAGGGCGTGGAGATCCTTGCGCGAGAGTACGAGAACGCGCTCGCGTGTTGTCGGAAGCTCGAAGATCCCGTCGCAGCAGCAGAATGCGCAGCGGATATGAGCCATCGACGAGACTGCGTCGATCTCTGGATCTGCGAGGCGTTCAAGTCATGCAAAGATGGTCGCAACAAAGGCATCCGCGAGTTCTTCGAAGCACTAGGTGAATTCATCTTCCGTTGCGTGGGGCTCATTCGAACCGCCGATGGAACGGTGCTCAATCCGGTCCCAGTGCTTCCGGTCGACACGATGTCATTGCAACTTTCAGGGTCACCCTCAAGCACGACATGCACCGATGCGTCGAGCGCGTTGCTGGGCTATCGACTTACAGGAGCGATCGCTCTCGGAGGGATCGATGCGAGGTTTCCGATCACCATGGAGTTTGCTGCGACTTTGCCAACGCAGGGGATCGACGAAGGCCCGACGCAACGGATCGTGTGTTGTGCGATCCGCGTCGACATCGCGGGGGAGCAGCTCAACTTGCAACGTGATGCAACGAATCCGAGCTACTTCTTTATGCGCGACGGCGCGGAGTATCTTGGGCTCGCGATGACGGGTGTTGCGTCAGGCCCAGTGGAGGAACACATCGAAGTTCCTCTTGTGAATGACGACTGCGGAAGCGTCGCATTCAAGAAGTCGTGTCAGAAGATTCTGCGCAAGGTCAGAGGCATTGAGTCGATTCCATTCATCTTCTGGATGGAGATTCCGGTGCAGCGATCGGGCGAGACCATCACGCTTGGCGCGAGCACGCCGCTTGACACTCGCAGCGTCTTCCCCCACGCGCCGAGTCCAACCGCAGATTGGACCGGGGATCTCACTGTGGACAGCCTCGATATTGACGCGTTCTACGCCGATTCGATTCTCGTGCGCGATCTCACGGGCGATGGCATCTACGACGCACATGACGAGGCGCTCTTCCTTGAGCGGTGGAGTGCTGCACAGGCTTGACGCAGGAATCGTGATTGCCATCGTTCCCCCTTCGCCAGAGCACCCCTCGCTCTGGCGAAGGGGGGGAATCATGTGATTTTGCCTATCAGTCGAAAGGGGACATACGCTGTCCCCGTGAGTCTTTTCATGGCAACGAGAGCGGCTGAACGCACTTTATGAAGCATCCTTCCGAACCAGATTCTGAGGTCGAATCAAACGACGCTGCGCATCAGTTGCTGACTGCGCGCGCCTTGTTCGAAGTGCTCGTGCGTGAACACTCTGGTCCACTCCTTGCATTCATTCGCGCAATCTCGCGCGACCGTTCTGTGGAAGACGATCTGCTGCAAGAAGCATTCGTCGTTGCCTGGCGACGCTTGGGCGACTACGACCAGTCTCGCCCGTTCGGTCCGTGGCTGCGCGGGATCGCGGCGCGTTGTGCGATGAAGCGACGACGCCATCAGCGGACGATGTTTGTCGATGAGTCGACGCTTATGTCGATCGCGCAACACGCCGACGCCTTCGAATCGCGAAATGATCTTGAGCATTCGGAGCGCATTCACGAAGTGCGTGACTGCGTGGAGCGACTTGCGGAGGAGCATCGAACGATTGTGCAACTCGCGTATCGTGAGAATCGAGCTATCCGTGTGATTGCGGAGTTCCTGACGCTCACCGAAGAGAGCGCGAAGAAACGATTGCAACGAGCGCGCGCCGCGGTTGCGAAATGTATGCAAACGAAGGGACTGCTCACATGACGCTGACGCCGACAAACGATTCGACTGGGGATGATGCTGCGATGGATGCGCGCGAACGGTTTGTGGATGCGGTGCTCTCGATCGCGCTTACGACGGACGACGCGCAATGCCGTGCGCGCATCGAGGCTGCACTCCAAGTTGCACTTTGGGCAGCAGCGCAAGAACAGCTCGTATTGCAGCAGAATCGGTCTCGCGGATTCTTCGCGCAACTTCGATGGGCGGGACTTGCTGCCGCCGCCGTGCTCACCCTCGCACTCATCGTGTGGCCGAGTGCGTCTGGTTCAAGCGAACTGCTTGCCGCTGCAGCATTAGTCGAACAGCAAATCGCAGATCGCAGTTTCGATTTCCGCATCGATCCGCCGCCATTCCGTCGCGAGGCGCCTCCGCTCTTTGGACAACTTGACGTGCGGAGTCAATCGCAAATGCGATTACTGCTCGATTACCCCGATGGTTCACGCATTTTGAAAGGTCGCGATGGCGATCGCTCATGGATGCGAGATCGTGATGGAACACTTCGTGAAGGCACCGACGTGAAGTGGCCAGGATGGGTTGCATCTGCGGATGGAAGTTTGGTCGTGGACTCGATGGCATCGCTCATTGGCGCAATCGACGCTCGTTACGACATCGCGGCGCCGCAAGCGACAACGCTCGCGAGCGGAGTCAATGCAGTGAAGATCACAGCAGCGCTTCGCCAGTCGGTTGATGCATCGGGTGCGGTGGTAGGTCGTCGAGGGTTTGATCCGATTTCGATCGCGGTGTGGCTCGACCCTTCGTCGCGCCGTGTGCTTCGCGCAGAAGTGAAGTGGGATCCACCAGTACCACAGGATGATGCGCCTGCACGCGATGGTCCACCACGCGACGCTCCACCACGCGATGGTGCGCCTCCACGCGGTGGCCCACCACGCGATGGTCCACCACCACGCGACGGTCCACCACGCGACGGCCCACCACCACGCGACGGCCCACCACCACGCGACGGTGGTCCACCGCAACGTTCACCCGTCGGTGGAGCCCGAGCACCAGAACTTTCATCGGGTGTTCCAGGACAGTTGACGATGACCTTGATGAGCGAAAAGACCTTCCCTGAAGGCTATTTCGCGCCAGAGCGGCACGCGCTTCCGAAGTGATCGCGGGTTCCGCTTATCGCTTGCGAAGTGTTCGCGAAGGTTTCTTCTGCGGTGCCTTCTTCGTCGCAGATGCACGCGTCGATTTCTTCCGTGTCGCCGCGATCCGAGGACGAAGCAGAAGCACGACATCGCCAGCGCCTCGCGTGAATGGTCGCGAAGGAAGCGACTCGGTGGTTGCATCACAACACTGCAACACTTCCCATCCACCGCTCGCTTCAAACATTTCCTTCCACTGTGCGATGCCGAATGTCAACAAGTCGTACTGCTCAATGATGAGCGGGGGACACTCAGGAACATGCGCGCTCATCGTCCATTGACGAATGCGTTCGCATCGTGTTTCGGGATCAATGCCGAGGGTCTCCGTGCGAAGCGCAGCGAATCCGCCACCCGCAACTTCGATAGGCCCTCGTTCGTACACAGTCTCAGCGATGATCACATCGTCCGCCTCGCGGATAGCGCAGCCGAGGATGTACGCACTTTTCGGCTGCATCCGCGCGCGCATCGCGATGAAGTGCGCGATCACATCCTCGCGGCAGCCGAGGTGTCCAATGGAATTATCGAGATTTATGCAGAGGTCAAACGATGCGCCAAGCAGCGCTGGCGGATCGCGCATGTCGCCCTCTGCGACGACGGCGCGCATTCCCGCGAGCCGTGCTTCAGCGCTCGCAACCGCTGGCGCTTGCAGATCGCTTCCCGCAACCACGCAACCCTTCTTCGCAAAGTGCTCGAGCCAAAGTCCAGGTCCGCAGCATGGATCGAGCACGGACTTTGGCGCCCGCTTCAGAGCGAACTTCGCGAGCCGATCGATCGAGCCCTTCATCTGATCAGAGGGGGCAAAGAAAGCGGAGTAAACGCTCGCGCGGGAGTAAAAAGTCATCGGTGAATGAGGGGAGAGGGAAACGGGGGATGGAGGCATCGGAGCGTAGTGGAAATTCTTCGCATCGCCATTAGGAGCAAAACATCGCCGTTGCGAACGCAGATCTTTGCCAAGTTCTCCGTTTTTAGTGGTTCTCGCCCTGCCTTGGGATAGGTTGTCATGCCCCCTGCACAGTAAGAGAGCAGAGGGTGTGTCGCAATCTATTGGAGGCAGTCCTGTGGCTGACTCCATGCATCATCTCGGTCCTCTGAGTTCGCCATGCTGAAGTCAACCTCGCAATCGTTTCTCGCGCTCGCAGTCGGCACACTTTCGTGTTTGGGACTCGCATCGAGCGCGTTCTCGCAAGGTGCGGATAGCTGCGCTTCCGCTCAACCGCTCTCGGGGTACGGAACTTTCGCAGTGTCCAATGTCGGTGCAACCACCGATGGTCTTCCTGACACGCTCTGCAATTTCTTCAGCAACCAACAGGTCTTCAACGACGTGTGGTTCGTCTGGACCGCGCCTGAAACAATGGTGGTGAATGTCACCACCTGCGCGCTCGCAACCTGGGATAGCAAGATCGCGATCTACAGCGACCAATGCTTGGCCGCAGCGATCGCGTGCAACGATGACGCGTGCTCGCTGCAATCAAAGGTGAACTTCGCAGCGACAGGTGGCGCGAGCTACTTGGTGCGCGTCGGCTCCTTCGGCGCGACGAACTTCGGCAGCGGTTCGTTCTCCATCAACGCCATGACGTTTGAAGCAGACATCACCAATAAGGCGACGGGTACGCGGTATGTTGCAATCAATAGCCTCGGATTCAACGCAGCGGAAGTGTTGGCGGTGCAACTCGGTGGACATCTCGTATCGATTGGCGACGCGGCCGAGCAAGAGTTTGTCCACTCAAACTTCGGCAACCTCAACGGTATCGATCGACGGCTCTGGATCGGCTTCACAGATTTCGGCACCGAAGGCGCGTGGTACTGGACTGACGGCAGTCCCGCGAAGTACACCAACTGGAACGCAGGCGAACCGAACAACTCCGGTTCCGTCGAACACTATGCAGAGCTGCTCGGCTCCAACGGGCGATGGAATGACATTCAGCAAACCGGCGGCAGCTACGCGCACCTTGCCGTGATCGAGTTTCCTTCGGGTGGCGGTGGCGGCGGCGGCAATTGCCTCGGTGATATCAACGGAGACGGCGTGATCGATGCGCCAGACCTCGCGATGTTGCTTTCCAATTGGGAAATTCCAGGCGCGGCGGGTGATCTCAACGGCGACACGGTTGTCGATGCCGCAGATCTCGCGACGCTCCTCAGCCTTTGGGGCGACTGCCCGGCGTGACATGAGTCTGCGCAGGCAGTTGAGTTCTTTCAACGAAATCGTTCATCACTGAGCGCTGCAGTTTGCGCTTCACGCAATCGACGCACAGCATCATCTGCTGAGCATATCTCTCCGCCATCGGAGAGTGCGAATCCACAATCGAGTGCTGAGGCGAGTGTGAAGTGCGCTGGCGCTCCTGCGGGGACGAACGTGTTGCCCGAAAGATCCGCTCCACTTCGGAGCAGTAACTTGCGTCGCTCCATCACCTGTAGCAAGTCGTTCGCCGCTTTCGGTGCGAGTCCGCACAGCACTTCCACATCTTCGCGTCGCGTTGCTTTGCCATGCGTGAAGCGTGTGCAGATCACTTGGAACACATCCACCGCGCTCGCAGGTTCGAAGAGATCTGGTCCATCACCCGACGCCGCAAACGCGCGACCTTCTCGTCCGATGGACTGCAGAATCACCGAGAGTTGCAGGCCATAGAGCACGACGAGCCACATGAGATAGACCCACATCATGAAGAGTGGAACGAAGCCAAGTGAGCCGTAGAGTCGGCTGATTTCAAAGGATCCTGCGAGTGATGCAGCGAGCGCGCCTTTGCCGAGCGAGATGAGCAGAGCAGCGATGAATGATCCAATGATCGCGCAACGCCGATCAATGCGAATGTTCGGCACGGCGATGTATGCAAAGCCGAGGAGCAACCAGAGTGCGGCAAAACTTCCAACAAGTGCGAGTGTGTATGCAAGCCATCGTCCAAGCAACGCGTCCTCGCCGCCACTCGCTTGCGTGACGGTACGCAGGAGAAATGGAATCGCCGCAAACAGGACTGGACCGGCGGTGAGCACGAACCAGTAGGTCAGCACGCGACGAATGATGGGCCGTCCGCTCGGCGCGCGCGTGATCGCGTTGAACGCCTGTTCGATCGCATTCATGGTCCACACTGCCGCGAACAACACCACGAGTGTGCCAATGAACCCGATGCTCGAAAGTTTGACATTCGCAGCGTCGGCGATGAGCTGACGAATCCACGGCGCGATCGCGGCGCGCTCGCCCACGACTCCATTCGCGTCCGGTGCGGCGATGTGCAACTCGTTAATCCCGACCGCAGTGATCACTCTTTCGACAAGCGAGTCAAACTCGGCACCCATTACCGCACGCGCGACGAGCGTCACAAGCACGAGGACGGGAAGCAATCCGAACAGCGCGCGAAACGCAAGATTGGCCGCCATCGCAGGCACATTCGATTGCGCAACACTCAGTGCAGCGAAGCGAAGCGCGAGGATGATTTCACGCATCCGCGGCGAGCGTTCAGAAGCCCGATGCGCGTGAGGGTCGAGAGCCGTGGATCTAGGTGCTTCCTCCATCTGGCTCATTATGCATGATTCAGACCGGCGGCTCCACACGAGATCTGAACAGAGTCTGAAAGAAAGGAACAACGTTGCTTGACCTTTTCAGCATGAACATAGTGCATGTTTCCTGCACCTCGATGCAGTTGACTTTCGATTGCATCCGTGGAATTCGTCCTCTCGCCCCGTTGTCAGCGTTGTCAGGAACACCTCCACTATGAAGAACAGTCTCTCCACTATCGTCGCTGCGGCCACTGTCTCGGTCGCAATCATGGGATCGGCAAATGCTGCCGAAATCCTTATCTCAAACAACATCGCAACGTCCGTCACTTGGACGCGCAACAACACCTACAACCTGCAAAAGCAAGTGTATGTGCTGCCAGGCGCGACCCTCACGATCGAACCAGGCACGATCATCGCGAGCACCACCAACATCGGCGGAAGCATCGCTGTCTGCCGTGGCGCGAAGATCATTGCGCGCGGTACGCAGCAAGACCCAATCATTTTCACATCGAAGGCCGACGTCGCGACGTGGACGAGCGGAAACCCCAAAACCGGCACCTGGCGCACCGCAGCGAACGAGTGGGGAAACCTCACGATCATGGGTCGCGCGTACATCTCCGATTCGCAAGTTGCTGGCAACACGAAGTCACCAAGCGCGACGAATCTCGCCGTGATGGAAGGACTTGTCGCTGAGTTTGCAGGCGATCCTAACGTCCTCTACGGCGGAAACAACGATAGCGACGACAGCGGCACGCTCTCGTACTGCTCCTTCCGTTACGGCGGCAAAGTTGTTGGTCTCAACAACGAACTCAACGGTCTCTCGATCGGTGGCGTGGGCAAGCAGACCACGATCGATCACATGGAAATCATGAACAACGTCGATGACGGCATCGAGATCTGGGGCGGTACTGTGAACTTGCAGTACATCTCGGTCTGGAACATCGGCGACGACAGCCTTGACATCGATCAAGGATGGCGCGGCAAAGTGCAGTTCGGTCTCATCGTGCAGGGCTACTCGGTCGGTGCAGCGCAGGGTTCGGGCGTTGGCGACAACGCGATCGAGATGGACGGTGCAGAAGATTCTGATGCACAACCAGTCACCACTGGCGTTCTTTACAACATGACCGTCATCGGTCAGCCAATCTCTGGTGATCACGGCACCGCATGGCGCGACAACGCGAACATGCAAGTGCGCAACTCGATCTTCATGGATCTCGGCGAACGGTTGGTGCAGCTTGACAACGTTGACGGCGACGGCGGCAGCGGCTACGGATTCAACGGCACCACCACCTGGATCAACCGTTGGACCACCCCATTCTCCACAACCTCAACGGTGAATCCATTCGCATCGCCAGCCACTGCGTACCAAGCACAGGTATCAGGAAACTTGTGCCAGATTTCGGACTCCGTGTTCTTCCGCAATAACTTCGCGAGCGCCTACACAGAAGCAACCGCGCGCGGTGTGTTCGGTGCACCGCTCAACAACGTGAACGCAGGTACAGGCGGTGCATCGGGCGTCGTTGATCAGCCCATCGTTGCGATCGTTCGCGCTGCTCCCATCACCCCATTCGGCACACTCACGCAGCTGCGTGTGCTCTCCATCGATCCTCGTGCAGCAAATGCTGCGGCGACGAGCATCGCTTCGGCTCCCGTTGACAACTTCTATGAGCAAGCTGCATATCGCGGCGCGTTCAGCCCAACCAAGAACTGGATGTGCGACTGGACTGCAGCGGACGCATTCGGCATGAACACAGCACCAGCAGGCTCGTGCGTTGTGACTACGGCTTGCCCAGCAGATCTCAACGGCTCCGGCAACATCGATGCCGCAGATCTCGCCATCCTTCTCAGTGCGTGGGCTGGCACTGCTGCGGACATCAACGCTGACGGCACAACCGATGCAGCGGATCTCGCGATCCTCCTCAGCGGCTGGGGCAACTGCGCCTAACTCTGTCTGTGACGACATCCTCCTGAGACATCCTTCGGCGTCTGGTGAAAGAGCTTGCTCTTCGCCAGACGCCGATTGCATTGTGAGACACACCACTCGCGCAATTGCGACCCCGTGTCTTTGCCGAACCTAAACACAACGCACACAAGCGCTGTTTCGATTGTGTGTAGCGTGGCGATCGCTCGCTGATCCCATCGCATTCGTCACACGACCACCAACACTTGGTTGCAACTCATGCTCGCATTCGCCGCACTCCTCGTTACATCACTTTCGTTCACTCCACCCGCAACGCCTGCCAACGCTGCAGCAGTCATTGCGCAAGAAACACGCGCCGTGACCGCGTTCGAACTCGCCGTCTTCGCATGGGATGTTGCATCGCTGATTCCATCGAATCCACACATCAAGGATCGTGCACGGATGCAAGAAGAGGCGGTCACAACGCTGATCACGCTTGGTGACTTTGAGCGCAGTCGTGCATGGATTGACAGCATCGGAGACTGGCGCAAGGGTGCAGCGTGGGCGGAACTTGCGATTGCGTACGCGAGAAAGGGAGAGATCGCGAGCGCGAAGGCGTGCGGCGAACTCGCGCGAGCTGAGGCACGTCGCGCCGAAGACTGGCAGCGTGACTTGATCAACGCAAAGGTCGCGCGCATGCTCGTGCTCGCAGGCGACGATGCTGGCGCAGTGACACTTGAGACAGGCGTGCGTGCTGCGGAAGGTGGACAGGTCTCACTCGCCCGAATGGAGAAGGCAGAAGGCGCGACGCTCGAAGCAGAATTGGTTGCGATGAACGAGCGGCTTGCCTCCAAGGATTTCGATGTGCAGCGAAACGGTATTGCGTCATACCTCGAGTATTTCAGTCGTTTCTACGACAACGCGGAGGCGCGCGCGAACGCAGAAGAGCGCATCGCCGGAGCGATGAAAAAAGTTCCCGCGATGCTTCGATTCGAAACGAATGTACAACTTGCGCAAGTTGCAGCAGCACATCACGACGCCGCGAGCATGACCGGATACATCGATGCGGCAATGAGCACTACCACGCTCTCGGGCTGGATGCCAGAGGATCGGATTCGAGGCATTGGTCGAATCGCGACCGTTGCTGCGCAGGGCGGAGATGTCACGCGGAGCCGTGCGCTTGCGGCTGAAGCACTCGCGCAGTTTGAGGCGGACTACATCAAGATGCCAGATGTGTTTCGCGCAGCAGCGTTGCGGCCAACGGCTGAGGCATACGCGACCTTGCGTGACCAACCACTTGCACTCTCGACCTTTCTGCGAGTGGTGGAGGAGGGCGCGAAGAATCCGAACGCTCGTCCCCGCGCTGAAGATCTCGCTGGCACAGCGAACGCGCTCGCACGCATGCAGTTCGTGCCGGACGCAGCGCTGTGGTCGCGCATGCAACAGGTTGCTCGCGGGTTGCAATCACCCTGGTGACCGAAACTCGATTTTGGCTTGAGTCAACAAAACACAAGCACTCGCTCACGGAATCCACACACAAACTTCATACGCACGGGTTCATATGCGTTCGCAGCGTTCCAGGAAACAACGAATCATGTTCACTTTTCCCTTCTGTATCAATCGAAGCATCACCGCGAGCCTCGCAATAGCGAGTCTTTTCGCAGTCGGCATCGGAGCCGATGATGCGCCTCCCGCATCTGCATCACCCGCACCATCACTCGAGGAAACTCGACTCGTTATGGGGAAGTGGATCGAGACGCAGCAAGTGATCGCGAAGGAGCGCAACGACTGGTCGCAGGGCAAGGGCGTGCTCGAAGACCGCATCGCGCTTGTGGTTGGTGAAGTCACGACGCTGGAAGAGCGCGTGACGCAGCAAACAGCATTGCTCGCGGGCGCACTCGCTCGAAAGGCTGAGGTTGTCGCGGAAAACGATAGATTGAAAGCGCTGCAGTCGCGCCTCGCAGACTCCATCGCGGGGATGGAAGTGCAAGTTCGCACGATCCTCAAGCAGCTTCCCGATCCAGTGCAAACACGCCTGCAACCGTTAGTCGCGCGCATGCCGATCGATGGCGCGAAAGCAACAACGAGCGCTGCAGAGCGCTTTCAAAATGTGCTCGGCATCCTGAACGAAGTGAATCGATCGAACGGCGAGATCGCTGTGCAGTACGAAGTTCGCACGCTTGCAGATGGCTCGAAAGCCGAAGTGCAAGCGGTGTACGTCGGCCTCGCGCAGGGTTACTTCGTGAGCCCAAAGGGCGAAGCCGGCATTGGTCGTCCTTCCGTAGATGGATGGATTTGGTCTCCCGCGCCAGCGTCAGCGAATGACATTCTCACCACGCTCGAAATTCTCCAAGGCAAGCACACGCCGGCATTCGTGCCTCTTCCGGTCAACATGCAATGAACAGCTTCATCCTTCTCATCACCGTCCTTGGTCTCTTCCAGACGCCACCGCAGCCCGAACCATCGGTGCCCGTTGTTGAGCAGAGTCCGCGCGAGACACTCACGCGGGTTGCACAATCTGCTGACGCGCAACTACAGCAGTCGATCGCGGAGCTCAATGCGCTGCGCGAACTCGTCACTGCCGAAAAACTTCCGCTCGCTGCGCAACTGACTGCCGCAGAAGCGAAGTCAACAACGCTTCGTAAAGAGGGAGATCGCCTTCAACAGGAGGCCGATCAAGGCAGCCTCGATCTCGTCGCGCTCAAAGCAGAGTCGAAAGCGCGTCAGGAAGAACTTGCGTATGTGAGCAACATTCTCGATGAGTATGCGCGCTCGTTCGAGCAGAAGGTGCATCCCACCGAATTGCAGCATCTCGGCGAAGCGATCGCGCGCGCGAAGCAAGCAACCGAGAACAATGCGCTCACAGCAGACGAGAAGTTCACGACACAACTTGACTTCGCAACACTCACGCTCAATCGCGTTCAAGACTCGATCGGCGGAATGCGCTTCGCAGGAGTCGGCGTTGATGCGGACGGCACTGTGCTTGACGGACAATTCGCGTTGCTCGGTCCGGTAGCGTTGTTCCGCGCGAACAGTGGATTCGCTGGAGTCGTGCTCACGCAGACAGGATCGGACAAGCCGCTCATTCGTCCGCTTGAAGGGCCGATGCAAGAGTCACTCGCCGGCCTTGTCGCAACTGGCACTGGAACGATGCCGCTTGATCCGTCACGCGGCGGCGCGTTGAAGGCGCTCGTGCAGAAGACCAACATCGTCCACATTTTCGTGAAGGGCGGTCCGATCATGTGGCCACTCTTGGCTGCATCGATCCTTGCACTCGCAACGGTGCTTGAGCGCACTTTCTTCCTGCTCAATGAACAACGCAAGCGAAGTGCTCGCGCGAATAAGCGCTTCTTTGATGCGGTGTATAAGGGGGATCTCGCGCTCGCAGTGCAAACAAGTCAAGCGTCGCAGGACTGCGTACTTCGAGTTGTCGGGTATGCACTCGAGCATCGAGATGTGGGCATCGACGACGCAATCGCATACGCGCAGAGTCGCGAAATGAAGCGGTTCCGCCGCGGCATCGCGATTCTCGACACAGTGATCACACTCGCGCCGCTCTTGGGACTACTCGGCACCGTGACGGGCATGATGGGATCCTTCGCCGTCATCGGTGGCGATCTCAGTGCGCCAGGACAAATCACCGGCGGTATCGCGGAAGCACTCATCGCAACGGCATTCGGATTGCTCATCGCGATTGTCGCGCTCATCCCGTTCAACTATCTCAACGCACGCGTGGAGGAAGTGGAGACTGAAATCAGCGCGAGCGGATCACATCTTCGTCACCTTCTCGAAAAACTTGATGCAGCCGCAAAGCCAGAGCTCGTGCCTGTTGCGGGAGGAGTTTGATCCATGGCAGGAAGCGCACGTCGCGGCAAGAAGAGTGCTCGCATTGAGATCATTCCGCTCATCGACATCATCTTCTTTCTCCTCGCGACCTTCATCATGGTCAGTCTCTCGATGACGAAAAATCAAGGCGTGCAAGTTGCACTGCCTGGCGCGAACACGGCGCAATCGCTTGGCGACAGTCAAGAGATGGAGAAAGCTGTCACGCTCAGCGTCAACGAGAAGGGCGAGTACTTCTTCAACAAGGAGAAGATTTCTGCTGCGCAGTTACCGATGCGATTGCAGACGTACAAAACGCAGTCGAAAGATCCCAAAGTGATTCTCAATAGCGATGGCGCCGCGGATTTCAAAAACGTGGTTGTGCTTCTTGATGAAGTACGCAAAGTCGGCATTGCCAAAGTCGGCATCAGCACGGACAAAAAATGAGAGCGCTCCTGCTCATCCTTGCCGTCGTTGCCGCAGTGCTTGTGCACGTGGGAATTCTTGCGTTCGGTGGTGCTTTGTTCATGCATGACGATGCGCCCACAGTGCGAGAGATTGAGTTGCTCGGTGCAGAAGATCCGACGGTCGCTGAAGAAAAAGTTGAACCCGAGCCAACGCCTGAAGAGCCCATTGAGCAGCAACAAGACGAGGCTCCACCAGATGCCTCAGAGATCGTGAAGAGCATGGAGCAGATTGCGTCTCCGAACAACGACGCGCCCGCACTTGAAGCGGCGAGCCTCTCCGCGATCGAAGCAGCACTCAACGGTGGCGGCGCAGGTGCAGGCGGAGACTTCGCGGGTGCGCTGAGTTTGTCGTCGGGCGGACGCATCGGTGGAACGGGCGTCGCTGGCACATCGGAAGAGAGCATCGAGGAAGCGTTCAGCCTTTCGGAGATCGATCAGAAACCTCGTGCGGTTTATCAATCGACCGCGAACTACCCAACTGAGCTCAAGGGCAAGCGTGTCGACGGCGCAGTGAGCGTGATCTTCATCGTCGATGCCAATGGTCGCGTGCAGAATCCGCGCGCAGTCTCGAGTTCACAACCTGCATTTGAAAAGCCCGCACTCGAGTCGGTGCGGCAATGGAAGTTTGAAGCAGCAGTCAAGGGCGGAGAGCGCGTCGCATGCCGCATGCGCGTCTCGGTTCGATTCCAACCTTCGTGATTGCCCGCATCTCTGGATGTCTCTTATGAATTGCCTCGCATACTCGCGTTTCTCCATACTTCTCGCCGCGTCGACTTGCATGACAGCATCCGGCGCTGCCATGCAAGTGTCGAACTCTTCAAGCTCCGCCGTCGTGCTTGAGTTGGAAGCGATGTCGACTGCGGATGCGAGTGTCGCGTCGATCTGGAACGATCCTTCGTTTCAGAAGTCGTTCATCGGTGGCTACGGCATCGATGCCGACATTGAGCCACGCATGACGAGGCAGGAGGTTGCATTTCTCGAAAAGATTCGACCACTGATGGAAAGCGATCTGCCGCAGGCTGAGGAGCGCTTGATCAAAGTGATCACGCCAGAGTGCTCCGCCACGCTCGACTTCACGCTTGGCGGTATCCGCTTTCAGCAGGATCGGTTTGTCGAAGCGATGGAGAACTACCAAACGGCAGTGAAGAAGTTTCCCTCCTTCCGCCGCGCGTGGCGCAACATTGGCCTCATCTCGGTGCGCAACGGTGATAATCCTGCTGCGATCAAAGCATTCACGCGAATGATTGAACTCGGTGGCGCTGATGCATACACGTACGGACTTCTCGCGTTCTGTCACGCAGGGAAACAGGACTTCCAACCAGCCGAAGCTGCGTACCGCAATGCGCTCTTGCTGCAACCAGACAATCTCGAATGGCGACTCGGACTCACGCGCTGCGTGTTTCGGCAGAACAAGTTCGAGGACGCTGCATCGTTGCTCGATGTACTCATCACGGAAAATCCCAACAACGGTGATTTCTGGATGCTTCAAGCGCACACCTTCTTGGGACTGAAGCAGCCACTGAAAGCCGCGCACAATCTTGAGGCAATGGATGTGCTCGGCAAGTCCTCCGTGGACACGCTCTTCACGCTCGGCGATATCTACCTCACTGAAAACTTGCTTGTTCCCGCGCAGAATGCATACCAGCGCGGCGTCGAGCGCGACGCGGCGCAGCCTTGCGCGCGCGCGATTCGTTCTGCGGAACTGCTCTCCACGCGCGGCGGCGTCGTACAAGCGCGCGCGTTGCTTGCAGTCGTGAAGGATCAATTGAGTTTGACGATGAGCGAGGTTGATCGTCGGCGCGTGTTGAAACTCGATGCGCGGTTGAGCATGGCAAACGGAGCCGCGAGCGAGGACTCCGTGCGCGTGCTTGAGGAAATCGTCAAGCTTGATCCGCTTGATGGCGAGGCGCTCATGCTCCTTGGACAACAAGCAGTACAAGCGCGCGAGCCTGATCGCGCACTGCTGTACTTCGAGCGCGCGGCGAGCATTGAGTCGCTAGAAGCCACCGCACGGCTGCGCGCCGCTCAAACACTCGTAAGCATGGGGCGATTCCAGGACGCCATTCCACTGCTTCGGCGCGTGCAAGAGATTAAGCCACGCGAAGACATCGCGCGCTATCTCGAACAGGTTGAACGCATCGCAAGGTCGCAACGCTAAGCGGTTCGCCTTTTGAGTCTGTGTGAAAGACACGCGCCATGATTTTCCTCACTCCCCGCAACATCACGATCGCCGCCGTCGTCGCCATGGTCGCATCCGCGGCATCCGCGCAGACTGCGGGTTCGCTGCGAGGCGTCGTTCGCGATCGCGAGTTTGAAGTACCCGTCCCGGATTGCACCGTGACGATTGTGGAGCTCGCGAAGAAAGTTTTGACGGATCCACAAGGCAACTACATCTTCACTGATGTCGCGGCTGGCCGGTACACATTGGTGTTCACGAAAGAGGGGTACGCGCGATTCGTGCGCGCGGAGGTCGTTGTCGTTGCTGGGAAGTTGTCGGACATCGATGTCGACATCGAAGGCGCATTCGAGGACATGGATGAGTTCGTCGTCCAAGAGATTCAGATGGGAGGGTCGGAGGCTGCGCTGCTTTCCCTTCGACTCGATAGTCCCGCGTTGCTCGATTCCATTGGCATCGACATGATCAGTCGGTCGGGTGCAGGCGATGCTGCTGCGGCGCTGTTACTGGTGCCCGGCGCGTCCGTACAAGACGGAAAGTACGCAGTGATTCGCGGGCTTCCAGATCGATATGTGAGTGCGCAACTTGATGGCGTTCGTCTTCCGACATCGGATGGTGAACGACGCGCGGTGCAACTCGATCAGTTCCCATCCACAGTGATTCAGAGTCTGCAGGTCACGAAAACTTTCACGCCTGATCAACAGGGCGATGCATCTGGAGGCGCGGTCAACGTTGTGCTCCGCGATATTCCCGACACCGATGGCATCCAGGTGAAAAGCCAAATCGGATTCAACTCGCAGACGCGCGGCAAGGGAAATTTTCTCACGTATCAAGGCGGCGGGCTCAACACGTGGGGAAGTGATGAAGGGCGAGGCGTTCCCACAGACCTCATCGGCGACAGTTGGCCAAACGCAGTGGGAACCGAGAGCGGCGATGCGCCGATCGAGTGGAAGGGCTCCGTCTCAGGCGGTGGCAAGTATGAGTTTGACGAGGGCGTGAAGGTCGGTGTTTTCGGAAGTTTCTTCTACGAACAGGACAGCACCTACTTCGACAACGGCATCGAAGATAGTTACTGGGTGGACACGCCTGGCGGGCCCATGGTTCCGGAGTCATTCCAAGGAACGCCCACCGATGGTGATTTCAAAACGCTCCTTCTCGACGTGACGCAGGGATCACAATCTGTGCAGTGGGGGACGCTCGGCGCGATTGGCGTTGAAACCGAAAATCATAAAGTGAGCGCGAAGTATCTCTACACGCGACTCGCAGTTGATACCGCGACGCTCGCGGTCAATACACGCGGCAAGGATTACTACTTTCCTGGCTACGACGTGAGCAACCCCTCAGGACCAGGGAATGCGCCGTCGGAATTGATGGCTTCGCCGTGGATGCAGCTGCAGACACTTGAGTACACCGAAACATCCACGGATTCCGTCATTCTCGGCGGCGAACACAAATTTGGATTCGATGGACTTGATGCGGGTGAAGTGCCGCTGGGCGAAGTGTTTGGTGGTCCAACGCTTGACTGGACGGTGTCGTTCAGCGGCGCGGACTACAACCAACCGAACAAGACGCAATTCGGTGCGATTTGGTTGCCCGCATCGACAAATCCTGGATTCCCGCCATTCATTCCACCCTTCGACACGAATCCAATCTGGCTGCCGTACAAGCCCGACGCGAATTTCACGCTCGGCAATGCGCAGCACATCTGGCAGGACATCCACGAGGACAGCAATCAGTTTCAACTCAACTTCACCTTGCCGTTTGAGCAGTGGAATGGGCTCGCGAGTTACTTCAAGGCGGGCGTGTTCAGCGATGCAGTAACGCGTCAATTCAATCAAGACACCTACAGTAATTTCAACGACAACAGTTCGTACGAATCAGGTTGGGATGAACCGTGGAGCGCGGTGTTTCCTGACCAAGATCATCCGATCACCGCGGGTCCGCCGTACATCGATGTTGATTACACCGGCGCGCAGAACATCAACGCCTTCTATTCGATGGCTGAAGTTCCGCTCCACGAAGAGTTCAAGTTGGTCGGCGGCGCGCGGCTTGAATCCACGTCGTTACAGATGACCAACTCCCCTGAGGCAGATGCGGTGTGGTTCCCGCCCGGCGCGACCGCACCAGTTCGCTTGAATCCCGGCGATGGCGACGTGGACTTCTCTCAAACGAATGTGCTGCCATCGCTTGCGTTCTCATGGACCCCAGTCGAGTCAGTGACGGTGCGCGGTTCCGTTGCACAAACCATCGCGCGACAGACATTTCGCGAGTTGAGTCCAATTCTCCAGCAGGAATATCTTGGCGGTCCCATCTTCATCGGCAATCCCTACTTGCAGATGAGCGATCTGAACAACTACGACTTGCGCATCGACTATGTCCCTGCGCCAGGTTGGTTCTTCTCAAGTTCGTGGTTCTACAAGGATGTCACGAATCCGATTGAGTACGTGCAGGCGGTTGCGGAGTTCACCTACACCACGCCACAGAACTACCCTTCGGGCTCGATCAACGGATTCGAATTCGAAGGGCGCATGGACTTCAGCACAGTGAAGGAAGGATTGCGTGGCCTGAGTATTGGAGCGAACGCGACGCTCATGCAGTCGTCAGTGCAATTGCCGCAGTCTGAAATTGATCTCTTCTCCTCGCCATCCATTATGGCGCCGATGTCATCGCGTGCGATGACCGGAACGCCGACGTATCTCTACAACGTGAATCTGCAGTACGACTGCGAGCCAACTGGCACAAACTTCGGCATCTTCTACAACATCGTTGGCGACACATTGGAAAGTGGCGCCGCGGCAGCGGACGGCAACTTCGTGCCGAGCATTTATCAAACGCCCACCGCAAGTTTGAATGTCACAATCTCGCAGAAACTTTTCAAAGGCGTGGACTTCTTCATGCAAGCGAAGAATCTCACCAATCCCGAGATTCAAACGGTGTATCGCTCTGATTACATCGCCGCGGATGTGTTGAACAGTTCGTATACCGCTGGTATCGACTTCGCGTTCGGGCTCAAAGCGAGCTTCGAGTTTTGATTTGGGAATCGTGCGTACGAGCATCGCCACGCTGAAAGCAGCGCTGCATCGAACTCTGCGAAAATGAGATTGAGATCCGCTTGATTGAGTGTTGGATTCGTTGCGATGGCTTGTCCAACGGCGTTCTCAGCGAAGACATCAATGTGTCCGAGACCGCCATTCATTTAGACATACTCCGCGTCGGCGTCATCGTCCCAATCGCGCGCATCTGCCATGTGCATCGGGTGCACGACATCACCGCCGCTTACTTCCAATAGTTGTTGGCAGCAGCGATGGTCGCGAACTCGGTCGCGACGGTTTGTCCGATTGCGATCAGCATTCCCGCATCTTCTGCGTAGATTGGGCGGAGCCTTTCGCGCACGGCGGCATCGGGCTGTGTGACTTTGATGATCAGCCGTGCCATCTTGATCGCGAGCATTCGACCTTCTTCTGGGGTCTTGGTGATCAAGGAGTTTCCAGGGACGAGTTGAACTGGAGTAGCAGGAGCGTCGCTCATAGGAGAAGTCTACTGCGCATGTTGATCGAGCCGTCACTCGACCTATGTGTTGCATTGCGTGACGGTTTCCCGTCGCGCGTGCGTTGCTGAAGTGTGGCAAGATGTTCGCCGTGGCTTCGCAGGAACTTCCCGCTTCAACATCGAACGACTTCGCTGGGGCGGAGCGGATTTTGCATCGCGATTCTTGGTGGAATGTGATGTTTGCGGAGCAACAGCCAACGCTTGGTCGTGTGCGGTCGTCGCTGCGCGTCACGGTTGCGCTTGCGATAGCGCTTCTGCTGGCTGCGCTCATAGGGCAGCCCGAGTTTGTGTTGTGTCCGATCACTGCGCTCACTGAACTGCAGCCTGGCATCGGTCACTCGCCCAAGTTGTTGTTGAAACGAATCGGTGTGGTGCTACTCATCGGCGTGGGCTCGGTCATGTTGGTTGCGGCGTTTCCGCAGAATCCGGCGGTGCTCTTCGCGGGGATTCTCGGCACGGTGTGGTTCGTGCTCTATGCGGCCAAGGTTCTTCCAGTTGGTTCGTCGGGGCAACTCGTGGCGATGTGGGCGCTCACTGCATTGCTTGCGAAGCCGTTGAGTGATCCGACGGAGTTTGAGCTTGTGGTCGTGTACACAACGGCGGCGGTCAGCGCGGGTGCTGTGATTTCGTATCTGTGCGCGGTGTTTGTTTTTCCCGGCGTCGAGATTGAGCGTGCGCGGGTTGCCGCTGATGGCTTGCTTGCTGAAGCGCAGACGCGTTTAAGCGCGATTGCGAAAGTGTGCGCGCTTGACGTTGTTGCGCCGACCGACCGCGCTCAATTCCAAGACTTGATGTCGCCTGCGGTGCTTGCGCATATCGCAACGCTGACTACTGAGGTGGCGACATATACGAACGAGCAATCGAACTTCCCTCAACTCGCCCCGATCACGCGGTTGGCATCGCTGTCCGATTCAGCAGCGCTGCATCTCACGGCACTCGCACGCGAGACGGAAAACCCTGAAGTTCGCGCCGCGATTGCAGCCATTGCGACGGCGCTTACGCAGGCCTTCGAGCAATCACGCACTGCGACGCTCGCGGCGCATTGGGCGCGCACCAGTGACGCGTCGCACGAACTCGATGCGCTCATCAGGAAGACCGAGTCGATCATCGCGATGGGCGAAGAAATCCTCGCGCGCGACGGTTCCGTTCCCGATGACGAGTTGGCGACCGTTGCAGGCTTTGCATTTCGAGTGGGAAAATCGCTGCGCGTGGTGCTCACCGAACGACCATTGCCCGCGCGCTTTGGTGAAGCCACCTTGGCATTACCACTGGGGTTTCCTGCAGCGAGTCCGCTCGGAAATACAGCAACCATTTCGTCGCTGTTTCAGCGTCTTGATCACGGAGCCGCGTTGTCAGCGCTCGCGACCGTCGTTGGATTAGCACTGTCATTAGTGGCGACGGCAGTGTTCCTCCCTATTGCAACTTCGCCCGCGGCGATCGGCGCCGTCGCAGTCATGCAGTCCACGGTCGGAGCGGTGGGGCGGCGAGGTTTGCTGCGCTTTGTGGGCACATTCATCGGCGCGATCATGACATTCGTCGCCGTGACAATCTTTGCGTCTGGCGCGCAGGATCTTGGCAGCTACCTCATCGTCATGTCGGTGATGTCATTCATAAGCGCGTGGGTGATGGTGGGAAGTCCTCGCACGAGTTATGTCGGCTTCATGATGGGCGCGGCATTTATCGTTGGAATCGCCTCGGATTCAGCGGCTCCAAGTTCCCTCCAACTCGTGGTCGATCGTGTGTTGAGCGTGGTGCTTGCGTGCGCATGCGTGAGCACGGTGCTCATGGTTTTTCACCTGCGGAGTTCGCGCTTGGCCGTGATGGAGTCGATCGGAGATGGCTGGACGCTCATTGCGCAACTGATCCGCGGCAGTCAGTTGCACGATTTCACCGAAGCTGAATTGCAAACATTTCGTACGCTCAATCAACGAGCGACCAGCGATCTCGCGCTGACAGCGGAGTTGCGCGAACAGCACGCGTTTGAAAATACGCTTCGCATCGGTACATTTCTGCCGATGCTGACCATGCTCGCGGAGCAACAGCGGAGCTTGTTGTTAGTTCGTTCACTCGGCAGCGGTCGATTTCATGAAACGCTTCCGCCTAGTGCAGTGAGCGAATTGCTCGATGCGCCCGTACGCTCACTCGCAGCACACTTCGAACGCTTAGGCGGCTACTTCCGCGATGGTGCATCCGTCGATGCATCGCTGCCCTGTGCGATTCCATCAGCGGCGCAACTTCGCGCGTGCGCTGTTGAGCATGGGTGCGATGCTGCGATGGTCGCGCGGTTGCTCTATCGACGCGAGGTCATAGGGCTTATGGAGCAGACCGCCGCGCGCGCGCAATTCAATGCGCAGCGAGGGTTCATCTGGAAAGACCAAACGCTGTACTGCGCGATGGAAGTCACCGCATCTGGACGCACCATCGCGGAGGTGGTCGGTACACTTTCGCCTTCGACCACATGAAGCAACGAATCCCGAACAAGCTAGAAACGAATGCTCTGCGCACCGCGCGAAATGCAGCGTTCGTGTGCATGTGCGCGATCTCGTGCGTCGGTTGCAATCCCAATCTCGATGTCGATGGCGCACTTATCCCCGCATGGCTCATCGCCGTGATACTTGGTTTGCTCCTCACCATCGGTGCGCGCGCATTGTTGGTTCGACTTGGGATTGATCGTCATCTCATCGCTCGCCCACTGGTCTACGTCTCGTTGACAGTTCTCTTTGGCTGCTTGGTGTGGCTCACCTTTTTCCGCTACTGATCCTCGATGCTCGACTCTGCCAACTCCAATCTCTCCGGCAACGATCGTGCGCGACGCATCATCGGCGTGCTGCTTTCGCTGTTGGCGATCGTGTCGGCGCTGGCGTGCGGGCTCGTTGCGTGGCAACAGTTGCAGCGGTATCCGCGCACCGATGATGCGTACATTCGCGCGAACACGATCGGCATGGCGCCGCGCGTCTTTGGACAAATCGTGGAGTTGCCGCTCGTCGACAATCAATTCGTCGAAGCAGGCACGCTGCTGTATCGCATCGACGTTCGTCCGTATGAAGTCGCACTCGCGCGCGCAAATGCAGCGCTGCTCTTGGTGGAGTTTGAAGTGCAGGCGCTCAAGGATGCCATTCTTGTTGCTGCTGCGGATGTCGACACGACGCGCGCGCAGATTGCACGCAGTGAGTCGTTGGTCATCGAGCGTCAAGCACAAGTCGCCGCAACACGCGCACGCGAGGCCTACGCAGCCGACTACCTCGCGCGCATCAAACCGCTGCTGATCAAGCAGTTTGTAACCGCTGATCGCGTCGCGCTCGCGCAGAGTGAACTTGATGCCGCAAGCGCGGATGTTGCCGCAGCGCAAGCATCAGTCGTGAATGCTGCTGCGGCGGTGGTTGCCGCGCAAGCCGAAGTGCTGAGCGCACAGGCGCGCGAGCAACAAGCGCGCAACGAACTCGGACAAGTGGGGGATGTCAACGCGCGCCTCGAAGCTGCTGGAGTTGAAGTCGCGGACGCGCAGCTCAATCTGCAGTACTGCGAAGTACGCGCGCCACTTGATGGTTGGGTCACGAATCTCAACACGAACGTCGGTGAGTTTGTGAAGGTCGGCGACACGCTGTTCTCGATTGTGCAAAATTCGCAGTGGTGGGTGATGGCGAATTTTCTCGAGACCGAAATCGAACAAATCAAAGTTGGACAAGAAGTCGCGGTGTATGTCTACGCGTATCCAGGACATCGCTTCAAGGGAACAGTGCAGGGCATTGGTTGGGCGCTTTATCAAGCCAATGGTGCGACGTCGGCATCGTTGCCCGATGTGAAGCCAACGCTCAACTGGATTCGCCTTGCGCAACGATTTCCTGTGCGTATCACGCTTGAACCGTTTGATGCGAAGTATCCGTTTCGCATGGGCGCAACGGTCACCGCGATCGTGAAGACCGATGGGCGCGATCCGATGCTCGAACAGTTGGGCTTGTTGGGTTCGCCATTCGTGACGCCTGCGGCAGAATTCCCATCCTCGGGATCAGTCGCGCCCGTTCGCTAACGGCCGCTAACGATCGCTCGCCGTCGCAACTTCCCCGACGCCCGCGCCGCATGCGAACACAAGTTGCGCGCTCGACGTGAGAAAGTCCGCGCGACTTTGAATGCGTTGCGCGCGCGCTTCGAACAAATCGCGTTCAGCATCAAGCACTTCTGGCAAGGTCGAGAGCCCAAGTTGATACGACTCGCGCACGGAATCGAAAGAGTCATTTGCAGCCATCACGAGCGCCTTGGCTGCGTCGTACTGCGAGCGATTACTTTGCAGTTCGAAGTATGCGCGCCACACTTGGTTCTCCGCATCAAGGCGAAGTGCAGCCAACCGCGCAGCTGCAGCGGAGCGTTGCGCGTGCACCTCGGCCAGTGCAGCGTCGCGTGCGCCGCCGTCATAGAGCAACCATGAACCGCCCAAGAGCGCGCGAGCTTGGAGTTCCCAGCCAGCACCTTGAAGACTGAGCCCTTCAACATCAAAGTTGTAGTAGCCAGGTCCAATCGCGCCACCAAAATCAACCTGCGGCATGAACGACGCTTCGGCGCGGCGAATGTCCGCTTCACGCGCGCGCAATTCAAGCACCGCAGCAGCGAGGTCAGGTCGTTGCGTTAACGCCATGTCGATGATTCCATCAACGCCAACTGCGAGTCCGGGCGGCAACTCTCCTTCGGGCGTTGCATCGATGGGCACCGCGAGATTTGCGGGAAATCCTGCGCTTCTCCGCAAATCACCTTCTGCGACGAAGACATTCGCGCGCGACTTTTCCAGTTGATACAGCGCCTCGGCATACGCCTGTCGCGCAATCAACGCATCAGGGCGAGTGGCGAGTCCAAGCAGAAGTCGTTCATCCGTAGACTCGAGAACGCTGCGGGCGGATTCCACATCTTGTTCGGCTGCGCTGCGTAAACCAATCGTTGCTTCAAGTGCGAAGTAGTTGCGCTCGACGTCGAAGAGAACGCGTTGGATCACGCGATCATGCGTGAGATTCGCTGCAGCAAGTTCGGCGCGCGTCCGGTCAGTCGCAGCATCGCGTCGACCAAAGTCGAGCAACACCCACGTGAGATAAACTTGCGGCGCAAAGCGAAACTCCGTGTCGATCATAGAGATGGTCGGCGAGTTCGCGAGGCCAGGTTCCGTGGAAAGATCCGCACTCGCACGCACGCCGATGTCTGGTCCATACGCAGCCAACGCGGATTGTTCACGCGCCGCAGACGCACGCGCGAGTTGCCATGCTTCGCGTGTCGCGGGATTGGCCTCAAGTGCTGCTGCGACAAGTTCAGCAAGGTTCCACACACGAGAGACGCCGCGCACAAACACAGGCGCGGCAGCGATGGAAGTGTCTTGCGGATGGACTTGTGCGCCACTCTCAAGTTGCACTGCCGCGTCAATGCCGCGAGCAATCATGCGCGCTTGCTCTTCATCGGATGCACGATCAAGTTCATCAAGTCGCGCGAGCAGCGAATTCGGATCATCGTTCTTGCGCGCGGGATCGCCGGCTGCGGCAGCAGAGCTCGCAACCTTTCGATCAATCTTCGCTTCCATGTCGTTGAGACTTGTCTCCCACAACTGCGAGCGCGACGAGCATGCACTGAGCGCGCACGCTGCAAGCACCGCGGCGACGCTAGGAGTCACGCGTGCAACAGAGCTTCGGCCGAGCAATGAATGCCACGATAATGAAGGCCTGCACATCAGCATTGAAGAAATTTCCGCAGTCACTTCGAACTAACTTCTTTGACTTCCACTTCGAGCGTAATGGTTTCCGACGGCGCATTGTTCGGTTCAGTGCTGTTCACAAGTGCAAACTGGATCTTCGTCTTGCCCGCGGCGCGCGCGTGCAGGTGATAGATGGTTTGCAGGTCATCGCCCGCTGCAACCACGCCCGTTGGCTCGGTCTCGAATGCTGCATCGACGAGCAGATACGGATCGTTGGGAGTGCGGCACTGCCACCCATGTCCATCGCCTGATTTCGATTTGAGCGAGACCTTGAAGTCTTCGCCCACAGTCGCGGTCCCCTCGGCGGACTTCTCAAGATGCAGCAGTGAACCTTGCGCGATCGCCCCCAAGTCTTGTTCCTTGTCGCGCTTCAGAATGTGCCGCACCAACATCACAGGTGGCGGTCCGTTCTTGCAGCCTTGCAAAGGCAAAAAACTGCCGGCGAAGACAGGTAATAGAACGATGATCTTGAGTGCGCTCGACATGCCAATGACCCTTTGAGGTGTGACGGATCAGCATCCGTGTTTCGAGTTCCAAGTGTAATGGCGCGGCGAAACGCCGTGCATGACGCGAGTCGATGGTTCCAACCGTGCGAGAGTCACTCGATCATCTCGATCTGCTGGCCTTCGTTCCGATGTGCGATCAGTGGCTAGTGGAGATGGAAGCGGACGGCATTCGGCCGATCGATCTCGACTACCGCGCCGAAATGGATGCGATTTTCAAAGAGATTTACCGCGAAGGGCGCTACCACGCGATGCCCCAGAACAGCGGCCCAGAGGTGATTGAATTGATCGGCTCTCGTCAGCAACGCTTACAGCAGTTGAACGCAGCGATCGAGCGCGTGAAGGCAACGCGGAAAACCAATGGGTTCGAATCGTTCGGTCAATGATGATGCGCTCAAGCATTACCGATGAAGTCGGATGTCACGCTCTGCGTCGTCTCGGCGCACCAGCGCCAAATCCCATGCTCACCGCAAGCATCGCCAACACGCCAGGCGCAGGAACCGCAT
>QWPV01000038.1 GCA_003671055.1 Planctomycetota bacterium
CTGCGATTCAAGGTAGTTTTCCTCATATGGCTAAGGCCTATACGCCTGGACTCAAAGTTTCTTCGCTGACTTCGATGCGTGTTCGTCGAGTGCTTCCCGTTGCTGGCGAAGTGCTTGTCGCGCAAGGCGACGCAGTGAAGGCGCGGCAGCCGATCGCGCGCGCGCTGCTTGATGGCGACATCACACCGATGCATATTGCGAACGGATTGGGCTTGAATGCAGTCGAAGTTGCGGATGCGCTGCTCGTGCGCGTTGGCGATCGCATTGAGAAGGGTCAGATCATCGCGCGATCGAAAGGTATCTTTGGTTTTGGTAAGAAGGAGTTTGCGTCGACGGATTCCGGCACCGTAGAGAGTATTTCTTCCACCACAGGTCAGTTAATGGTGCGCGGTGCGGCGATGCCAGTTGAGGTGCTTGCGTTCCTTGACGGCGTTGTGATTGCGGTGCATGAACGCGAAGGCGTGACGCTGCAAGCATCGGCTGCGCTCATTCAAGGTATTTTCGGCATTGGCGGCGAAGCGTTTGGAACACTTCGCGTCGCCGCGAAGGGTCCATCAGAAACACTTGAGGCGTCGGCGATTGCTGCGGACTTCAAGGGCGCGATTGTGGTGGGCGGAGGGCGAGTGACGGCGAGTGCAGTGACTCGCGCGCGCGAAGTTGGCGTCTCCGCGATCATCGCGGGTGGCATCGATGACGCAGATCTCAAAGGAATTCTCGGCTACGACCTCGGCGTTGCGATCACGGGTTCTGAGAAAGTTGGCTTGACGCTCGTGATCACTGAGGGGTTCGGCGACATCGCGATGGCGAAGCGAACATTCGAGTTACTGCAGAGTCTCGAAGGTCGCGAGGCAAGCGTCAATGGCGCGACGCAGATTCGCGCTGGCGTGATGCGACCAGAAGTTGTCGTTGGGCGCACGGCACAAGAAGTTGCGCAGGCGACAGAGTTGCTTGGAACGAAGGAGATTGGATCGCTTGAGATTGGCACGCAAGTGCGGTTGATCCGCGATCCGAACTTCGGAAAACTCGGTACGGTTGTTGAACTTCCCACGGAGCCCGCGGTGCTCGGAAGTGGTTCGAAAGCGCGCGTTGTGCGTGTCGCGATTGAAGGTGCGGGCACTGTTGTGGTGCCGCGTGCAAATGTTGAACTGATGGAGACTTGAATGCGTGACGCGGCGAATGCAGTGCACTCGCCGCGTTCAACGCGGAGTAACCAGATGCGAAGACTGTTGCAGATCTGTGTCTCGTGCGTCCCCGTTGCGCTCTCGCTTAGCGGCATGTGTCTCGCTCAGGTTGATGCGCCACCGCCGCTGACTGGCCTCACTGTCGCCGACAAGGCTGGCGATGATGGTCGCGCGCTTATCGTGCATTGGGATGCAACGACGCCGCCCATGCAAGTGTGGGTGTCGCGATCGTTGGGCGATGATGAGCGCAAATCGCTTGTGCGTGATGCACGTGTCGACGCTGCAGCGAAAGCGATTGCGGCGGGCGCGTCTAAAGCAGAAGCGGAAGCAGCGGCTGATGCAGCAGAGCGCGCGTTCGGTCAAGACGCGGAGCGCGGATGGACATTTGTGGGGATTACAGAGTCAGCCGACGGCGTGAGTGGATTTGAACTGAGTGATTTGCCGGAAGCCGCGCAGGGGTTCAGAGTTCGCGCGCAAGCATCGCGAGATGGCGTGCGGTCGAGTGCAGTTGAATCAGCGCAGCCAGTGGTGACCGAGTCGTCAGCGTTTTTCAGTGCGCGCTTTCCATTAATGGTTGGACTCGCGGTGCTCACAATCACGATCGGCATTTGTGTACGGAGTGCGCAGCGCGGAAATATTCCACGGCTCCGCAAGATCGCAGCACTCGATGCCTTTGACGAAGCTGTTGGGCGTGCGACCGAGATGGGTCGTTCTGTGTTGTTCATCCCAGGCATTCAAGATATGACGGACATTCAAACCGTCGCTGGTCTTACGGTGCTTTCTCGCGTTGCGCGAACGACTGCGGAGTACGACGCAACGCTCGAAGTGCCGACGACACGATCGCTCGTGATGACGGCTGCGCGAGAAACAGTGCAGTCTGCACACTTCGCGGTGCATCGACCGGAGAGCTACCGACCTGATCTCATCAACTACATCACCGATGAGCAGTTTGGCTATGTGGCGTACGTCGCAGGCAAGATGGTGCGCGAGAAACCCGCCACGTGTTTCTATATGGGCGCGTTCTATGCAGAGAGTTTGCTGTTTGCGGAGACGGGCAACTCGATTGGCGCGATTCAGATTGGTGGAACAGCGGAGCCATCGCAACTGCCGTTCTTCGTTGCTGCGTGTGACTACACGCTCATCGGCGAAGAGTTCTTTGCCGCGAGTGCGTATCTCTCTGGTGAGCCTGCGCAACTCGGTTCCATTCGTGGGCAAGACATTGGCAAGCTCATCGCTGCAGTAATCGTCGTGCTCGGCACAGCGCTCGCAACTGTGGGCGCATTTGCGCCTGAGGGAAGTGCGGCAGCGGCGGCGACATGGATTGTTGGCGCGTTGAGTTGAATCGCGGCAGCGCGGCGCTGATTACACACATTAATCCTCGGTGTTCTGTGAAGGTTTTTTAGGAGATTGCATGCTCAAACGCACGATTCCACTTTTCATCACAGGTGCAGCAGGCGGGATTTTGATCCTCGCCTACTTTTCTCCCGCGACAACGAACTGGGGCGAGGTTGTCACTGATTGGATGAACACGCTCGCTGCTGTCGCATTCATTCTCGGCGGCGGAAACTTGCTCTTCGTGAACTTAGAGAAGATCTCGTCGAAGCGATCAGGCTGGGCGTACGCGCTCGTGACACTTCTTGCATTCGTCGTGACGCTCGCATTTGGCGTGCTCAAGATTGGCGCGGTACCGAATGCTCAATTCCCCGCGACGCCGTGGGCTGGCGATTACGAATCTGTGCGTGCGCCCTTTGGTTGGGTGTATGAGTACGTGCTCTCGCCACTCACAGCGACGATGTTCGCGTTGCTCGCGTTCTATGTCGCAAGCGCGGCGTTTCGAGCATTCCGCGCGAAGAACATCGAGGCGATTCTGTTGCTCGGCACTGCGTTCGTGATCTTGCTCGGTCGAACTGCAGCGGCGGGAATTCTTACTGGCTGGATTTCACCAGAAGGACCGTTCGCATTTTTGCGACTCGACACGATGGCCGTCAACATCATGCAGTACGTGAGTACTGCGGGAACACGCGCTGTGATGATGGGCATTGCGTTGGGCATCGCGGCGACGAGTCTTCGTCTCATTCTTGGAATCGATCGGTCCTACTTGGTCAATGACTGACGCGGAGACCGCAAGGCAATACGCATGAGCACGCAGCACACGCAATCTTCAACAACCGTTCCACACGGAGCATTCATCCGATTTCTCGCAACCATGGATCGCCGATGGATCTTTCTCGCGATGATGCTGGCCGTCGGCATGCCGATTCTGCTGAAGCTTCGGCCACCGGAATCGCCCGGACCGCTCTCTAACGCGACGTTTGCTGCTATCGAGCATTTGCCCGCAGGATCGCGAGTACTCCTCTCGTTCGACTACGACCCTGCGAGCGAAGGTGAACTACAGCCGATGGCGAATGCGTTCGTGCATCACTGCGCGTCGAAGGGTCACAAACTCGCGTTCATGGCGCTCTGGCCACTCGGCGCACAGAAGGCCAATGAAACCGTTAACACAGTGCTGAAGCCTTTTCATCCTGAGTACAAGTTGGGCGTCGACTACTGCATGCTTGGCTACAAAGCGGGTAACGAAGGTGTGATCAAAGTGATCGTCACCGATCTTCTTCAGCAGTACTCGACTGATGCAAGCGGCACGCCACTTGGCGAAGTGCCAATGCTCAAAGGGGTTTCCAACATTCAAGCGTTTGATCTCATCCTCAACGTGAGCGCTGGGTATCCGGGCGCAAAGGAGTGGGCGCAATACGCAACCTCTGCGTATCCCGATGCGTTCTCGCTTCTTGTCGGCACGACAGGCGTGCAATCGAATCAGTTGTATCCCTACTACCCGACGCAGATGAAGGGCATGTTGGTCGCCATCAAAGGCGCGGCGGAGTATGAAGTCCTCGTCAACGCGAAGTACGGCAACACTCCAGCAATTGTCGCAGCACAGCGCATGATGAGCTCACGCGAAGGAGAGAGCGCGAGTGAGAACGCCAGTGGCGACACGCCTGAGAGCGGAGTGCCCGCGATCTTGCAGGAAGGCCAACGACGCATGGGGCCACAGCTCATCGCGCATCTCCTAATGGTGACACTCATCGTGCTCGGCAACGTCGTCTACTTCGCAACTCGTTCGAAGGGAGCGACCCGATGACCGAGCAACTGTCACAACAACGCACGACACAGCGAGGCGACGGAGCGTCGCACACAATCATGTGCACAGAAATGCGCTCGGCTGAGCACACGGGGATGCACGCAAGTACAAGCGCCGCCACGCACACATCCCCGCACGTGCAGTTACGCACGGCGTCGCATGGCTACGCGAATCCCGCCTCGAATCCTGCCGCGAATCCTGCCGCAAATCCTCGACTCCGCCGCGCGCGAACCACCATCTGGCTGATCCTCTTCTTGGTCGGTGGCATCGGGCTTGCCTACAACGCACTCGTCCGCCCTCATGGGATGGCCGAGGTCTATGTCGAGCGCAGTGAGAAGACCTTCGTCGAAGCAGACATCGCAGCACCCGTCGGCGCTCCTTCAGGCGAGAAGGCCTCCACGAAATGGCTCGCGAGCGACAGCCCCGCACTTCAAGATGGAAGCGCGATCGCGATGGCCGGCGCAGCGCACACCTTGACGATCAATGAAACCGTCGGCGTCCCTCCTCGCGCAGCGCGTGAGCGGATCGCTGCTGGTGACTCGAATGTTTCACTGAGCATCGTCGACACGCTCGGCGTTTGGATTGCTGCGTTCTTTACATTGGCGATATTCTCCTTTCTATGGCGTGACAATCCGATCTACAAGTTCGCGGAGTCGATTCTCGTCGGAGTCTCCGCGGCGTATTGGATGACGCTCGGCTACTGGGCGACGTTGGTTCCTAATCTGTTCGCGAAAATTGCTCCTGAAACGATCAAGGGCTGGGCGATGCCCGCACTCGATGTTCAACCAGCCGATCAGACAACACAGTTCTTGCTTGCGTTGGTTCCGTTGATCCTTGGCTTCATGCTGCTCATGCGCCTCTCACCCAAGGGTGGATGGATTTCTGTCTGGCCTCTCGCGTTCATCATTGGCACAACAGCCGGACTGAAGTTCGTCGCCTTCATCGAAGGCGATCTGATGGCGCAAGCTGCAAACACGATCATTCCGCTTGTGGCGCTCAACGACACAGGCTCGATGCAATTCGGCGAATCTCTCGGCAACCTCGTGCTCTTTGTCGGCGTGCTCGCAGTGCTCACGTACTTCTTCTTCTCCGTCGAGCACAAGGGTCGACTCGGCACGATGGTTGGAAAAGTGTCGCGACTTGGTATCTGGTACTTGATGATCACATTCGGCGCCGCATTCGGCCTGACAGTGATGGGCCGCATCACACTCCTTTCACAACGACTCGAGTTCCTCTTCGGCGACTGGCTCTGGATCATCGACCCAGCAAACATCCGGTAGCAACGCGCGCTCAACTAGACGCGGCTCAGGCGAGTGCCGGCTCCGCCGGTCCGCCGTACGAAAGCGCGTGATGAATTTATTCATCATGCGCGCTCAAGAACGATGCGCGCGTATGAACCCCTCCCCGCCCACGAATGGGCGAGGAGGAGCTAAGAGAAAGATGCTTGCTAGTCTTCGCATTTCAAGCGCCGCTCAGGCGAGTGCCGGCTCCGCCGGCCCGCCGTACGAAAGCGCGTGATGATTTTGCCGCTTGCGGCAGAAATCATCAGAAGCGCTCAACTACGCGCCGCTCAGGCGAGTGCCGGCTCCGCTGGCCCGCCGTACGAAAGCGCGTGATGATTTTGCCGCTTGCGGCAGAAATCATCAGAAGCGCTCAACTCTCGCGCGCTTCAACACGCATCACGCGCGTCGGCGACGGTTCGATCGCGCCGCGAAGCACGCGAGCAAACTCAGTGCCGCTGGTGCAGGCACGACACTTCCATGCACGGTCATGTTGTCGAGTCTCGCGCTTCCGGTGGATCCTGTCGCTGCGTCGAAGGTGAATCGCAGCAGCGCGACGCCGTTCTCCATTGAGTCGAACTCCATCAAGTCGATGCTGCGTGTTTGCCAATTCAGCGCGTTGGGCGTGAACATTTCAACATTGTTCCACACGTCGCCGCGCCAATACTGCACCGTCACGCTCGAGAATCCGGTTGACGAGCGCCTCGCAGCAAAGGAGATCGAGAGATCGATGTAGCCACTCGTGTCGATCGCGACGTCGATCCAACTTCCGTTCGCGCTCATGCTCGAAAGACCCAATGATGTCCCCGCGATGAATCCGCTCTCTGCGTTCATCGTTGTGCCTTGATACACCTGCGCATCGAGGCCGAGCCCTGATGCATCGATGCTGCCCTTGCCGAGATCCGCAGCAATCGTCGGTGACGCCAATGGATTGAGTGTGTTGAGCGACCAGTACGCGACAATGTCAGCTTGCGCGTTGCCCACGCATAGCAGTGTCGAGCTGAGCACTGCTGCCGCTGCGACTTTCGCACGCGTCGACTGAGCACGCGCGAACTGTTGTTGATTCCGACCATTCCGATGCATTGAAGACATAGCCATTTCCCATACCCCATACTTCTGCGTCTCAAGGACGCCTACGACTGCGCAATGCCTCGCAAGGCACAACGCTTCCTTTGCGGTATCGCATACCACGACGATCACAGTGATAGCCGTGGCACGCTCCACGCGCACCATCCCATTCCCCCTGTGAAACACCATGTTTCAAGGGCTATTTTGAAGTGACGCTGGCGAATGCGCCAGATCACTTCTCGACACGAACGTCGTATCGAGCACGGAAGTTACACCGAGATTTGGCGCACTCTTGGAAACACCGCCTTTTTTCCACTCAAAAACTTTCGAGATTTCATCTTGAGCTCTCCCGACTTGCGACCGCTGCAGGACAATGCGGGGCGTGAGTGGTACGTCGACAATACGTGACGAGTCTGATCCCGCGCGCGGACCGTTCTGCGCCGCATGTGGGTTCAGTTTATTTACCGCACCGGTTCACGGCATCTGCTCCGAGTGCGGTGTTGGGTACACCGAAGCGGAGAAGTATTGGGTTCCACCTTGGCCAAGTCTCGGGAAGATCTTTTCGCAACTGGCGTGGCCGCTCGTGCTCTTTCTTCCGATCCTGTATGCGATCTACGCGGACGCTGCGCAGGGAAGTGGGCACGCGATTCGCGCACTTGGTGTCGCGATGATTTGCGGCGGCGTTGGCGTGTTTGCGTTGCTCATCAATAGTTTCATCGTCGCTCGCCGAATCGTTCGAAGCCGCGTTCCGCCATGGAGGATTGCGTCCACGCGCGGTCAGGTCTTCATTGGAAGCGCGTGGTTTATTTTTCTCCTCGTCATCGTGCTCGCCACCGCACCTTTAGGCGCAGTCATCTTTCTCGGCTTCGCATGCCTCGATGGCCGTGGGTTGGGATGAATACATGCTGAAGGAAACTACCTCAGTTTGCCCGACATGCCTTACGAGTTGCGCTGCGCAAGTCATCGAGCGCGACGGCAAGATTTGGATGCTTAAGCGCTGCGCAACGCACGGTGCGTTTGAGACGCAGTTGGAATCACATCCGTCGCGTTACTACGTGACCACCGGCAATCGCGAAGAGCGCGCGAGCGGAAGTTGCTGCGGTGGCGGTTCCTGCTGCCCGCCGCCGTCCCGGACGACAGCGCCAGCAGAGACGCAGACGACACAGGATCCTTTTGATGTCCTCTCCACATGCGTTGCGCTCATTGAAATTGTCGACAGTTGCAATCTCTCATGTCCGACATGCTTCGCAAGCAGTCCGTTGGGCGAGTCGGGTCACGTTGAATGCACGCCGTTTGATGCAGTGGTCGAGCAGGTTTCAAGCGTGCTTGCTCGCAAAGGCTTCATCGACATTTTGCAACTCTCGGGCGGCGAGCCCACCATTCATCCGGAGTTTGAGCGCATTCTTGAGTGGGCGATTGAACAGAAGGACATCGGTTACGTCCTCATCAACACGAATCTTGTGCGCATCGATCGCGAGAGCGCGTTTCGCGAATGGCTCGGCGCACTGCGTCGTGCTCGCGGGAAATTTGAGCTCTACGCGCAGTTCGATGGCACGCAGATCGAAGGACAGAAAGAACTCCGCGGCGCTGATCTTCGAGCACTGCGCGTGCGAGCGATCGATGCAGCGGGCGCGCTCGGCATTCCGACGACGCTTGCGATGACAGTGACGCGCACAACCATCGCGTACATCGGCGATGCGCTCGCGTTCGGTTTCAGTCGTCCGCATGTGCGCGGCATCACCTTGCAGCCCGTGTTTGTCTCTGGACGCACGCCCTCACCAGAAATTAAAAGCGCGCTGCCCGTGTTTCGCGCGCACGCGCAACCGATTTCTGTGGGTGAACTCGTGCACGCGTGCGTCGAGCAAAGCGCTGGTGTCCTCACAGATGCTGACTTCACGCCGCTTCCATGCGGTGATCCGAATTGCCACACCATTGGATATGCATTGCGAGTTGCGGGTGAATTGCATGGGATTTCCCGTTTCATCGATGTCGGCGTGCTGCAAGGGTTCCTCAAGAATCGCGTCGACTATCGCATCGAAGATCTCGCGACGTGTGGATGCGAAACTGAACCACTTGGACAAGTGTTGAAAGAGATCGAATCGCGCGTGGGAAAATTGAATCTGCCGAACGCGTTACTGCAGCTCACACCAGAGATGCCATTTCGCATCTTCATCAAGCCGTTCATGGATGCATGGACCTTTGATCAAGATCGCATCGATCGCTGCTGCACGCATGTGATTCGTTCTGACGGCTCGCTCGATTCTTTCTGTCGCTACTACCTGCTCGGTGGCCGCGCAGGTTTCGAATCACGTCGCGTGTCGGAGCATGTGTGTTGATGTATGCACTCGCGGCGACCGAAGCGGTGGGAAGCATTGCGTATCTCTTGCTTGCATGTACAGGCATCGCGGTGTCCGCGTTTTTGTGGGACCGACTTGCGGCGATCGAACGAACACGAGGAGCGCCGGCTTCTCGCGAAGGCGGGTTGATGCTCGTATACGCCGCAGCGCTCGTGGGGGGGCTCACTGGCGCGAAGCTCGCGTTTCTCGCGGCAGAAGGTTGGAATTACGCTGACGATTGGTCGGCGCTACTTTCAGGCAAGAGCATCACCGGCGCGTTGCTTGGCGGTTATGCGAGTGTGGAAATTGCGAAGCGCGCGCTCGGCATCACGCGCACGACAGGCGATCGATTTGCAGTACTGGTCCCTGCGTCCATCGGCATCGGTCGCATCGGTTGTTCTATCGCAGGATGTTGTGCCGGCGTTGCATGCGATGACTCGTGGTATTCATGGCACGACAGTAACGGAGCATCACACGTTCCAACACAAGCCATCGACGCACTCTTCAACTTCGGATTCGCAGGGTGGGCGCTCCTCGCATTTCGACAACGCTGGTACGTCGGCAATTGCTTTCACCTCTATCTCATCGCATACGGCGTCGCGCGTTTCTCACTTGAGTTCGTGCGCGAGCGCATCGAAATCGTCGGCCCACTCGGTGGCTACCACTTCGCAGCGTTGGCGTTGATCGTGCTCGGCGTGCTTCGTTGGCGCCGTGTCAGCACGGTCCCCAGTTGCTGAGGAAGATCGCGAGGTCGGCGCCATTCGTTGTGCCATCACCGAAGTCACCGATGAATGCGTGAGTGCGCTATTCCGCGAGCCAATCTGATGACATCGGAATTCCACCACACACGGCTTCGCGGCGAGCGCAGATTTTTCAGCTCAAACCAAGAGTTTCCTGCGAAGCCGTTGCCGGTGGTGAAAGAGGTGAGAGCACGGTGCAAGGCGCAATGCATGCAGCACACCTAGTGCGTGCATGCGGGATAAACCGCGAAATTTGAGAATGGATCGAGGTCTTACAACTTCTCACGCGAGAAATTAGCGACGCGGCTGCGCAAGCTGCATTCCCGCGGGATTGAGCCGGAAATTCGCCATGTCGATCGCGAGTTCGATCGCCGCTTTCATGGAGTTTTCACTTGCGAGATTCTTGCCCGCGATGCCGAACGCGGTGCCGTGATCAGGACTCGTGCGCACAATCGGAAGTCCGAGCGTGACATTGACCGCTTTGTCGAAGCCGAGGAGTTTCACCGGTATCAAACCTTGATCGTGATACATCGCGACGACGAGATCCCATTTGCCAGCCGCAGCTTCGATGAAGATCGTGTCGCCCGGGAAAGGGCCGTGCGCATCGATGCCTGCGTGCTGCGCGGCGTCGATCGCTGGCTTGATGATACGTTGCTCTTCATCACCGAAGAGACCGTGCTCACCAGCATGCGGATTGAGCCCGCACACCGCGATGCGTGGTTTTGGAATCCCGAGTTGCTGACAGAACTCGTGACCGAGCACGATCGGATCATGCACGCGCCCGATGGTGAGCACATTGCGAACTTCCATGAGTGCGATGTGTGAGGTCGCGAGCGCAACGCGAAGTCGTGGACTCGTGAATGCCATCGCGTGATGCTTCGCGCGCGTGCGAGCCGCGAAGAGTTCCGTGTGTCCCGGCCACTTGTATGCGGCGCGATACCACGAGTCTTTCGAAATAGGCGCCGTGACAATGGCATCGAGCCGGCGTTGATGGCCAGGCAGTCGAAGCGCATCAATGATCGCATCTTCCACAAAGCATTTCGATGCGAATCCGCCTTCGCGACTTGGTCCGCGCGTGCCTGGAAGTTGCGCGATGATTTCGTAGTCGATGACGGTGACATCGCCAAACATCGGTAGTTCTTCGCCGACAGACTTCGATGCGACGCGGAACCAGGTGGGATGAATCTGCGCGCGTTCAGCAGCTTCGAGCAAACATTCGTTGTCACCATAGATCACGAACGACGCGCGCTGGCGCAACGCAAGATCGGAGAGTGCTTTGACGACCACTTCTGGACCGATGCCCAGTGGATCACCCATGCTTATGCCAATGACTGGTCGGTTCACTTGATCTCGATAATGGAGTTTGGTTCGCTGAGGCATTCCCACACGATGGCAACATCGGTGTCGAGCAAGCGCACGCAACCGAGTGATTTGTCTTGACCGATGGATGAAGGATCGACGGTGCCGTGAATGCCGTAGCCTAGAAAATCGCGGTTCGTCGCGTCGACACCCTCGAGTCCGAGCCAATGTTCGCCGATCGGATTCTTTGGATCTTCGGCAGTGAAGTGCTCGCCGCTCACGGGATGCGTCCACTCAGGATTCACAAGTTTGGAGTTGGGTCGCACGCGGAAATTTCCGAGCGGCGTTCCATTCGCAGAACCAAGTCCAACAGGGAAGCATGCGACAACGGTGCGCTCAGTGCCGTTGTCAAGAATCAAATCGAGTCGGTAGTCGCGCTTGCTGATGCGCGCATGGAATGTTCCGCGCGGAAGCTTGAGCCGTTGCCCCTCGCGAATCGCACTTTCGCTCTTGAGATTGTTGATGCGCTTCACGAGTCGCCAATCGCACGCAACTTTCTGCTTGCGCACGATCTTGGAGAGCGCGTCGCCAGATTGCACGGTGTATTGCGTGAAAAGCGTGTCGTTCACGTTGTAGACCGGCGTGAAGAAGATTTGCTCCGTGATCGCATTGAGCGTGTCGGCGGCAGTACGCGCGTCGGCAGAGGCGAGTTGCCCTGAGAGGAGCGCGCTTGAGAGAATGCGGCGCGCTTCGATCGGATTCGTCGCAGCCAAGTCGTGACCGAGTTTCAGTTGTGCATCGAGTGATGTTGCTGTGGGCGCGGAAGGCGGCGTGGTTGTCGCGAAGCCGTTGCCTGGACGCGTCGCTGGCGCTGGCGCGGGCGGTTCAGTAGTTGGGGTCGAAGCAGGGGCAACCTGCAATGTCACTGGACCTTGATCGAGCGTTTCTTCGAGTGCAGTGCGAGGCGGCGAAGTCGTGATGAACTGCAACTCTGCGTTGGGTGAAGCGAGTGCTGTGTTCGCGCCGCCTTCGCGCAATGTCCACCACACACTCACCACGCCGACTGCACCGATCACGCTGAGCGTCATCGGATTTCGAAGTACACGAAATCGTCGCGCGCCTGCTGCGCGTGATGCACTGGATGATGGAGTTCGAGAAGACTGGCTTGGGAGTGACATAAAAAATCCTTCCATGGATCTGCGGCAGAAGGGGGGAGCATATGCAGTCAACCCCTGAAACGCACTACGTCAGCGATGCTCTGAAAACCCCGTCTTCCGTAGCGATCCATTGCACTCGCGCATCGTGCGGTTCGGTTGGAAGCCGGTTCAGAATCTGGCATGCAAACGCGATGCCAACTGTCGTGGACTCATTCGGCAGCGAGGCAAGCAAGCGGTCGTAGTAGCCCTTGCCGCGGCCGACGCGCGCACCATCAGGTGCAAAGCCAACACCAGGGACCGCGATGAAATCGAATTGCGCCGCGTCGATTTCTACGCCATTCGGACTCTGTATGCCGCACGCGTCGATGTCCCACGCATCTTCGCGCAAGCTCTCTACGCGCCGAAGCGTCATGCGCCCATCCGTCTCGATACGCGGCATCGCGAGCATCGTGCCTCGCGCAAGTGCATCGCGCGCGAGTGCATCAAGCGAGGGTTCATCATCAAGCGCGCGGAAGAGTAAGACGCCGGTTGCGCGTTGCCATACTTCAGTGCGCAGCATGTGAGTCACCAGCGCGGCGCTCGCTGTTGTCCGTTGCGTTGCGCTCAACTCTGCGATGCGTTCACGAAGACCGCCGCGCGCAACGCGTTTGAGAAGTTGAATGCTCTCACAACTCATTTGAGGGTTTCTCGCGCGGCACGAATCGCGCGAAGTCGTTCGGCGATTTGAATTTCGAGTCCGCGCTCTACAGGCTCGTAGTAACGCTTTGTCACGCCGAGATAGTCCTGCAATCCAACGCCGTTAACTTGCGCGTGCGGATCTTCGTACTGCACGCGATCTGCTGCAAGGGGCTCGCCATCCGCGCCCGTCGTCGTGAGCCGCCGTTTCGTTTGATCTTGGAATTGCATCGGCACCGGAATCGTGCGGCCTTCTTTCGCATCATCCATCGCAGTCCAAATCGCTTGCGCGCTCGCGTTGGACTTCGGGCAGCACGCGAGAAACGCGACGCATTGCCCGAGATTCAGTTGCGCTTCAGGCATGCCCACGCGCTCGACCGCATCCCAAGTTGCGATCGCAAGTTGCAGCGCGCGTGGATCTGCGTTGCCGACATCTTCACTTGCGAAAATCGTGAGCCGACGCGCGATGAAGCGCGGATCCTCACCACTTGTCAGCATGCGCGCGAGCCAATACATCGCAGCATCAGGATCGGAACCACGCATCGATTTAATGAACACACTCGCAAGGTCGTAGTGCTCATCGCCAGTGGGGTCGAACACTGGTAACTTCGAACGAAGCGCATCGATGGCAAGTTCGAGCGTAATACGCGGTGCTGCTTCGTTTTCTACTGCAGCCGCCGCGATTTCAAGTGCACTCAATGCGCGCCGAGCATCACCATCCGCCGCGCGAGCAAGGTGCAACGCAGCGTCCGCATCTAGTTGCAAGCCAGCGATGCGCAATCCCTCAGGATGCACAAGCGCGCGTTGGAGAAGTTCGAGCAGATCGCGCTCCAGCAGCGGTTCGAAGCGGAACGCGATGCTTCGTGAGAGCAATGCCGAGCCGCAAGCCCAGTTGGGATTCTCCGTCGTTGCGCCGATGAGAATGACCGCGCCAGACTCGACGCCTTCGAGTAACGCATCACGCTGATTGCGCGCGAGTCGGTGGATCTCGTCCACGAAGAGCATCGTGCGACGAGAGTTTTCGCCGAGTCGACGCGTGGCAGCGTCAATCATCTCGCGCAATTCCTTCACACCTGTTCGTGCACCATGCGCGCGTTCGAATGCAGCTTTCGTTTGGTTTGCGACAATCTCCGCGAATGTCGTCTTGCCTGTGCCTGGCGGACCGGACAGGATCACCGACGACAGCGCATCGGCATCGATCAGTTTGCGCAGCAGTTTCCCTTCACCCAAACAATGCGCTTGACCGACAAATTCCGCCAATGCACGAGGGCGCATGCGCATCGCGAGCGGCGCAGCATGCGCACGGCGTTGTTCTCGGAGCGGCGACCAAAGATCTTGCATGGGAAGGGAACGAGGGGGAGCGGTCAAAACGAACGATTCAGGTACCTGAAGCGTCGAGACTTGCAGCGGAAGCAGCTGCGGATCGTACATTCCCTGTCCTCGCGAGCCGATAGATACAGCGCCCACTTTCACCAATTGCCAGAGTTGATCTCTTAGACCCAGCAAGGACTCTCCTTCATGTGCGGAATCGTCGCCTACATCGGTCGCAAGCATGCTCGCGACATTCTCATCGAAGGACTCAAGCGTCTTGAGTATCGCGGCTATGACAGCGCGGGTATTGCAACGCTTGAGCACACGCGCGGAAGCATTGGTCTGCAAGTGACGCGTACTGTTGGTCGTGTGGCCGCTCTGCAGCAAGCTGTCGACGCAACGGGCGGGCATCTAGGATCCATCGGCATTGCGCATACGCGCTGGGCAACGCACGGCGGTGTCACGGAGAAGAACGCGCATCCGCATCGCGATGACGGCGTGCATGGTCACGGCATCGCGATTATCCACAACGGCATCATCGAGAACTACGCGTCGATCAAGAAGTACCTCGAGGAAAAGGGGCACGCGTTCGCGAGCGAGACCGACACCGAAGTGCTCGCGCATCTTATTGGCGAGTTGTATCGCGGCGATCTGGAGAAGGCTGTGCAAGCAGCGTTGCGTGAGGTGACCGGCGCGTATGCGATCGCGGTGATGTGTGAGAAGGAACCAGATGTTCTCGTCGTGGCGCGCAAGGGTTCGCCGCTGATGATCGGGGTCGGCAACGGTGAATTCGTGGTCGCAAGTGATGCGAGCGCAATCGTCGCGCACACCACACAAGCGGTCATGCTTGCGGACTATTCGGTTGCGCGCATCACGCGCGAGAGTTTCCGCTCCACGACAGTCGACAATGTGCCGCTGACTTCCGAGATTCGCGAGTTGGAATTCGATCTTGAGCAGATTGAACTCGGCGAGTTCGAGCACTTCATGCTCAAGGAAATCTTCGAGCAGCCGCGCGCGCTGCGCATGACGTTGCAGGGTCGCATCAATACGCGCACTGGCGAAATCACGCTCGGTGGCGTGGGCGAACATGCACGAAAACTCGCGAATGCACGCAAGATTATGCTCGTCGGTTCCGGTACGGCGTTGCACGCGTGCATGGTGACCGCGTACTTGATGGAAGATCTTGCGAAGACTCCAGCGGACTACGACTTCGCGAGTGAATTCCGCTACCGAAACCCAATCGTCGAAGATGGCACTGTCGTTATTGCGGTGAGTCAATCAGGCGAAACCGCCGACACGCTTTCCGCTCTACAAGAAGCAAAGCAGCGCGGCGCGATGGCGCTCGGCATCGTGAATGTCGTCGGTAGTTCGATCGCGCGTGAGACGGATGCTGGCGTGTACTTGCGTGTTGGTCCTGAGATCGGCGTCGCGAGCACGAAGGCATTCACCGGACAAGTGATGGTCGGCGCGATGATCGCCGCGTACATCGGTCGGCGACGATACCTCTCCAATGATTACGTCTCGTGGTTCCTTAAAGAACTCAGCGAAGTGCCAGACAAGATTGAACGCGTGCTCGCGAGCAGCGACGCGATTCGCGAAGCCACCGCGAAGTACATTCATCGTGAAAACTGGCTCTTCCTTGGTCGCGGCGTGAACTATCCAGTTGCGCTCGAAGGCGCGCTCAAGCTCAAAGAAATTTCCTACATCCACGCGGAGGGCATGCCCGCTGCGGAGATGAAGCACGGACCTATCGCGCTCATTGAAGAAGGCATGCCTGTGGTGTTCGTCGCCACGCGCAATAGCCAGTACGAGAAGGTGCTCGCGAATATTGAAGAGGTTCGCGCGCGCGGCGGTCACGTCATCGCGGTTGCCACCGAGGGCGATGAGTACATTAAGACTCTCGCGAAGGAAGTCTTCTATGTGCCAGAGTGCCCTGAGCAGTTGCAGCCGTTACTCACAGTGATTCCGCTGCAATTACTCGCGTATCACGCGGCAGTCATGCGCGGGAAAGATGTCGACAAGCCGCGCAATCTTGCGAAGAGCGTCACTGTTGAATAGCTGCGAGGATCGCGGCTTCGATCTCTTTGCTGTCCGGTGCAACGCGTGAATCGAAGAAGGTCGCGGATTTGCCGTCTTTGCTCACGATGTACTTGCCGAAGTTCCAACCCGGAAGTTTGCCCGTCTTCGCGGCGAGGCATTCAAAGATTGGTGATTGCGTCGCGCCCGCATTCACGGAGCATTTTTCGAAGAGCGGAAACGTGATCTTGTACTTGATCGTGCAGAACTCGCGGATCTCACTCGCGCTCTCAAACTCTTGACCACCGAAGTCGCCGCTCGGAAAGCCAAGCACCACGACGCCGCGATCCTTGTACTTCAGCGCGAGTGCTTCAAGCGCTGCGTACTGTGGCGTGAGTCCGCACTGACTTGCTGTGTTCACGATGATTGCGACCTTCCCTTCAAACTGTTTGAGGTCGCCCTTCGTGCCATCGAGGTTCTTCACGTCGATTGCATACACGCTCGCGTCTTTCCACTTCGCGCTCGCGGCCTCAGTGGGGGGAACATTCTGTGCGGCGCATGCTCCCGTGAGCAGCATCCCGAAGGACGTGAGCGTGAGTTTGACGGTGGAGAGGAGTGACATGATGACTCTCACCCTATCATGCGCGCGAGCTTCGGTCTCTTTGGAGTGACTCTTTATGCGACAAATTTTTGCAGCAACTCTCTCGATCCTTCTCGCATCGCCGTGCATCGTTGGTACCGCGTGGGCTAGCGTCGATCTCGATCGTGCACTTGCACTCATTCCCGAGAGCGCGACAGGATTTGTCGCGTGGCCTTCGCCGAAAAAGTCGAATGCAGATTGCATCGGAATGCTCGAGCAACTCGGCGTCGGCGGCGCAATGATCGCAGGGCGACCGATAGATCTCTTCAAAGCGCAATTCGGTATCGGTGCGAACTTTGATGAGAGCGCGCCAGTGATCGCGTACTTCATCGGTAAGGGCGAGGCTGCGACGATGGTGTTCGTCATTGGTTCGACGGATCCTGCAGCATTCATGCAGGCGAACATGACGCCAGCGGGCGATGCGGCGCTCGGTCGCTACACATCATCGCTCGGCATGATCGTGAGTGCTCGCGCTGTGGGTAACAACGTGATCATGTCACCGTCCGCAGATGCAGTGGCTGGATACGACGCATCGAAGCCGATGGGCGCGCGATTTCAAGCGCGATTGACGAGCGAAGAGTGGAGTTCACTCGATCGCGCTGATCTCGTGTACTGGGTTGAAGCAGACGCGATGGACGCGCTCGGGAAAATGATGCGTCTGGGCAGCGAAGAACTCCCCATCGTCGGTGGCAGTAACGCGGTCACCGCTGCAGCAAATTTCGATAGCAAGAAAATCCTTGAGCAGCTCTCGGATGCGGTGATCGCAATCGACATCGATCCGCTCGGCGTTTGGCTCCGCACGATCAGCATCGCGCGGGAAGGTAGTGCGCTCGCAGCGCTCACCGCCGCGCGCGAAAGTTCTACGAGCACGAAATGCCTGCGATTGCCGGGAAATCCCTTCTATCTCGCGGCGAGCATCGATTGCGTCGGACTTGGTGGCGTCGAAGCGCTGACGGACAGTATGGAACTCATGAACATTGATCGCGCACTGCTTCCCGAGTGGATCGTGTCTGATGGCGCGGCGATCACGAGCGTGCAATTCGCTGCATATCCCTCGAAACTCGGTGTTGCGGTGGGCGGCGTGCTCAACGACAGCGCACTCTTCATCGCATCGAAGAATCCAGAAGGCACGCTCGCTCGCATGAAGGCATCATTTCTTGCACTCAAAGGTGAAGACGGTGGCGTGAAGCGTGATCCACAGTGGAACGACGCGAAGACATTGAAGTCAGGCACGATTGCGAACGCATTTGAGTTGAAGGAAACGATCACCGACATGTCGCAAATGCCTGAGGGCTCGGAGTACATGCGACTCGGAAAACAATTCGTTGTCGGTGTGCGCGGGCTCGTTGGACTTGCGGCGGTGAAAGAGGGCGGTGTTGTCGTGACATTCAGTCAACGCCCCGACGTCTTCACTCGCGCGATGGCTGCGGGTGTTGCTGGCGGAGACGCAGCGCTTGCAAGTGACGCGACACTTCAATCGATCGAAGAGTGGTTGCCGCCAAAGCGCGATGCGGAAATCTTCCTCGGCGTTGGACGACTCGCGATGCTCGCAACCTCGATTATGAGTGGAGTCGGAAATGTGTTCGGTGCGGAAGCCGGCGCCGCTGCGCCTTCGATTCCAACACCAGATCCTTCAATGGAACCACTCGCGCTCAGCCTCGGACTTGGAGATGGTCGTATAGATGGCGTGCTCGTTGTTCCCACCGGCGTGCTGAAATACTTCGCCGCGATCTACGCTTCGCGCAACGAGAGCCCCGCAGAAGCCGCTAAGGATGACGCTGAGGGCGATGCGGATGAAAACACCGAAGATTCCTCCGCCCAATAACCCGGTTTTTCTTACCTCATGCGCAAGGTAAGCCGACAAGCACAATAGATGCGTGAGCCGGAGATCCATCACGGAGCCCCGAGTCACTGGACGATTGGTCCAGATCGGTTGCTCGCGCTTGAGCCTTTCGCGTTGATGGGCATTGTGAATGTCACGCCAGACAGTTTCAGTGATGGCGGAAACGCGTTCGATGCGGACGCCGCGATCGCGCAAGCGTTGCGACTTGCTGAGGAAGGCGCGCACATCGTCGACATTGGCGGCGAGTCCACACGACCAGGCGCAACAAGCGTTGATGCACGCGAGCAGATTCGTCGCGTGATACCTGTCATTACAGCCATTCGCGCGAGTAGTCGCGTCGCGATTTCGATAGACACGACAAGCGCCGAAGTTGCAATCGCTGCAATTCAGGCGGGCGCAAACATCGTGAATGATGTGAGTGCGGGCGAAGACAAAGCAATGTTCCGCATGTGTGCGGAGTGTGGATGCGGCATCGTGCTCATGCATCGATTGACCGCACCAAGTCAGGATCGTTACAGCGATCGATACGACACGCCGCCGCAGTACGACGATGTTGTGCGTGGCGTAGGCGATGCGCTTCTCGCGCGCGCCGACATCGCGATGCAAGCAGGTATGGCACGCGAATCGATTGCGATCGATCCAGGCTTAGGGTTCGGCAAGTCGGTGCGACAGAATTACGAACTCGTGGCACGAACAAGTGAGCTCGCATCATTCGGATTCCCCGTCGTTGTCGGCGCAAGCCGCAAGAGTTTCATAGGCGCTGTGACTGGGCAAGACTGCCCAGCCGATCGCGTTGCAGGGTCGTTGGTCGTTGCGGTAGCAGCATTTGGCGGCGGTGCGCGGATCATTCGCGCGCACGATGTTTCCGCCCATCGCGAGGCATTGCAGGTCGCGGAAGCCGTTCTCAAGGGCGGCGGAATTCACTGAGCCACGAAGGACCGCGAAGACGCTAGCATCCTCTCCCCACTCACAAGAGTCAGAGAGTTTTCTAGGAGTTCACGCAATGGCCGGACCGAACACAATCACGCTCAACGACGCAAATTTTCAATCCGAAGTAATGCAAAGCAGCGTGCCCGTGCTCATCGATTTCTGGGCGCCATGGTGCCAACCATGCTTGAAGCTCGCGCCAGTGATCGACGAACTCGCAACAGACTTCGTCGGCCGCGCGAAAATCGCGAAGCTCGACATCGATTCCGCAATGGAATTGGCATTGAAGTTCGACATCAACTCGATCCCCACCGTCATCATCATGAAGGGCGGTCAACCGGTGGCGCGCATTGGCGGCATCAGCGCGAAAGCCGTTTACGCACAAGCGCTCGAGAAGGCGCTACAAGCGTAAGACTGCACCAAGCCTGCACCAAGTAGGCAAGTTATTCGTACAGCGCGAGACTTCACGCAACTGAGTCCCTCAGAGTGCCGATCATCTTGCCTCAAGGGTTGCATCAAGGTAGTCTTCCCAACCCACTGCATGAACGAAGGTTCCGCAGCACATTTCAAGCAGTCGTAGGGCCTGTAGCTCATTTGGTAGAGCGCTTCCATGGCATGGAAGAGGTGGTCGGTTCGAGCCCGATCAGGTCCATTGAAACAGTACAACGCCTCGCAATCGCGGGGCGTTGTGCATTGAGGGAGGTCGCGCCGACGCAGGCTTCCGTTGCCGACCATTCTCGTGATGGTCGGAGAATGGTCATGACTATTCTCCGATACATACGATAATGGTCAGGATATGACAGCGCTCAAGCGTCTCTACGACACCATTTTGGCAGAGCATCTCGCGACGCATCGGCAGATGGCGTTCGTGGTTGGGCCGCGACAAGTCGGCAAGACGACGACCTGTCGGCGCGCGGCGGATCATTACTGCAACTGGGACAATGCGGACGATCGCGATCTGATCCTGTCGGGACCGACGAAACTCATCGAGCACTTTGGGTTGTCGAAACTGGTCGCGGTGCCGCCGACGCTTTTATTCGATGAGCTTCACAAGTTTCATAGTTGGAAAAAGTTTCTGAAGGGGTTCTTCGATTCCTACGCTGATCCAACGCGCATCATTGTGACGGGCAGTAGTCGCATGGATGCGTATCGCCGTGGCGGCGACAGCCTCATGGGGCGATACTTTCCCTATCGAATGCATCCGCTCTCCGTCGCGGAATTGCTTGCGCAAGACCTGCCCAACGCGAAGCGACTCGTTCGTGCGCCCAAGCGTCTCAAAGCGGCCGAGTTCGACGCACTCTGGACGCATGGTGGGTATCCCGAGCCGTTCATCAAACGCGATTCTCGATTCAGTCGGCGCTGGCAGTCGCTGCGCTTCGAGCAACTTGTTCGTGAGGACATTCGTGATTTGACGAGGATTCAACAAGTCGATCAAGTTGCGTCGCTTGTGCGAATCCTTGCGAATCGATCGGCGCACCAGTTGATCTTTGGAAATCTCGCGGGCGAAGTGCGCACATCGATCGACACCATCACACGATGGATTGAAGTGCTTCAAAGTCTTCATCTCGGATTCCTCGTGCGCCCTTGGTTCAAGAATGTCTCACGGTCACTGCGCAAAGAACCCAAGTGGTTCCTCCGCGATTGGAGTTCGATTGACGATGTCGGTGCACGCGCAGAGACATTCGTCGCGTGCCACCTTCTCAAAGCGGTGGAAGCGTGGACCGATCTCGGCTTCGGCAAGTTCGAACTCGGTTACCTGCGAGACAAAGAGAAGCACGAAGTCGACTTCGTTGTCACACGCGACGGAAAGCCATGGTTTCTCGCGGAAGTGAAACTCAGCGAAGGCCCGATCAACCCTGCGCTGGCGTACTACCAGTCACAACTGAACGCGCCATTCGCGTTTCAAGTCATCGTCGACGCTGACTACGTCGCGGCAGATTGCTTCGCAAAGCCACGAGGGCCGATGGTTGTTCCCGCGAAGACACTCTTGTCGCAGCTCGTATGATCGCAGCCCGCGGGCGTGAGTGTGGGTGGCTCTGTGTCATCCGGAACGAGCTTCCTGGGAGCGCCTGCCCTCGCGGGCATCCCTCCGTGCAGCCGACGAGCACGCGACGGATGCGGTGATGCAACGCGCTGCGCACACGCTATTGTTGACAATATGAAACCAACGACACTCATTGTATGGGCTCTCGCGTGCGCTCTTCCCGTCATCATCATCGCCGGTGGAATGTTCGCCGCGAATTCGAATGACGCCACACGGAGCGGCGTGCCGAACAACAAGCCAAGCATCGAAGGTACGTACATGCTCGAGTATCGAATCCTTCCGGACGGGAAGAAAGTCGTTGCCCCCGATGTCATCGGCATGATGACCGTCACCAAGGAGTACCGAAACTTCAACGTCTACTGGACCGCAGGCGGCAAGATCAGTTCCATTTCAATCATCTCGAAGTACACACTCACCGAGAAGGCGTACACCGAAGAGTCAATCTACTACGCAAGCGATTTCGACAGCAAGGGCATCACCTACGAAACCACCGCTTCGCACGGCACCTCCGCAGTGACAATCAAGGATGGAAAGACGCAGTTCCCATTCCCACTTCACGGCGAACCTGCAGGAAGTTTCGACAAGCATGGTTTCATCGCAACGATGGATGGCGTGTTCACTGATCACTGGAAGAAGATCGACTGAGCCGTGTGTGACCGAGTGAGGAGCTAATCGAGGACAGGCACAGATTCCCCGCGCGGCCTCTTGTGCTGCCGCTGTCGGTCAGGATCTACACTCGAGCCATGAACTGCCCCTTGTATGGAGTGCTCCGATGATTTCGCCCATCACGGTGCGCGCGAGCGGCGTTGCTGCTCTCTTTGCGATTTCGATCTTGCTTTTCGGAGCGGATGACCGCGCTGCGGGCACTTCCGATTTGCCTGCGAAACTCGCGGAGATCGTCACTGCTGGTTGCAAGACGCATGCGATGAAGGGGGTGGTCGTCGCCATCGTCACTCCATCAGGTGTGGCTGCGATCGCGGCGGAGGGCATTCGTTGCGAGGGATCGTCTGAACGAATCTTGACGACGGATCGCATGCATCTTGGTTCATGCACGAAGGCGTTCACTGCGCTCTTGGCAGCGACGCTGGTTGCGGATGGGGCGCTGCGGTGGGACTCGACGATTCGTGAAGTGTTCGAGTCGCCTACTGCAAAGAGCACTGCACGCGCTGCGCAGATTGAAATTCCGATCACGATCGATGCCGCGTGGAAAGCTGTGACGATTGAAGAGTTGTTGCGTCATCGATCGGGTGCTGCGAAAGATGCACCGACGGAAGCATGGGCGCTTGCTTGCGCGTGTCGTGCGTCACCTGACGTGTGTCGTGCGCAGTTCGTGCAATCGCTGCTCGCGCAACCACCGACGCACGCGCATGGCAAACTCGCGTATTCAAATCAGGGATATGCGATTGCGGGGCGACTGTGTGAAGTTGCGACGGGGACGCCGTACGAAACACTGCTCGCAACGCGCGTGCTCACACCGCTCGGAATCACGCAGTTTGGCTTTGGCGTTCCGCGCAAGGCTGTCGCGCAATCGCCCGCAGGACACGCTGCGACTGGCGAAGCGCGCGATGTCGACAACCCGCAAGCGATTGCTCCAGCAGGAACGCTGCACATGCCGCTCGCGGAGTGGGCGAAGTTCATCGCGTTCGAACTTGGTGGTCCAGTGCCTCCCGCATTACAGTCAGCCGCGGGCGAACTTGCGCGCACACATTCAGCACCGAATCTGCCCGAACGAGAAGCGATGGGTTGGTTCGTGCTCGATCGACCGTGGGGCGGACGAGTGCTCACCCACAGCGGAAGTAATACGGTGTGGTACTGCACCGCCTGGCTCGCGCCCGAAAGAGGATTCGCCGTCATAGCTGCGACAAACCAAGGCGGCGATGCGATGGCGCGTGCGTGTGATGACCTGTGCGCGAAGTCGATTCAATTGTGCGCAAGCGAACTTCATCCACCGAAGCCAAAGGTCACCGCGCCATAGTGGTGGCGATGCCGAGACAAGCACGTCAGCGTCTGCTCAAAGATTCTCGTAAACGAGCAGCGTGATGTTTTCGCTCTCAGCTTTCGCGGATTGCGCGACTGATTGCGGTCACGGCAATCGCAGGCCCTCATAGATCACGTCCATGAGCGATGCGCCGACGGTTGTCGTGTCGTTGGTGAGTTCCCAGAACATGACGCCGCCGAGTTCCATTTCATTGGCGTAGTTCACCTTCGCGCTAATAGACTGTGGGTCGTCGTATGAAATGAAGCGCTTGGTGGTGGGCGAATAGAGGTAGGGAACTTGTGCCACGGAATTCCAGTAGCGCGTGTATCCACCGGCACCGACAAACGTGCCGCCCGAGTACGTCAAGTAGCCGTTAGAGAGCAGGTAGCCAAACGGGTACAAGCCTTCGCCCGTTGGGCCCGAATTTGCAGTGGTTCCAGGTTGTCCAAGTCCATCTCCATTGGGCCCCGGTTCGACGTTATGCCACGCGCGACCATAGAGCGGTGCGCCCATGACGATCTTGCTTGCGGGCACGCCGCTTCCTGGCTTCGGTCCATTCAGGTAGAGCTCTGTCGCTCCTGGCACGCACCAGTCCGCCGTTCCCGGATTCGGATCGACATTCACCATCGGCGCGTTGAATCCTGTGTACGAGTCCCAACTTCCGTGGAAGTCATAGGTCATCACGTTGATCCAATCAACGACCTCGGCAATTGCAGAGGCGTTGATGTTTGCAATGTTTCCGTCTCCTGCTGGCGCAGCGATGGTCAAGTAGTACGTCTTTCCATCGAGCGTTGATTGATGGTTCAACTCATCGCGCAACGCTTGCAAGAGCAATACATAGTTTGCGCCGTCCGTCGCAGGATCACCGAGACCGTTCTGATTGAGCCCGCCGCCGCCGGGATATTCCCAGTCCACGTCGATGCCATCGAAGCCGTAGCGCGCCGTGACGTACACCGCGGACTTCGCGAAGTCGAGTCGCTTCTGCGCGCTTCTCGCGATGGAGAAGAACGGCGAAGAAAGCGTCCAGCCGCCGATTGACACGAGCGTTCGCAGTTTGCTGTGTGATTGCTTGAGGTCTCGCAAGTGCGCGAAGTTGCTTCCTTCTTTGAACGGCGGGGACATGGTCAGTGCTGCAGCTGCGTTATCTGCTTTTACATCGGCCCATTCATCGAAGAGTCCCACGCCAGCACTCAGCACTGTGCCGGGAGGTTGTTGCAAAAAGGGCGTGTAATCCGCGTAATCCCATCCACGGTACTCCGACACGATGTGATCCCACGATGCGGGCATGGTTCGATCGAGCGGAATGAGGAACGCATAGTTGATCACGTTGACGCGATCTGCACGCACGCTCGTCACAGGAAAGTTCATTCCATAGATCGCCCAGTTTGGGTAGTAGCCCACGATCTTGCGCTGCGTAACAGTCGGCATCTTTTCATATCCAGAGGGACCAACCGGAGCGCACAGACCCCACGCGTCAAGCACGATGGCAAGGTCGCTCGCGTCGGTGATGCCGTCGTGATTGATGTCGTAGGCTGATGGTTGTCCCCATGCGCCGAGCATGGATGCGAGGTCGACACCGTCGACGCTGCCGTCACCATTGCCGTCGGCCGCACAGTTGCTAACGGTGGCCGCGAGTGCAGCTGATCCAGTTCCGCCCGCATTGGTCGCGAGCAGCGTGATGTTGAAAGTGCCAGCAATTGTGGTGGTTCCTGAGATCAACCCATTCGAAGTGGACACGGTAAACCCCGCAGGCAATCCCGTCGCGCCGTAACTCGTGGGAGAGTTCGTCGCGGTGATCTGATACGCGAACGGTTGCCCGATGCTCGTCGTCGCGGTCGTTGCACTCGTGATCACAGGCGCAGTCACGCTTGATCCTCCGCTGAAGATCAAACCACTCGGCGCAACGCCTGGAGTCGTCGTCGTGAAGATACATCCAATGTCTGCCGACGCTCCGGGCGCAAGCGCGCCGTTCCATGCGAGGTTGCCGATGGTGTAGTGATTGCCGACATGCGATTGCACCGCGCCATTCCACGCACTTGTGATGTTCGCGCCCCAATCGAATTGCAGCGTCCATCCTTGTAGCGTTTGCGATGTGTCATTGGTGACGCGAAAGACTCCTTCACCACCCGTCGTCCATTGGCTCGTAAACGTAAACGTCGCGCCAGCATGTGATGGCGCGGTTGCGAAGAGGAAACAGAGGATAAAGAGGAAGAAGTTTTTCATGAGCATGCGGGCCAACCTTGTAAGAGTATCGGGAGATTTGTGCCGTCAAGAACGCCCTCGCGGTAATTGGAACGCCCGAGCTCACGCCGGTGTTCGTGTGGATCGAGAAGCTTTGAGAAGATCCTGTCGCGGAGAATGATGTAGGTACGCCAGTGAAGGTGACTTGAAACAAAACCACTGAGCTGACCGCAAGGTTCGCGCTGCTAGCACTGTTGATAATCGGCAACGGCGCATCATCGAGGGAAGTTCGCCCTCAATCAGACGAGCGACTCCACGAAGATTCGTGGAGTCGCTCGAGTTTGTTTGAGAGATTCGTCCGTGTGAACTCTGCGCTGACTTAGTTGCGGCGACGTCGTCCTGCGAGCCCTGCGAGTCCGAGCAACGCGATGGCGCACGGAGTGGGCACGATGTTCATATAGGTGTCATCGACGAAGCCAGGGTTGTTGCCGATCTCTGCTGTCATCGTCGATGTTTGTATCGTGCCACCTTGTCAACGCCGCTCCATGAGAACTTGATTCTCGCGAATTCCCTCGCGCATGTTGCGCAACGATCTATGGAGCCGTGGGGATTACATGGCATTGCGCACTGGTGGCGCGTTCGACACAACGGACTTCTCGTTGCAGCACACACTGGTGCGGACACGCGCGTGGTGCGGCTCTTCGCGCTCATTCACGATTCGTTCCGCGAAGATGATGGTCACGATCCGTTGCACGGACTACGTGCAGCGAAGTGGCTTGCGCGAGTGCGACAAGGCGAGCTTCAGGAGAACGATGTCGCGTGCGCATCTACGCGTGCGGCGATCGAGTCGCTTGACGACGTTGGATTCGACCAACTTCATCGCGCGTGCGAGTTGCACACGTCTTCGATCACGACCGACGATGCGACGATCAACACCTGCTTCGCTGCAGATCGCCTTGATCTTGCGCGTGTGGGATTCCGACCTGATCCACGCTTGATTCCTGTTGATCGCGCACTTCTCACCGATGCATTCATTGACGCAGCGATGCGTCGAACCGTTGGACGGCTCGGGTGGATTGAGAACGACGAATTCCTTCAGGCGTGGGGAATCGACGTTGATTTAGCGGAGCGTGGGTAGCGCAGGTGTTGGCGCAGGTGTTGGCACAGGCCTCGAGTGCGCATTGAAAAAATCCACCATCGGCTTCACGCAGGACTTGTCGAATGCGTGCGTGCCATCCGTGATCCACACCAGCACGGGCGCGTTCACGCTTGACGCATACAGCGTTCCATGTGCGCCAACTGAAGTGCCCTCATCTGCGCACTGATTGCGTTCGCGTGCAGCTTTCATCGTCGCCTCTTGTAATGCGAACTTCACGACCGAATCATTGCGACCACCAACATGCATTGCAGGCAGTGGCTTCGTCAGCGTCTGTGCATTCACCGCAGCCGCACTCGGCGCGACGGCTGCGAGCACGTCGTGGCGTTGTGACCAGAGCAGATACGTGAAACCGCCGCCATTGGAGTGACCAGTGGAGTAGACGCGATTCGCATCACCCTGCGCGTCAGTCAGCATCGATGCGAGCATCGCGTCAAAGAATCTGAGGTCGCGATTGTCGACGACATCTGCGTACGCTTGCCAACCGGTTTTTTTACCTTCGAGGTCCATGATGCGGCCGGGTGTTTTCAATCCTTGCGGATAGACAACGATTGCTTCGGGCCAGAGACTCTCGATGTCATACGAGCGGCGCACTTGCCGAGCCGCACCACCACGCCCGTGGAACACGAAGAGGATCGGCGAACCAGTGGGCGCAACGAGTGATGCATTTGGCATCGCGACGAGTGCTTCGCGTTCAACACCATCAATCATCCACTTCTGCGTGTTCAGCGCAGGGCGGGTGGTGGACGCGACAGGCTCAGGTTTCGCAGCAGGTGCGGCGATTGGTGGAACAAGCGAGTCAGTCGCGACAGGCTCATCATTCGCGCGACATGCGAGCAGGGCCGCGCACAGACAGCAGAGCGTCAGTGAGCAGAAAAAACGCAGCAAGACTTGAGGCGACATGCGGTGTTCAACGGCTACTCGCGCGATGCATTGCGCGCGCCCGTTCTCAATTGGTGTTGATGATCCTGATCCCGCCGATCACAGGCAGTGGCGTCATCCGATTGTTCGCCGCATTCACGATTCCCAGAATCATGAGCGCGAGGTTGGCGAGCGCAACGAGGGGGAAGAGGCAGTACCCGATGAGAACGATCATGAGGATCGCCGAAACGAACGCTGCGCTATAGGAGAAGATGAAGTAGACCAGTTGCTGATTCGCGTGAAATCGCGCGAACGGACTCGTCTTCGCATCAGTGACGAGCGGAATGAAAAAGAGGAACGGAAAGATGTACCCGATGATCGCCATCGCCTTGTTCGCCTCGGCATCGGCCGGGCCCGCGAGCGGGGCGTTCGATCCTGCGCGAGGCGGTGGAGCCACTTCATGCATCCCCAATTCATCGAGCGGCGGCGCAGGCAGTTTCGGAAGATCCGCCGCAAGTTGCGGGATCGACAGAATGGTCATCCACGACGCGCTTGTCTCCTTTCGAATGAGGTCCGATCCGGAAAGTTCGCCAGAGCGCACCAGCGCGCGCACGTTGTCCGCGCCCATGGGTCCAGCCTCGGGACCACCCGTCGCTCGCACAAAGTATTGATCAGCCATCGTGAAGTTTTCCTGGTAAACAGAATTGAGTGTGTGCCGGATCCGCCGCAGCGTGGATCATATCGCAGAGCAGGTGGCTCAGTGCGCTGTCAGCGCCCTTTGCCAGCCGTGTGGGAAGAGAAAGTGAACCTGCACACGAATCATGGACACCCTTGATGAATCCTACCCGACTCTCGCGGCTGCCTCGAACGTTTCGGGGCTGACATAGCCGAGTGAACCGTGGATCCTCGTTCGTTGGTACCACACTTCGATCCACTCGAAGATCGCGAGCCTGGCGTCTTCACGTGTCTTGAAGC
>QWPV01000039.1 GCA_003671055.1 Planctomycetota bacterium
CGGCGCCGTTCGAGCGCGGCGCACTCGATGCATGGCGAAGAGATTTTGGAGCGCTCCGAGATCTCGATCCGTCACTTCTCGGTCACTCCGAAATTGTGCACAGTTGACGACGCGCGCCCGTGTGCACACGATCTCGTTACACTCGTTGCGCTCATCGATTCTCTTCTCAGGATCCGCATGAAGGACGCGCTCAACTCTACTACTCAGCCTTCGAGACGACTTGCGTCTCAACGTGCGAAACATGGCGCAAAGCATGTATCTCGCGGTGGAATGACGCTTTTCCCTGAACTTGATGGCTCCTCACGTGACGCACTTCGCCGCGCGTTCTTTGGTGGTGCTGCGTTACTCGCGCAACGATTCGGCGTAACCGACGAAGACATCGCGATTCACCTCGAGCGTGTTGCCGCGCGTGCGAGTGTGCAAAAAATTGCGCTTCCCCTCGCATCCAATATCGCTGACTTAGTGCTCGCAACCGCATGCACGCGCGTTGGATCCACGGCTGCGTCACTGCCCATCGCAACGCTCCGTATCGAGATGGAACCGATACTCAAGCGCACCGCCGCGCTTCGCGTAGAGAGCGACGAAGCAATTCTCGTTGCGCGACGATTCTGGCTTGAGTTTGAACGCGCGACACTCGCCTCTGCATCCGGTGGCATCCAGGAATACAACGGCGCTCGTCCGTTGCGCGTATGGATCGCGGATCAATTGCTCGGTCGACTTGAACGGTCAGGCGCGAGAGTCGCAAGCGCACGCGACAACGCGAGCGCACCGCGCACGACGCTTCGACTCGTCGGCGCGTAACCTGTTTCGCGTCGGTGATTTGACAACGCCCACAATTCGTCTATTCTTCCCGCCGTTCCGCGATCCGTCGCGGCGCTGGCAACTTAGCTCAGTTGGTAGAGCAGCGCATTGAAAATGCGCGGGTCCGCGGTTCAAGTCCGCGAGTTGCCATTCGACAGTTTTTCCCGCGCGCGGGACGAGGGACCCCTTTCCCACTGTCAACCATTTTTTCCTCTTGTCAAAATGGACAAACACCCGCTTCATGCCCCCATGAAGCGAGTGTTCGTCAGTCCAAAGACGATTCGCCATCGAACCCTTGGAGAAGATTATTTAGGCTGCGTGACGACGCGGCTTGCGTTTGCCAAGCCATCGCACTTCTTCAGTGCCGTCGAGCATCCCCGTCGCCATGCCAGGAATCGGATACTGCGATTGAAGGAGCGCGGAGAGCGTTGATTCGTCAGCAATAGTAAACGTGGTCGGAAGTTCGAGGATACGTACTGCAAACCGCACAGCTCGCGCGAGACTTGCTGCAGTCGTTGCAGCGACAAGGTGACCATCCTCGAAGCGAAGCGGCACGAAGCCGAATTGCCAGGCTTGTCGTCGAACCACGAGACTTGCAACACCCTCATCCACTTCGTCGTTGCTAGAAATCGTGGTCGCACGCCCTGTAATCTGTGCGATGAGCGCGCATTCGATTACATCGCTCTGCACACCAAAGAGACGCTCAGCAACTTCGCCAAATGGCGTGTGTTCGCGTTCCTGAGTTTCAAGAATTTCCTCGACCTGCGCGCGAGTGAGCACGCCTCGTTCAACTAGTAATTCGCCAATGCGCATTCGTATTGCCTCCTGCGATGCAAGCGCTCCTCCGAGCACTACCTCCACCTCGCGTGATCAACCATTGCAGCACATGCAGCAATGGTCTGACCGTTAGTTCGGCTCTCCTGCAGGCGTCCTGCACGAACAACGCCGTTTCCCTTCGCGAAAATTACATTTGATGCCCGCAGAAACGAAACGACCCAAAATTGCACACCCCTCAAAGGGATGGAACTGCGAATAATCAGTCAATCAACACGCTTTGGATCAGACATTTCGAAGATGCGGCGGTGTTCGGCGAGTGGTACCCCAGCCCGCAGTCGAACCGCGTGCTTCCACGCCGTCGATCATAAATCGTGCGCCGGTTGCGATGAGTTCATCGAGCACATGCTGGCCGAGATCGGCGGAAAATTCCACGTAGTCACCGCTTGCGTCGCTGGCATACTCACGCGCGACAACGACTGTGCGCCGTTCAATCGCATCAATCATCCGCGTGTCTCGCAGCGAAACGCGCAGTGTGTGCCGAACTTGCGAGCCGCCCTTGTGCGATCTCACCCACGTGGCAAGTTCGTCAAGTCCAGTGCCGAGCGTTGACGAAATCGCGATGGAGTCAGGCTCAAGCGCCTTCCACTCCTCAAGCGTGCGCAGCGATTGCTTCGCTTCGTAACCGAGCGTTTCAATCTTGTCGATCTTGTTGAGCAGAAGAAGCCGCGGCTGCGATTTCGCACCGATGTCATCAAGCACTTCACGCACCGTAAGAAGTTGCGCTGGTGCGAGGCGATCACTCACATCGAGCACAATGAAAATGACATGCGCGTGCACGGCATCCGCGAGCGTAGAACGGAAACTCGCGACGAGATGGTGCGGAAGATCGCGAATGAAACCGACGGTGTCAGAGACAAGCAAGCTCTCGCCACCGCCGAGGTTCCATGCTTCCACGCGAGTCATCAGCGTCGCGAACAATCTGTCCGCGACATACGCGCCACCCTCTGTGAGTCGATTGAAGAGCGTGCTCTTGCCAGCGTTCGTGTAGCCCACGATTCCTGCAGTAAAATGCTCATTGCGCCGTTCAAGCACTTCGCGTTCTTTGCGCGCGAGAATAGTTTCAAGGTCGCGCCGCAACACGCCAACGCGCGCCTGCACGAGACGACGATCGATTTCCAACTGCTGCTCGCCAGGACCACGCGTACCCACGCCCATCGGCGCACCGCCAGTCACCTGACCCAAGTGCGACCACATCGCGCGCAATCGCGGCGCCGTGTATTCAAGCTGCGCAATCTCCACTTGCAATTGCGCCTCACGAGTGGTTGCGCGATTCGCGAAAATGTCGAGGATCAGTTCGCTGCGATCAAGCACCTTGCACTTGGTGACTTCTTCGAGCGATTGAATCTGACTCGGTGAGAGTTCGTTATCGAAGATCACGATGCGCGCCCCAAGTTCCTTCACCATCAGCGCGAGCTCTTCAACCTTGCCTTTGCCGATATAGGTCTTGCCGCGTGGCTTCGCTAGATTCTGCAGCAATTCGCCCACCACACGCGCGCCCGCAGTTTCAGCAAGCGCTCGCAATTCACCGAGCGGATCGAGCCAATCAGACTTGGACGTCGACAGCCGCACACCCACAAGGACTGCTGCCTCTGCAGAGAGGTTGTCGATGGATTCGCGGATGTTCGTCTGCATTGCGTTCAGGGTACTCTAAGAATCGTGGAGCCTGCACACACATCTAGCGCGAGAAAAGCAGCAACGCATGGCGTGATGCTCGCAATCGAATCCTCGTGCGATGAGACCGCCGCTGCAATCGTTGAGCGCACTGCGGCAGGCGCGCTCAGCGTTCGCTCTAATGTCGTCGCCTCGCAGTTTGAGCTGCATCGACGGTACGCGGGCGTCGTTCCTGAAATCGCGAGCCGCGCGCATCTCGAGAATATTCTGCCCGTGGTGCATGAAGCACTCGCAACCGCGCAGTTGACGCTGCGCGAGATCGATGCTGTTGCGGTCGGTGTGCGCCCAGGACTCATCGGAAGTCTGCTCGTCGGAGTCAGTGCAGCGAAAGCGATCGCATGGAGTTTGCACAAGCCGTTCTTCGGCATCGATCACGTGGAAGCGCACCTCTGGAGCGGCGTGCTTGAGTCGGAATGCCCTGCACTTCCAGCGCTCGGACTTGTCGTGAGCGGCGGGCACACGAGCATGTTCACGCTGCAGGCCTCGAGCGCGCCAACGCTTCTCGGTTGGACCATTGACGATGCGCTCGGCGAAGCGTTCGACAAAGCTGCGTTCATGCTCGGCCTTTCACATCCTGGCGGCCCAAACCTTGAGCGGCTTGCACGAACGGGAAACCCCGAGGCGCACGCATTTCCATTCGCAAACATCGGCACACTCAACTTTAGTTTCAGCGGACTCAAAACGGCGATGCTCTACGCGGTACGCGGTGTTCCTGCTGGTCGAGGGCGCACGAGTCACTTCACGCGCTCGCATGAAGATTTGACTGAGCAAGCGAAGGCAGACCTCGCGGCGAGTTTCCAGCGTGCGGCAGTTCGCGCGATCCTCCGTCGACTGCGGGACGCGCACGCATTGCATCCCTACAAGGCCTTGTTCGTCGGCGGAGGCGTCGTTGCAAACAACACACTTCGCCATGAACTCATGGCATTCGCGCTTGAACGCAGCATGGAACTTCGCATGCCGCAGCAAGCGTATTGCGTCGACAATGCAGCAATGATTGGCGCTGCTGCATGGATGCGCGTCCTTCGCGGCGAACCCTCTGATCCACTCACGATTCCAGCGCAACCTGTCTCGCGCCTCGCAACTGCTGCATCGTGATCTCGCGAACGCCTATCATCGCAACACCCAATGACCTATCGACCGCCATTTGTTGACGAGAAATCCATCAAGGTCTCCGCCCCGCATCCGGCGACACTTGAAGATGATGACTTGCTCAAGGTCTGCGAAACCGAAACGGGACGTATCTCAGGTCCTGGTGGACAGCACCGAAACAAGGTCGATACCGCCGTGTGGATCACGCACACGCCAACTGGCGTCGAAGGACACGCGGGCGAGCGTCGAAGCCAGATTCAAAATCGAGCGCGCGCGCTTTTTCGCTTGAAACTCAAACTTGCGATCAAAGTGCGCACCATCGTCAGCCGTGATGGACACGTGCCGAGTGAGCTCTGGAAACGACGTCGGCAGGGCGAGAAACTTCCTGTGAATCCTGAGCACGAGGATTACCCCGCGCTGCTTGCAGAGGCACTCGATGTCGTCACAGTGCGCCGCTACGACATGGCGGGCGCCGCAGGAATCCTCGGCGTCACGATGAGCCAACTTTCAAGACTCATTCGCCATGAGCGGCACGCCTTTGCGAAAGTCAACGAAGGTCGCGAAGCCTGCGGACTCACCCGTCTGCGCAGTTAGCCGATCGACTACCATCGTCGCATGCACCTTCGCGCGCTTATCGCCGCTGAAATTGACGGGCTCAAAGCGTTTCGACGCGACCTTCATCAGCACCCTGAGATTTGCTACGAAGAAGTTCGCACAGCAACCAAGATTCGTGAAGCCCTGACTTCCGCTGGTGTTCCGTTCGTTGCAGGATTAGCCGGAGGAACAGGAACGCTCGCGCACATCACAGGCACAAACGCGCGCTCGATTGCACTTCGCGCGGACATCGATGCCCTTCCCATCCAAGAAGTTGCCAGGCACCCATGGTGCTCAAAGATTCCCTCGCGGATGCACGCATGCGGCCACGACGGACACGCGACAATGCTGGTTGGAACTGCGCGAGTCCTCGCGAAACTCGCAGCCGCAGGCGAACTTCCAAATCCAGTCACGATGATCTTTCAACCTGCTGAAGAAGGCGGCGCCGGCGGCAAGCGCATGGTCGAAGACGGCGCCCTTGATGGCTCTAGGATTGGGAAGCCCGTGCGCCGAATCTATGGTTTGCACGGATGGCCAGGAGTACCTCGCGGCACGGTTTCGACGAGGAAGGGTTCGCTCTTCGCGGCGAGCGATCGCTTTGAAATTGTGGTTGAAGGCAGCGCCGCGCACGCTGCATGGCCGCATCACGGTCGCGATCCCGTGCTCGCCGCTGCAGCAATCGTGACCGCGCTCGGTCAAGTCGTCAGTCGTGAAATCGATCCGCTTGATGCTGCAGTCATTAGCACAACGATGATGCACGGCGGCACCGCGTTCAATCAGATTCCGGAGCGAGTCGAGTTAGGAGGCACGGCGCGCGCGCTTCGTAATACAACGCAAGATCATCTTGAGCGACGCATCGTTGAAATCGCCGAAGCGACTGCGCGCGCGCATCGATGCACCGCACGTGCGATCTATCACCGCGGCTACCCCGTCACAGCGAATGAAGACGAGAGCGTCGATACATTCGAGCGCATCGCGCGCAAGGCATTCGGTGCGAGCAACGTCGTTCCGATGGAAGCGCCGGTGATGGGAGGCGAAGACTTTTCCTATTACGCACAAAAGGTCCCGAGCTGCTTCTACCTCCTCGGCCTCGACGAGCCCGGAAATCCCAGCGCAAAGCTCCACCATCCCACCTTCGACTTCAACGACGAAGCAATCGCCACCGGCGTTGAAGCGATGGTCCGACTCGCGATCGAAGATCTCGGCGAAGACTGAGAGATAATGCCAAATCCGCACGGGAGTAAATCAGCGGCGCTCATGCTTTCAATCGTCCTTGTCAGCGTCTATCTCGGCGCGTCCGGCGCCAAGGCTCAAATCGCGCCAATCTGCTTCAAGGGATTCTACAGAACCCCCCTGTGCATTCAACAACTTGCACTCGCTGCACGGTATATCGCGCCATCTTATGCGGATCGGTGTAACACTCTCCGCTGGTATTCAAAGCGGGATTGCCCGCATTTCGTGGGCAAATTGGCATAGACCACGAACTGCCGGGAGTCCGAGCAAAGTGCTTACGGTGGTGAAAATCCGTCATGCGCTTTGCCTGAAGTACGGGGGGGAATGTCGCCGGAACAAGTGCGTGTATTTGTTCAATCGCAACGAGTACGCAAACTTGTGTGGCTCAATTCAATATTGCGTGGTAAACTTCTCGAATGGTTCGTGCTGAACAACTTGTCGGCAGTGAGTGGGCCGAGTGGTATCGGTTGACACCAATTCAGCGTTGGCTAGAAAGCGAAAAACTGTGGATGACATACATGGCACTCGGAGGATCGCTTGATCCCGAACCCGATACGCAAAGTCCTTTCTTCGATGCAAAAGCACCGCGTGCGCGCGCTGCTCATGGGCGGTCAAGCGTGCGTGTTCTACGGCGCGGCAGAGTTTAGCCGCGACACCGATCTTGCTATTGTGGCTGATGCTGCGAACTTGGCGCGTTTGCGCCGGGCGCTTGATGATTTGCAAGCCGATGTGATCGCCGTTCCATCATGTCAGTTGAAGTTTTTACGGCGGGGACATGCGGTCCATTTTCGTTGCCAGCACCCCGAAGCGCCGCGCATGCGTGTAGATGTCATGTCCAAAATGCGCGGCGTGGACGTGTTTTCGGCGCTCTGGAAGCGCCGCACCACCATCGCGCTGCCAGATGGGACCCGCTGCGATTTACTGTCGCTGCCAGATTTAGTGCAAGCGAAAAAAACACAACGCGACAAAGATTGGCCGATGATTCGCAGGCTTGTCGAAGCGAATTATTTTGAGAATTGCAAAAGACCAAACAAGTCTCAGGTTGTTTTTTGGTTGCGGGAATTGCGAACGCCACAGTTGTTAATTGAGGTTGCACAAAAAAATGACGCAGCGTGCCAGCGCGCAACTTCGCAGCGACCACTGTTGACATTGGCATTGGCCGGCTCCATAAGAGAATTGCAGATGGCACTTCAAGCGGAAGAAGCCGTGGAGCGTGAAATAGACCAGCGCTATTGGTTGCCACTTCGCAAAGAACTTGAGCAGTTGCGCCACGCGCGCTGATGCGGCGCTTGAAATCGCCGCTGGCGAGTGATTCACACGCTGATCTGCGATCCGGTATCCACAAGCACGACCACCTCCCGACGATCAATCGAGCGGTCCATGATCGAGCGACTTAAGCAGCCATGTTTCCGATTGGGAGAATGCTTCGCATCAGCACCGCGAAGCACTTGCTACAGCGCATGATTATGCATCATTGATTGATTTACAGGGCGCTTCAGGAATCCGTGTGGGTTGATGCGGTTTGAGGGTACAAATCCAGCCCGCCTAAGGTGGAACATGATCGCGTTGCGGAAGCGCTGACGATTGCGGTAACCGCAGGGCTGCGACTTGATCTGTTGGATCTTTGCGTTCATCGATTCGCCAAGAGCATTGGTCGTTTTCAACACGATCGCGTTGATGATTCCGTCGAGGTGTCTCTGCACCATCGATGCCGCGCGAATCATCGGTTCGAGTTTGCAGTTCTTCGTCCAGCCGATCCATTCGTTCCACGCACGACGCGCCCACGGCGTCAATCCAGGATAACTCGTCATGAAGTTCAGCGAAGCAACGAAGGCGCGCAATGGGCGTGTCGTTGGCTGCGTGATCACGATCTTCACTGAACCGCCACCGGCGTCGAAGCGATGGTCCGACTCGCGATCGAAGATCTCGGCGAAGACTGAGAGATTAAAAACCAGATGGCGGAAGATCAAGTCGCGCGCGTCACCGACGTCTCACAGAGGGTCGTACCTCCTCTGCCGTAGCAGGACTTGCGCGCGCGATTACGACGCAGTACCCTCTCACTCGGTATTCCTTGCTCTGCGCAAGCGAATGTATGGAAACAGACGGAAGAAGATCAAACCCAAGGAGAGATAATGCCAAATCCGCACGGGAGTAAATCAGCGGCGCTCATGCTTTCAATCGTTCTTGCCAGCGTCTATCTCGGCGCGTCCGGCGCCAAGGCTCAAATCGCACCAATCTGCTTCAAAGGATCAAAGACTCAGGCATGCTACATCCCTGGGATGGGGGTCCAGTGCGGCGATGATTACTCATGCCCGCATGAAATCATCACGAATGAGCGATGCAGCGCTGCGTACCCACTTTGACGGGCGAATCAGGGCAAACCGGATGCGAACTACTAGATGATCAAGCAGCGCTCTGCCACATGGTCCTCCGACATTGCTCCGCGGAACTCGGTTGCGTCAATTCTATGATTGTCCACGCCGTTTTCTACTTTCAAACGGGACCCTCGGGACCTTCCTGCCCATAATTGCGAGGAAGCACAATGCAATACCTACCGATCGCAATCCTTTCGTTCGCGTTTCTTCTGCAGACGGTGCCTCCAAAGACAATCCGAGCGTACGTGGAGGATGGCGTTGGGTATGCCGACACGAGCTTCCCGCTATGCACTGTGCTGACAAGCCAAGACCTCGAAGGATGGCTTGTTCTCCTAGCCGCAACACCAGAACAAGCATCAGGCATACAAATCCTGTACGAAGAGTTTGCCACACGGCATAACGCGTTCTTTGACCAACATGCGCCCCAGTACCTACAACTCGCGGCAGTTGCGTCGACGACGCTCCAGACGTCTGGCATGACTTCCGCTGAGTTTCGAGCGGCGTTGCGCGCTACCGATGCTAGAGGCGCGCAACTTCGCGCCCACGCCGAGCACCTCGAACTCCAGTGCATCGATTCCTTCGCGCCCCTGCTTTCTCCAGAACAAACGAGAGACCTCGAGGTATGTAGGGGATTCGCGATTCGGCGGAGATGCCACGGGGTACCGTCGAGCAGCCACTGGATCAACTTCGAGCTGCGCGAAGTCTTTGAGGTCATTCCGCCAACGCAATTCACGCCTGCTGAACGAAGCGCTTGTCTACTCTTTCTTGCTGAGTATGAACGCGTTCTCACTGAGCTACTGCGCGAGTGGTCGAACGCGCGTCTTGCCGCAGGCGAACGCATCCAAGAGATTCTGTTTGAATCCGCGCACGGCGGAACTGGGCTCGCGGATCCGCGCAAGGCGTTGATTCGATCTGGTGAGATTGGAACCCAGATTCAAGCGCTGCACACGCGAGCGGTCCGTGAGTGCGCTGTTCTGCTGAACAGCTCTGCCGCCGAACGTCTTTCCACACTTTCACGCGAGCGACTGTTCCCAGAACTCTACCCCGATTCAATAGCAACGCAATGCACCGCGATTTTCCATGGAATGCTTGCAAACGAAGCCCTTTCTCAGCAGAATCGGGTCCTCGCAAAGTTCATGCTCGACGAGCACGAACTGAACTATGCAGCGACATCCGAGCAACTTGAAGACCAGTGCGCCGCCTGGGACCGAGCAAGCCAACGAGATGACGTTTCTGCCCCTCCACAAGGGTTACCGGCGGCACTTGCGCCGCTCCTGAGGACCAGAACCGAGATCTCGCGCGCGGCACTTGCCTCTTTCGCCGCAAAATTTGAGGGTTCTCCCACTTCTGAAGGAGACTGAGAGGTTTTAGGACATCTCGGAAGAATTCGGTCCCACAGAATCTGCGAAGCCGACGCTCCAGCTGAACCACGCCCCCCAAAAATCGCGCGAACCACCACTTGCAAGGCATCGGGGGGCTTGCTACAGTGCGGGGCTCTCCATTCCGAACCGATAGAACCACGACTGCCCTTGCGACAAAGCAAGGGAATGCGCGATCAGCGCAGATTACCGAAGCGGATGCGTTGTCCGCAGAGTGATCAATGATCGTGGGAGGTAGAACAAATGGCCAAGAAGGTTCTCAAGTCTTTCAAAGTTATGGCCGCGGGAGGAAAGGCAACGCCTGCTCCTCCGCTCGGACCAGTCCTCGGCGCGAACGGCGTCAATCCAGGACAATTCGTCACCAAGTTCAACGAAGCAACGAAGGCTCTCAATGGGCGCGTCGTCGGCTGCGTGATCACGGTCTTCACGGACAAGACGTTCGAATTCGAAATCAAGAATTCGCCAACCTCCGTCCTCCTCGCTGCTGCAGCGAAGGCGGAAAAGGGCTCTGGCAAGCCGAATACTGAAAAGGTCGGCAAGATTTCGAAGGCGCAACTCAAGCAGATTGCGGAAGAGAAGTTCAAGGATTTCAACACCGCTGATCTCGAGGCTGCGATGCGAACCATCGCTGGCACCGCACGATCGATGGGCATTACGGTGGAAGCGTAAATCATGGCGAACACACTCTCCAAGCGATTCAAAGCGAACGATGCGATCAAGGATGCGATGCCGCAAGGCGCGCAGACTGCGCAAGTCGCGATCAAGGCACTCCGCCAGTTCAAGAACCCGAAGTTTGATCAGACGATCAACGTCGTGTTCTCACTCGGCATTGATCCAAAGCAAGCAGACCAACTCATTCGCGGTTCGGTTGCCCTGCCACACGGCATCGGCAAGTCCTCGCGCGTCATTGTCTTCTGCCAAAGCGACAAGGTCGCCGCAGTCTTGGCTGCAGGCGCAATTGAAGCAGGTGCTGAGGAACTCGTGGCGAAAATCGAAGCGGGTTGGACCTCATTCGACGTTGCCATTGCAAGCCCCGACATGATGCGTGTGGTTTCGAAGCTCGGCAAGGTGCTTGGTCCAAAGGGACTCATGCCCTCGCCGAAGGCTGGCACGGTGACCCCTGACGTCGTGAACGCGGCGAGGGAATACACCGCAGGCAAGCAGGAATACCGCAACGATGACGGCGGCAATGTGCATGGCGTGATCGGCAAGCTCAGCTTCTCTGATGAACATCTCACAGAGAACTTGAATGTCTTCATCGCGACCATCACCAAGGCGCGCCCTTCGGCAGCCAAGGGCGTCTATGTCCGCAAGTGTGTAGTCGCAGCATGCATGACCCCAGGGGTGCAAGTTGCGGTTGCAGGTATCTAATTTACTTCACGATTTCTCTGACGGGCGCACATTGCGCAGGACACGAATATGAGCAAGCAAGTTAAAGACATGCTCGTTGCCGAATACAACCGGCGCTTCGCTACGGCGAAGGGCGGCGTTGTCATCGACATCCGCGGTCTCAATTCCACCACCACCACCAAACTCCGCAGCGCACTCCGCGAGAGCGGCATCCGCACGACCGTTGTGCGCACTGCCCTCGCGAGGGCAGCGTTCAAGGGGCATCCACTTTCAGTTCTTGCGCCAGCGCTCAAGGGTTCGTCAGCGGTGCTCTACGGACCGGAGAGTTCAGTCGATATCGCTCGCGCGATCGTCAAACTCGCCGATGGCATCCCGGATCTTCAGTTCCGTGGCGCTTCGTTCGATGGCGATTACTACGACGGTAAAGCTGGCGTTGAAAAACTCAGCAAGTTGCCAACCCGTGGCGAAGCACTCAGTACGGTCGTCGGTGTCGCATTGGCACCAGGCGCTCGTCTGTTGGGCATCGTCAAGACTGTTCAAGAACGCCTCGAAAAGGGCGAAACTATTGAGAAGATTGGCTAACCACTTCTCGTCTCTTCACGTCACTTCAAACATTACTTCTTCTTCCGCGATTCTTACAAAGACCACTCTGCAGTCCACTGGCCCCCTCGGGGGTTAAATGCCGCGCGTCGCAGCACCTCTTGATTGCAATACCTTGGAGCACACACCATGTCCGACACACAAACCTTCGAAGCAAAGATCACCACGCTCGGCGACTCGATCGCGACCCTCACCCTCAAGGAGGCTGTGAGCCTCGCTGACTACATGAAGGTCACCTACGGCATCGAGCCCGCTGCAGGCGCCGTCATGGTTGCTGCTGCTGGCAAGGCTGAAGAAGCCTTCATCCAGACTGAATTCACCGTCACCCTCCTCGAGGCTGGCGCACAGAAGATTGCAGTCATCAAGGCTGTTCGCGAAGCAACCGGCCTCGGCCTTGCTGAAGCGAAGGGTCTCGTTGACGCTGCCCCTAAGGCAGTCAAGGAGAACATCACCAAGGATGAAGCTGACAAGCTCAAGGCAACACTTGAGGCTGCTGGCGCCAAGGTCGAAGTCAAGTAAACGATTGATTCGCGGGTCTTGAAGGGGAGTGCAAACTCCCCTTCAAGCACCGCTTGCCCACCGGTCCTCCGTGCTGCGCTTGCAATGACGCGACGCAATACTGGCAGGAAACAAGGCTCTTTCGCTACACTTGCTGGACTTTTGCGACTTTGGTACCTCATTTTCGCGTTCATCTTTAGATATTTCCACACAACCCAGCGCCGGCTGGGTCGTGTTTCGTTTGTTTCGCAGCCTCAGTGCCACGCCTCGAGCGTCTTTCTTAGGAAACTTCGATGCCGAATCCGACCATCCGTATTAGAGATTATTCGAAGCGCGGCGATGCGCTCCGTGTGCCAGATTTGACCCGAGTCCAGCAGGATGCGTACAAGCGCTTCCTTCAACTCGATGTCGATCCCGAGAAGCGAAGCAAGCTCATTGGGCTCGAGTCGCTTCTTCGTGAAATCTTCGAGATGGATGCACCTCCAGGTGCGAAGACTCACATCAAGGGTATTAAGAGCTATGACGGCTCGATGCGCCTTGAATACACGCATTACATTCTCGAAGAGCCGCGCTACACGCCTGACGAGTGCCGCGAACTTCGTTTGACTTTCGGCCGACCCTTCAAGGTCGGCGTGAAGTTCATTCGCGAGACAACCAACGAAGTCACCACCGAGGAGATCTATCTCGGTGAAGTGCCCATTCTCATGGGCGGCGGCGAGTTCATCGTCAATGGTGCTGAGCGCGCCATCGTGAGCCAGTTGCACCGTTCCCCGGGCGTCGATTTCTCCATCGCGAGTTCGTACGGTGATCGTCCGCTCCACTCGGCGCGCATCATTCCAGAGCGCGGTTCGTGGATCGAACTCGAAGTGAACAAGAAGGATCAGCTGGCGATGCGCATCGACCAGTCGACCAAGCTTGCCGCAACGACATTCCTCCGCGCGCTTGATGATCACGACAATCCACGCTTCTCCTCCACCGATCAACTCCTCGAACTCTTCTACGAAGTCGACGATGTGAAGGTTGAACGACTGAAGCCCGAGCATTACGCAGCTGAACTCATCATCGACACCGACACCGGCGAAGAATTGTGCCGTCCGGGCGCAGTCCTCGGTGACAACGTGCCCACGATTCAGGCTTCGAATCTCCGCAGCGTGCGCGTCATCACCGATCCTTCCGATCCGCTCATCCTCAACACAATCGCCGAAGAGAAGCTCGACTTCCTCGCCGACGTGACCGAGCATGAGGCGGCGTTGTTGAAGATCTACAATCGCCTTCGCCCAGGTAATCCGCCACAGATCGACAAGGCGAAGAATCTCTTCGACGAGAAGTTCCGCGACCCAAATCGTTACCGACTTGGTCGCGTCGGACGCTTCCGAATCAACCGTAAGTTTGAGCATGACGCGACCTACGCCAACGCTCCCAAGGACGGAAAGTCCAAGGGTGAATTGCCCGAGGAGAGCGTGCAGCACCTGCGTGCTGAGGATTTCCTCGCGGTCATTCGCTACATCCTCGATCTTCGTTCGAAGCGCAACAAGGCGCACGTCGATGACATCGATCACTTGGGCAATCGCCGCCTTCGCACGCTCGATGAGCTTGCGACCGAAGAAATGCGCAAGGGCTTCCTCAAGTTCCGCCGCACCGTGCAAGAGCGCATGTCGACGAAGGATCCGAGCGAGATTGGCAAGATTGCGGACCTCGTGAATTCGAAGTCCGTGTCTGCAGCGATCGACTTCTTCTTCGGACGAAGCGAACTCTCGCAGGTCGTCGATCAGACGAATCCACTCTCGATGCTGGTGCATGAGCGCCGTCTTTCGGCACTTGGGCCTGGTGGTTTGAATCGCAAGCGCGCAGGCTTTGAAGTGCGCGACGTGCATATCTCCCACTACGGTCGCATCTGCCCGATTGAAACGCCTGAAGGCGCGAACATCGGTCTGATCGCATCGCTCGGCATCTACGCTGAGATCGATGACTACGGCTTCTTGCTCACGCCATACCGCACCGTCAAGGGTGGCAAGGCGACGGGGCAAATTGAGCGTCTTCGTGCAGACGAAGAACTCAAGCGCGTGCTCGCAACCTCCGACACACTCGAACCAGGCGCAACCGGCAAACTTGCTGGAACCACTGTGCTCGCGCGTATCGACGGTGATCTTGCGCACGTTCCCGCAGGCGAAGTTGAATTCGTCGACGTGAGTCCTAAGCAGATCGTCGGCGTCAGCGCGTCGCTCATCCCCTTCCTCGAGCATGACGATGCAAACCGCGCGCTCATGGGTTCTAACATGCAGCGACAAGCAGTGCCGCTCGTGAAAACGGATCCACCGTGCGTGGCAACAGGTATGGAGCGCGTCGTCGGTATCCACAGCGGCATGATCGTGAAGGCACGACGCTCTGGTGTGGTGACCTTCGTCGATAGCGAACGCATCATCATCGAGAATGCTGACGAGTACGAGCTCCGCAAGTTCCGTGGTCTCAACGAGCGCACCTGTCAGAACCAGAAGCCCATCGTGAAGATGGGACAGAAGGTCAACCTCGGCGACATCCTCGCAGACGGTGCAAGCACGAAGCAAGGCGAACTCGCGATCGGGAAGAACATCCTCGTCGCGTTCAACACCTTCGACGGCTACAACTTTGAGGATGCCATCGTCATCAACGAGCGCTTGCTCATCGACGATGTGTTCACCTCGATTCACATCGACAGCTTTGATGTCGAAGTGCGCGAGACGAAGCTTGGTAAGGAAGAGTTCACGCGCGACATTCCTAATGTCAGCGAGAAGGCACTTCGCAACCTCGACGACAACGGTGTGATCCGTCTCGGCGCGCGCGTGGGTCCTGGCGACATCCTTGCAGGCAAGGTCTCACCGAAGTCGAAGAGCGAACTCTCCCCTGAAGAGAAGTTGCTCCATGCAATCTTCGGTCGCGTCGGCGAAGACGTGAAGAATGACTCGCTCGAAGTGCCAGCAGGCACCGAAGGTATCGTCATCGGCACACGCCGCTTCAGCCGTCGTCGCAACGACAATGATGAGCAGAAGAAGCAACTCCGCAAGGAAGTCGCTGACTTCGAAGCAGGCATGGACCAGAAGCGCATTCAGCTCTTCAAGCAGATGGTCGTCGAACTCAATCGTATTCTCGGCGGCGAGATGGTCGATCCCACCACTCGACAGAAGGTCGGCGCGAGCGACATCCCTGATGTCATCCTCGAGCAGATCGACGGATTCAGCGAGAAGTGGATGAAGGGTTCTGCCGAACTTCGCGAACAAGCCAAGGTGCTCTTCAATCAGTTCTGGCCACGCGTGAAAGCGATCGCTGCGGAGAAGTCTCGCAAGATCGAACATATGAAGCGCGGCGACGAACTCAACTCGGGCGTGCTCGAGATGGTCAAGGTCTACCTCGCTACCAAGCGCACACTCTCTGTGGGCGACAAGATGGCAGGACGACACGGCAACAAGGGTGTCATCGCGCGCATCGTTCCTGAAGAAGACATGCCGTTCATGGAAGATGGTCTTTCCGTGGACATCTTGCTCAACCCACTCGGCGTGCCGAGCCGTATGAACGTTGGACAGATCCTCGAAACACATCTTGGTTGGGCTGCACAGATCTTGGGCTTCCAAGCTGTCACTCCAGTCTTCGATGGTGCGCGAGAGTCTGAGATTCAATCAGCGGTGCAAGAAGCAAACAAGCACGTCGAGACGCGTCTCAAAGAGTTCGAAGCAACCGGTAAGAATCCTGGCGCGCCGCGCGAGATCTTGTCGCGCATGCCTGAGAACTACAAGATTCAACTTTACGACGGCCGTACCGGCGAGCCGTTCCATCAACGCACAACTGTCGGATTCATGTACATCTTGAAGTTGCATCACCTCGTGGATGACAAGATCCACGCGCGATCAACTGGTCCCTACAGCCTCATCACGCAGCAACCACTCGGCGGCAAGGCGCGCACAGGCGGCCAGCGCTTCGGCGAGATGGAAGTGTGGGCGCTCGAGGCCTACGGGGCGGCGTACATGCTGCAAGAACTCCTCACCGTCAAGAGTGACGATGTGGAAGGTCGTACCAAGATCTATGACTCGATGGTCAAGGGAACCAACGTTCTTGAGGCCGGCATGCCGGTCGTCTTCGACGTCCTCTGCCATGAAATCAAGGGTCTCGGTATGAACATTCAACTGGAGAAGCAGACGCCTGAAGCGTCCGCACTGCTCTGATTGAATGAGTCTGAAAATCCCTTAGCAAGCACCGTCTGCAACAGCAGTAACTCAGTCCAGTCTTGAATGACAGTAACTATCCGCAACGCGCCCTTTGTGTGCCGCGCGGACTTGAAGAAGGCGAAGAAGCGATGTCCGAAAGCGTCTACGACCGCGTGAACGACTACGGTTCTGTGAAGATCACTCTGGCGAGCCCAAGTGATATTCGAAGTTGGAGCTTTGGCGAAGTTAAGAAGCCAGAGACCATCAACTACCGAACCTATCGCCCCGAGCGCGATGGACTTTTCTGTGAGCGTATTTTTGGTCCTGAGAAGGATTACGAATGCGGCTGCGGAAAGTACAAGGGCACGAAGTACAAGGGCATCATTTGCGATCGATGTGGCGTCAAGGTGACCCACAGTCGCGTGCGCCGCAAGCGCATGGGACACATCAATCTCGCTGCGCCTGTTGTGCACATCTGGTTCTTCAAGGCGATGCCGAGCCGCTTGGGCACCCTGCTGCAGATGAAGACGAGCGATCTCGAGAAGATCATCTACTTCCAGGATTACGTTGTCACCAACAAGGGCGACACCGAACTCGATGAGCGTCAAGTGCTCACCGAAGAAGAATTCCGCCAAGCGCACGAGAAGTACGGTCATGCATTCACCGCGATGATGGGCGCAGAAGCCATCCGCGAATTGCTTACCCAACTTGATCTCGATGATTTGTCGAAGGAGATCCGTGAAGGACTCGCAACGACCAAGTCGAAGCAGCGCCAGAAGGATCTCAGCAAGCGTCTCAAGCTTGTTGAGCAGATTCGTCTGTCGCCAAACGATCCTGCGTGGATGGTGCTCGATGTTGTGCCGGTGATCCCACCCGATCTTCGCCCACTCGTGCTCCTCGAGAGCGGCAACTTCGCGACCAGCGATCTCAATGATCTCTATCGCCGCATCATCAATCGCAACAACCGTCTCAAGAAGCTCATGGATCTCAACGCGCCCGAGGTCATCGTGCGCAATGAGAAGCGCATGTTGCAACAGGCTGTCGATGCGTTGTTTGACAACGGCCGTTGCCGCCGCCCTGTGTTGGGTTCAAGCAACCGTCCACTGAAGTCGATCACCGACATGATCAAGGGCAAGCAGGGTCGCTTCCGCGAAAACCTGCTCGGCAAGCGGGTTGATTACTCGGCACGTTCCGTCATCGTCGTCGGTCCTGATCTCAAGCTCCATCAGTGCGGCCTTCCAAAGAAGATCGCGCTCGAGTTGTTCCAACCCTTCATCATTCGTAAGTTGAAGGATCGTGGACTCGCTGACACCATCAAGAGCGCGAAGCGCATGCTTGAGCGTCGCGATCCTGAAGTGTGGGACGTGCTTGAGGAAGTCATCCACAACCACCCTGTCCTACTCAACCGCGCACCCACGCTTCACCGCATGGGTATTCAGGCGTTCGAGCCAGTGTTGGTTGAAGGCAACGCGATCAAGATCCATCCGCTCGTGTGCACTGGCTACAACGCAGATTTCGATGGCGATCAGATGGCAGTCCATCTTCCGCTTTCGCTCGAAGCGCAGACCGAAGCGCACGTGTTGATGATGTCGATTCACAACATCTTCAGCCCAGCAAACGGAAACCCCATCGTCAGTCCTTCGCAGGACATCGTCATGGGTGTGTACTTCCTTACCGTTGGCCATGTCGACACGACGCTGACTGTGAAGCCACGCCGATTCAAGGACTTCTCAGAAGCCCTGCTCGCGTTCGAACTGCCACACGGCAATCCAAATCGCATCTCATTCCATGATCAGATTGAAGTTCGCCTTGAGCGCTTCACCGAAGTCGTGAATGAGCAGAGGAAGCCTTGCGAGGCAATGCCTGCCAATCGTCGCATCATCACGACGATGGGTCGATTGCTCTTCTGCGAGATCCTTCCAGATGGCATGCCTTTCTACAATTGCGCCCTCGGCAAGAAGGGTGCTGCGCGCGTCATTGATGACACGTTTGCTCGCCGCGGCAAGAGTGAGACGATTGATCTCCTTGACCGTATGAAGTCAACGGGATTCCGTTACTCCACACTTTCAGGTCTGTCGTTCGCAATTTCTGATCTCCGTATTCCTGCGACGAAAGAGCACTTGCTCAACGAAGCGCAGAAGAAGGCGGACAACATTCAGAAGCAATGCGACCGCGGTGCGATCACGACGCGTGAACGCCACAACGCCCTGCTCGATCTCTGGCAAGCGTGCCGAAACGATCTGCAGAAGGTGTTGCTGGAAACACTCAAGAACGATCGACGCGATCCACTCACGGGTGCAGAGACTCCGCTTGGTACTGCAGAGGGCGCGAAGTACATCAACCCAGTGTTCCTCTTCAGCGATTCCGGCGCACGCGGCAACATCAATCAGATGCAGCAGCTCGCTGGCATGCGCGGACTGATGGCGAAGCCAAACGGCGAAATCATCGAGACACCGATTCGCGCAAACTTCCGCGAAGGTCTCTCCATGCTCGAGTACTTCTCGTCCACCCACGGTGCTCGTAAGGGCCTCGCGGATACGGCGCTGAAGACCGCAGATTCCGGTTACCTCACGCGCAAGCTTTGCGATGTTGCGCAGTCCGTCATCATCCTCGAAGAGGATTGCGGCATTACGAAGGGCGTGACGAAGTCAGCCGTGTTCAAGGGTGAAGAAGTCGATGTTGCACTCTTTGAGCGCATCCGCGGCCGAACCTCTCTCGAGCGCATCGTCAACCCGATGACAGACGAAGTCATCGTTGAGCGCAATGAACTCGTGGACGATTCGGCTGCTGCGAAACTCGAAGCACTCGGCATCACTACGGTTGTCGTGCGTTCAGCATTGCTTTGCCAAACGCCACGCGGCGTGTGTGCGAAGTGCTACGGGCAGGACATGTCCACCGGCAAGCCTGTCGAAGTCGGCATGGCTGTCGGCATCATCGCAGCGCAGTCCATCGGTGAACCAGGCACGCAGCTCACAATGCGTACCTTCCACACCGGCGGCGCCGCGGCTCGCGACCTTGGTGAAAACGAATACAAGGCAATCGCTGCCGGCTTCGTCACCATCCGCGACTGCAATGAAGTGCCTGTTCCTGGCGGCGCACCTGGCGAGTTTGTTGTCCTCAAGCGCAACGGTGGTGAACTCTTCATCAAGGATGCCAAGGGTCGCGAACTCGATAAGCGCAAGGTTGCGTACGGCGCAGTCATCAAGGCGCGCAATGGCGACGAAGTTCGTAAGGGTCAACTCCTTGTGGAGTGGGCACCGCACGCAACGCCAGTTCTCGCTGAGAAGAGCGGTACTGTCCGGTTCAAGGACATCACCGATGGCGTCACCGTTCGCACCGAAGAGAAGAAGGGCGGCGGCATCGAGCTGATCGTGACCGAGCACACTGGTGATCGTCATCCACAGATCAACGTTGAAGATGCCTCCGGCAACATTCTCGCGTTCCATCACTTGCCCGCGAAGGCGCGCATCGAAGTGAAGGACGGCGAAGCGATTGTTGAAGGCCAGATGCTTGCGCGTACTCCAAAGGACACGGCTCGCTCGGCAGATATCGTCGGTGGTCTCCCCCGCGTCACCGAAATCTTCGAAGCACGCATTCCTAAGGATGCCGCAGTGCTTGGAGAAATCCCAGGTCGCGTGGAACTCCATAACGACAAGCGCAAGGGTAAGGTCACGATTCGCGTCATCAGCGATGCAGGTCTTGAGCACGATCATCACGTTGCGCAAGGTCGACAGTTGCTCGTGCACACCGGCGACTTCATCAACGCTGGCGATCCACTCACCGATGGACCCGCGGTGCCCGCAGACATCCTGCGCATCAAGGGCGAAGAGGAGCTTTACACCTATCTGCTCGATGGCGTGCAGAAGGTCTATCGCGCACAGGGCGTGCCGATTTCCGACAAGCACATCGAAGTCATCCTTCGACAAATGCTTTCGAAGGTCAAGATCAAGTCACCAGGCGACACTGCGTTGCTTCCGAACGATGTCGTCGACAAGTTTGTCTTCCGACAAATCAACGACGACCTCAGTCGCACGCTTCGCATCGAAGAGAGCGGTGGTACGGATCTTCCACTCGGTGCACTCGTGCATCGCGATGAGATCAAGGAAGCAAACATGCGCGCCGAAGCTGCAGGCAAGCCTGTATGCAAGACACGCAAGCCGAAGCCCGCAAGTGGACAGACGCTTCTCCTTGGCATCACCAAGGCAAGCCTCTCGTCGGAGAGCTTCCTCTCTGGTGCAAGCTTCCAAGAGACCACTAAGGTTCTCACTGAAGCTGCGCTCAAGGGTGCTGTTGACAATCTCCTCGGTCTTAAGGAGAACGTCTTGCTCGGCCATCTCATCCCAGCTGGTACTGGATTCGATCCATACGCGAAGGCGAAAGTGCTTCGCCTCGTCGAAGAGCCGATCTACGACGACAGCGAGACGATGTACACCGACGCTGCAGACGAAGCAGAGACACTCGGTGCAGAACGTCGCGGTGGCGGAATGACGACGGTGGCAACTCGGCTCGCCACGGCAATGGCTCAAGGCAGCGACTTCAACGAGAGTGACGTCGCGATCGAAGTCGCGAGCCCAGAAGCTGCGCTCGGCGCAATGCTCGACAAGGCCAACCCATTCGCGGTTGATACCTCTGACGAGGATTGAGTCTTCCGAAGTTAATCAGTTCATCAAAGCCCCCAAGTCTTCGGACTTGGGGGCTTTTCATTACGCGACTTCGATGCTCCGCAGCATCGCCAACGCTGCGCGCCACTCCATGTAGCGATATGGAATCGCAAGCGTGTCGTGCAGCGCTTGCACGCCAGCGTGCGTCGTTTCGTAGAGTTCGTTTTGCCACACGCGCGCGCGCTCATCGCAGAAATAGATTCTGCAACCGAGCGGTCGCTCCGCATGGGCGCCACAGAATCCTCGCACGAGAAATGGACAGTCGCCGCGCGTCACTGATGCATCAATCGCGCGCGCATCGAGCGTGATGCCGTGACACGCATCGAGCCGTAGCAGTGTGAATGCTGCTTCAAGTCCGCTCACGTAGAGCCGATGCCCATGCTGTTCGAAGTTGCAGCACGCGCCGGAAGCGATGCAGAGTGGACGTTCCTTGTTGACACGCGCATCGATCGTTGCGCGCGCCGCGAAAAAAAATTCGCGCACTTCGCGCAACGCCGCAGCGTTGCTCCACTGCTCGACGAGCTCAACGCTCATCGGGCTCCGGTGGATGAAGCGTTGGCGTTGCACCTGCGTGCCGATCGGTATCACGCTTGATGCAGATCTCGACGAAGGTGTGCAACTGCCCGGCGCCCATTCCAGGACACGGCGTGACGCGTTTCACATTCTCCCAGATCTGCTCGCTGTCAAGATTCTCCGACCAGAATGGCCAGGTGCGGCACTGTGTTGGTCGCGATTCATACACGCTGCACAACGCCTTGCCGGGCACCTTCGTGCGATCAAGGAACACGCAATCGAATCCTCGTCGGCCACCACTCATTCCCACACTCACTTCGTTCAACGACCAACGCGTGCCCAGTTTTCGTGCGTATTTCTCGAGGAATACTGCAAGCGGAAGACCAAACCGTTCCGCGAGCGCGCGCGATTCGTCATCACTCATCCACACCGCGCCAGGAGGACCCGAACAACAATTCCCGCACGATGTACATTCAAACCGCAAGCCATCCGCGTACCACTCACTCACGAGTCGCGCTCCGGAAGTTCGGGTCGTGGTTGTCCTTCTTCTCCCCATGGGTCCACCGCCACCGCATGCACCGCCGCGCGGCGGCGTACAGGCGCAAGGTGTTGAAGGTCTGGCGGTCGATCATCGAATGCAACTCGGTCGAAGGAGTACACGCTCTCGAATGCCCACTCGCTCTGATCAAGCAACGCATCAGCGAGCAACTCTTCCGCTTGCGCGAGGCTCCCCGCTGTGAGCCAGACCGAGATGTACGCGCCCTTCTGCAAATCGCCTGACATATGCCCCGCAAGCACGATCGCGTGCCAGAGCGTCATGCCAAGGTGGCGGCCGCCTTCGTCAATGTTGGTCTCAGGATCAACGTTGAGCTCAAGCATCCAACGTTCGCGCAACACGAGCAGCAACTCATCAAGATCTGGCGAGTGCTCATCCACAATCTCAAGCACTTCACGCGTTTCCGTTTTCGGATCAAACGCGTCTTCCTGCTCAGCATCGGGCGACCACGTCTCTTCCACTTCTTTCACGCCCATTCCCTCAAGCAACGCAACGACTTCGTCCTTCGTTTCATCGGGAACGGAGATGAGCACCCCTTTCCAACTATCGATGAAAACTTCCATGAACGGTTCTTCAGAATTCGCACCAGCACCAATAGAAACATCCTCAATGAGGAACTCTTCAAACTCGTACCAGGTGCGCAAAAACTCAACGAGGCTCGAAGAACCCTCTTCGCCATTCGTCACATAGACATCCACGCTTCGATAGGCATCGCGAGAACCAATCTCGACAACCGCGCTCACCGACCGTGGCAGCAGGTTGAAGGCAGCGTCCACCAGAGGTCGTAACTTCTCGTGGCTCACACAGACCTGAAAGATCCACGCGGGCGGCTCCTGCTCAGTCTCCGGCGAGTAGGTGAGCATGTAGCCCTGCTCAGGCTCGGGCAGCGTCGCCCTCTCGACACCAAGCGGCAACTGGTACGCGCCAATACTCCGTCGCTCAATATCACTTCGAACTCGAAACTCGCGCATCGGCTCATCCTAGCGCAGCGACCGCCCGTGAAGCGCCGCTACCCGCCAACAAAAAACCGCCCGGCACGCGGAAAAACCCAGGTGCCGGGAGGTCGCACATTGGATTGGGGGGCATCCTTCTCCAATGCTCAAGCGACGTAGCTTGAGAAATCTAGATTTCGATTTTTGGGTTCATCGTGGACGAGGGACGAGTAGCCACACAGAAGGGCCTCACCTCAGACACACATCGACTGCGCGCACACCGAACTTGTTGCGGGCAATCACTAGATGGGAGACTACTTCGCGCATCGCGCTTGTCGAGCAATTTCTCCCGCGAATCCGAAGATCGACCAAAGCGCGTGGAGCACTCTGCCGTGAGCGTCCCTCAAGTACTTCCATGCGTTGCACTTACATCAAGACATTGCGAAGAAACATTTTACTCGCCGAGATAGGCGGCTTGCACGCGCTGGTCGCTGAGGAGCGCGGCACAGGTTCCTTCGAGCACGATGCGACCGGTTTCGAGCACATAGCCGCGATCCGCGAGCTTGAGTGCGGCGCGTGCGTTCTGCTCGACAAGCAAGATCGTGAGGCCGCGAGTGCGAAGTGCTTTTACTGCTTCGAAGATCTTCGTAACGAGGAGAGGCGCGATACCCATGGATGGTTCGTCCATCATGAGCAACTTCGGACGGCTCATTAATGCACGCCCGATCGCGAGCATCTGTTGCTCACCACCAGAGAGTGTTCCACCGAGTTGTGATGTTCGTGACTTCAGAATCTCAAAGAGTGCGTAGACCTCTTCGAGATCGCTCTCGATGCCTGCACGATCGTTGCGGCTGTATGCGCCCATGCGCAAGTTTTCAAGCACTGTCATGCGCGGGAAGATCTTGCGACCCTCGGGCACTTGCACGAGTCCTCGTCCAACGATTTCATGCGCAGCCACATTCGCGAGCGACTCGCCGGCGAAGCGAACTTCTCCCGCGCGTAAGCCAACGAGACATGAGATGCAGTGAAGCGTGGTGGATTTTCCAGCGCCGTTGCCACCAATAAGCGAAACGATTTCGCCCTCGCGCACTTCAAGCGAGATGCCATGTAGCACTTCGATCGATCCGTATCCAGCAGTGATCCCGCGTATTTCAAGCAGTGGTGTCGTTGAGGAGGTTGTCATCCTAGATCCTCCTTGCCGAGATATGCCTCGATGCACTTTGGATCGTTGCGAATGTCTGTTGGTGTGCCCTCGGCGATCTTTTCGCCGTGATTGAGCACCGCAATTTTCTCGGATATTCCCATCACGACGCGCATGTGATGCTCGATGAGCACCACGGTGACGCCTGTGGACTTGATGCGACGAATCAACTCCATGAGTTCAACGGTTTCAGTCGGATTCATTCCCGCCGCAGGTTCATCGAGTAAAACAACATCTGGTCTTGACGCGAGCGCGCGCGCGATTTCGAGTCTGCGTTGATGCCCGTAGGGAAGACTTCGTGCGCGTGCGTCGGCGCGATCACCGAGTCCAACGAACTGCAACAACTCTACGGCAGCATTTCGCGCTGCGTCGCGCTCTCGTCCTGCGGAGGGAAGTCGAAGCAAGGACTCGAAGAATCCCGTCGACAATCGTCGATCCATTCCGACCATCACGTTTTCTGCGAGAGACAACTCAGGAAACAATCGGATGTTCTGGAAGGTTCGCGCGACGCCAGCCTCCGCGACGATTTCTGGAGTTCGACGAGCGCGCGACCAAATCGCCCAACGACCGGTTGCGCCGATCACAAATCCGATGCACGCCGCCAGCGCTCCATTCGAAAGCAGATAAGCGACCGCATCGCACACACACCGCCACCACGGGAATGGCTGCAAGTAGACGTAATTTTCCGCCACCGCGTTGATCCACATGCCTTCAACGTGTGCAAAGATCGCGGTGATGACTGCGGACGCAATGCCGAAGAATGTGAAGAGCGCGAACGCCTTCCGATCGAGTGGAACGATCGTCTCGCGGCCTGCGATCAACACGCGCCCTGCGCTTGGGTCGTACACGCCCGTGATCGCGTTGAACAACGTGGTCTTGCCTGCGCCGTTGGGTCCGATGACTGCGGTGATCGAACCACGCTCGACATCAAGCGACACATTGTTCACTGCGAGGAGGCCGCCGAAACGCATGAACACGCCGCGCACCGCGATGAGTGTGTTCGAACTGCTCAACGCTCCTCCGCTTCGGCAGCGACGATGCCCTTCGGCCTGAATCGCATCATGAGCACGAGCGTGAGACCGAAGAGCATGTACTTGTAGTTGTCGGGCGCTAGATACACGCTCATCGTGGTGCCGATGCCTGCTTGCTGCAATTTCAGCCCGATGAGAGGAAGCAAGATCGAGTTCATGCCGACCATCACGATAGCGCCAACGATGACACCAGTCATGCTGCCGATGCCGCCGACGATCACGATGCAGAGCGCGAGAATCGAAATCTGAAAATCGTAGTTACCAGGTTCACCTGTCGAGGAAATCAGGCTCGCGAGCATCGCGCCGCCGAGTGCTGCAAGTCCTCCGCCGACAGCAAGTGCAACGAGTTTCACGCGATCAGGTCGAATCGCCATGCAACGCGCAGCGAGTTCATCTTCGCGCACCGCAAACCACTGTCGACCGATACGACTGTGTTCGAGGTTTCGCACGAGCACCGTGCACAGGAGGAGAATGCCGAGGAAGAGGAAGTACCACGACTTCGGTGTATCACTCACGAAGGGTGCACCGAAGAACCACGGGGTCGGCAGTGGATTGATACCTTGCGTGCCCTTCGTGATAGGTTCAAGATTCTTCAGGAGATCTTGCACGATCTCACCGAAGCCGAGTGTGACGATCGCGAGGTAATCACCGCGCAATCGAAGCGTTGGTGCGCCGAGAAATGCGCCTGCTGCGGCACCAAAGAGAAGCGCTGCGAGAAGCCCTGGCCAGAACCCAATCTGAAAGGGATAAATCGTGCAGGTGAGAATGCCAAATGTGTACGCGCCGATCGCCATGAAGGCAGCGATGCCGAGGTGCAGGAGTCCGGTGAAACCCACCACCACATTCAATCCGATACCCACAATCGCGAACACGAAGACGAAGCGCGTCGGCGCACTCAATCCGAGATCGAACAACATCTCAAAGAACGGCAGCGCGAGGAGGCATCCAAAGAGAATGCACTGACCTCGTGAGAGCAATGGTGCGGCGCGTGTTTGCGAGACTGGAGAAGTCGTCATCAGACTTTCTCCCGTTGCTTGAGTCCGAGCAATCCTGTGGGACGGAAGATGAGGATGAGCACGAGCAGCGAGAAGACGACGACGTTGGTCCACTCAGTTCCGACGAACTGATCGCTCATCGCGCGCACCATCCCGATGAGCAACCCGCCGAGCATCGCGCCAGGAAGGCTGCCGATTCCACCGAGCACGGCCGCCGTGAACGCATCCATTCCAGCACGAAATCCCATCTGAAACGAGACGGTGCTGTTGTAGTTTGCGTAGAGCACACTTGCCGCGCCACCAAGGAATCCGCCGATCGCGAATGTCGCAGCAATGACCTTGTTGACATCCACACCCATGAGTCGAGCGGCGGTGACATTCTGCGCCGTCGCACGCATCGCCATGCCGAGCTTTGTGAACTTCACAAAGAGCGTGAGCGCAATCATCAGTGGGATCGTGACCGCGAAGATCACAATGTCGTTCCATGTCAAGACGACGAAGGACTCTTCGCCCAGCAAATTCGCGTCACTCACGAGACTGGGAAAATCCTTCGGCGCTGCAGCCGCACCGCCGCCGCCGAAGACTTCCATCGGCAACCCACCCCAGAAGAGGCCGATGTTCACGATGATGAAGCTCACGCCAATCGCCGCGACGAGTTGCGAAAGTTTCGACGCTCGACGCAGCGGCTTGTACGCGAGGTGATCAATCGCGAGATTGACGCCACCACAAAAAATCCCGCACACAAGCACCAGCGTTCCGAGCAACCACCAATGACTCGTTTCGCCCATCAGCGCTGGATCAATGAGCCCGCAGTTCATCGCCGCGCCGACAAGTGTCAGCGCGAGAAAACTACCGAGCATAAAGAGATCGCCATGCGCAAAGTTGATCAACTCGATAATGCCGTACACCATCGTGTAACCGAGTGCGATCAATGCGATAATCATGCCGTTGGATAAACCAAGGAGCAACTGTTGGATGAGGACGTCGCTGTCAATCCAGTCGGGCATCAACGGAGAATTCTTGCTTCGGGGGAATCAGATCTCGATAAGCGCAGAGCCACTGCCTCGGCGTAATTAGTTACCGATGACCTTCACGGTCTCAAACTTATCGTCCTTCACAGTGTTGACGCTCATGACTTTGTTCGTCGTGTCGCCGTTCTCATCAAAGCTCCACGTGCCGAGCGCCCCGCTGAAATCTTTCGTCGCAGCGATTTCTGCAAGCACCGCAGCACGAGAGAGTGAACCCTTCTTCGCGGCGCGCTCCATTGCACTGAGCACGACCTTGGCCGCTTCGTAGCCGTATGCCGCGTATGCCTCAGGCTCTTTGCCGTAAAGGGTCTTGTAGTTCTCATAGAACTCCTTACCCCTTCCACCGAGCAACTTGGGCTCCACGCCGCCGAAGGTGATGAAGCATCGTCCTTCAAGCGCCTTGGATCCGGCAGCCTTGATGAATGCTTCTTCGAAACATCCATCAGGGACGATCAACTTCACGTCGACCTTCTGCGATGCAAGGTCCTTCGCCAATTGCGCGGCGTTGGTCTGGGTGGTGCCGCCGTAGAAAACGACTTCCGCTTTCGACTGCTTGATCTTCGTTGCGACCGACTTGTAGTTCGCAGCCTTTGTGTCGAGGCCATCGAACTCGACGACTTCTATACCGAGCTTCTTCGCGCTGTCATTGAACACTTGCGCGATTCCCTGTCCGTAGAGTTCGCGGTCATGCAGCACGAAGACCTTCGTTGCATTGAGCGACTTCGCAAACTCTGCAGCGACGAAACCTTGTACGTCATCGGTTGGAACGACGCGGAAGTAGTTGATCTTGCCACTCGGGCGATAGACCATCGGTTCGTTTGCTTCACCGAAGCCTGGCTTCGTGAGACCGGGATAAGTGTTGCCGGGAGAGACCATCGAAAGACCAGCGCCATTCAACTTCGGCATCGAAACTTTCGACGCGCCAGAGTTGTAGGTTCCGATGTACGCAACGACCTCAGCATCTGCGATGGCCTTATCAGCGTTCGCTGCTTCAATCGAAGGATCCCAGTTGCCGCGCTGCGGACTCGCGTCATCCCAATCTTCGTAACTCACTTCAACGCCAGCGACCTTGCCACCAATCTCCGTCAGCGCCATGCGAATCCCGTTCACCATCGAAGTTGTCTGCGCGTTCGCGCTGCCCGTGCGAGGAAGACTCGACACAATCTTGACGCTCGTGGGGAGCGCTGCGGGCACAACTTGTTCACCAGCGGAGCTCGGCTGAACGGCAAGCGTGCTTCCAAGAACAGTTGCGAACAAGACGGC
>QWPV01000004.1 GCA_003671055.1 Planctomycetota bacterium
TCCATGACGAACAACGAGTCAAACGTGTCGCGCGGTCAGTCGCGAACGCTAAAAAATGCGAATGCCGGCTACGCCGGCGAGGCGTACCAGAGTGAGCGAAACCGTGCGCCGTCCATGACGAACAACGAGTCAAACGTGTCGCGCGGTCAGTCGCGAACGCTAAAAAATGCGAATGCCGGCTACGCCGGCGAGGCGTACCAGAGTGAGCGAAACCGTGCGCCGTCCATGACGAACAACGCGTCAAACGTATCGCGCGGTCAGTCGTGAACACTAAAAAAAACCGACCGCGGGGTTCGTTCCGCCGAAACCCCTGCGGTCGTCCCTTTGGGTCCAACGAGCCCAGCTTGGCGCAACTCGCGTGAATGCGAATCGCACCCGCTTCGAATCCGGGGATTCGAGGGCTCAATACAGATCCTCCGAGTTTCATTGATCGATCACGCGTCGTTAAGCGAGAAAGAGCATGGAATTCGTTAGGCAGACGGAAACCATGAGGAAAATCGATCCCTTGGGACTGATGCCCAAAGAGACCTTGCCTCATGCGCCCTTTGACCTAACTCCTATGCTCCGCCCGCTCCCGCGGTTGGTGCAGGCTGAATCTGCCACAGAAAGTGCGAGTGTCAAGGCAAGATTAAACTTTGTGTGCATAATGCCTACAAGATTTAAGTCGAAAGGGGGAATTATCGAACCAATCGCACTCGCGCGCGGCTCGAAAATGAGCGAGTCTGGCAGAAAGCCTGGTCCGTAAACCATCCCCAGTCTGACTTTCCCCCCAAAATTCGAACCCTTTGGCACACATTTGATTAATCGGGAGTACTTTTCTCCGCTATCTGTCCAGGTCCGTCTGACCCTCTGGAATCTCTATGCCAAGCACGCTCGTTCGCGCCGTTGTCATCACCGCCTCGCTTGTCCTTTCGTGCACCGCTTCTGCAGCGACACGATTTGTGAACGCGAGCCTCACCACCGGACTCAACAACGGAACATCATGGACTGACGCACACCAAGGCGCAGGCGGCCTCGCTGCGGCGCTGACTGCGAGCGTAGCTGGCGACCAGATCTGGGTCTCGAAAGGCACGTACAAGCCTACGACAACCACCGCACGCACGATCTTCCTCACGATGAAGACTGGCGTTGGGATCTACGGAGGATTCACCGGCATCGAGAGCAAACTCGCCCAACGCAATTGGACGACGAACCCGACAATCGTCACCGGCGACTTGCTCGGCAACGACAGCGGCGCATTGAACCTCACCGACAATAGTTACCACTGCTTCGTCGGAAGCGGCGCGACTGCGAGCGCAATCCTTGATGGGTTCACGGTCAAGGGTGGCTACGCCAACGGCGCGACCGCATCGAACTACGACAAGGGCGCTGGCATCATCATCGTCGGCAGCGGATCGCCAACGATTCGAAACTGCAATTTCACTGGCAATCGCTGCACATTCGGCGGCGGCGCGGGATACATCTTCACTGCTGGTGGAACATTCACCGACTGCCGCTTTGAGAACAATGTTGGTGGCTCCTTCGGCGGCGCGTTCGACACGAACAATGTCACGAGCAACTTCGAACGCTGCGTTTTCATTGGCAATACCGCAGCGCGTGCAGGTGCGATCGAAAGTTACGGATCCTCGGCAACGAAGATCACCAACTGCGTGTTCAGCGGAAACTCTGCGACCGGCGCAAACGGTGGTGGCGCAGTGTGGATCGGAACAAGCAGCGCTTGCACGATTCGCAACTCCACGTTCGTCGCGAATTCCGCGACCACACTCGCAGGATGCATTATCAATACGAGCGGCACGTCTTCGATTGTGAATTGCATTCTCTGGCAGAACTCCGGACCTGGTGGCATGACTGCAGCGAATCAGATCACGAACTCCGGTGGATCAACCGGCGTCACATACTCGGTCGTCACCGGTGGATTCACCGGCACTGGTAACACGAATGTTGATCCGCTCTTCGTCGATGCACCGACTCGCAACTACGCATTGCAATTGACATCGCCTGCGATCGATGCAGGCGCGAATGCGAGTGTGCCAGTTGGAACAACGACAGACATCACAGGTGCGCCACGCTTCGTCAACATCACCACCGTTGTGGATACTGGTGTTGGCAGTCCACCGATGGTCGATCGCGGCGCCTACGAAGCGCAGACTCCACCACCACCGCCCTGCCCCGCAGATCTCGACGGCAACGCGATAGTGGACGCGGCTGACCTCGCAACACTGCTCAGCTACTGGGGAGGCTCCGGCACTGGCGACCTTAACGCGAGTGGGACCATCGACGCCGCTGATCTCACGATCATTCTCAACGCATGGGGTCCATGTAGCTAAACGCCGATTGCCTGCGCGTCTCGATCGCTCAACATGCCGCCGTCGCTGCGAAGTCGAACGGACACATCGCGCCGCCAACTGCGTTCGCAACGCGGTTGCTCGCGAAGATCCTCCACTTGCACGGCTCCATCCGCAGCGAGTGCCACACGCGATACGCCGAAGAGATCCGCAAGGTCGCCCATGAACGGCTGCAACTGATTCGTCGGATCTGGCAGCACTAACCCAGCATCAAGTTTGTTGTCGATGCCATTTGACTTCGCCGCCTCGAGCGCTTTGCCCACTGCATCTTCAAGCGCCCAAACCGCTTCCCAGCGCGAATCTGCCGTGACATCAAGTGCTTCGTACTGTTCGAGCATGATGCAGGCTGCGTCATCACGCTTGAGTACGCGCCATGCTTCATCTGCTGTGTGCGGCAAAAGCGGTGCGAGCATTCTGCAAAGCGTTGCAGCAGCTGTGTACATCGCACTCTGTGCAGCGCGTCGACGCGGCGAATCCGCAGCGTCGCAGTACAAGCGATCCTTCGTCGCAACGCAGTAGCCTGCGGAGAGCGTGTCGTTGCAGAAGTCGAAGATTGCACGGTTCGCATCGCGGAAGCGGAACGCTTTGTACGACGCACGAACTTCGCGTTGCACACGCGAGAGTTCCGCAAGCATCCACGCTTCGAGTGAATCGCTTCGATGCGCGCTCGGCACAATGCCATGCGTTGCATGATCGAAGTCCTCAAGGTTCGAAAGGAGGTAGCGAATCGTGTTGCGCACCTTGCGATACGCCTCGCCCGCGACATTGAAGAACTCGATGTCCATTCGAATGTCGTTCTCGTAATCGATCGAACTCGTCCACCATCGCGCAACATCCGCACCGTGATCTTTCATCACAGTTTCCACTTCGATGGTGTTGCCGAGCGACTTCGACATCTTCTTCCCTTCCTTGTCGACGATGAAGCCGTGCGTCACAAGTCGCTTGAATGGCGCGACGCCTGTTGCGCCCAATGCGGGAAGCAACGAGAGTTGAAACCATCCGCGGTGCTGATCGCTTCCCTCAAGGTAAGCCTCGCTCGGATAGCCGAGCCCGCGCGCGCGAAGCACTGCGTTCCATGAACTTCCCGCTTCAAACCACACGTCAAAGATGTCGTAGAGCTTTGTGATCGTCGACAGGTCAAAGCCAGCGGGCGCGTCGGGATCATTCTTCGCGTCGTAGCCCGCGAGTAGTTCCGCAGGCGTTTCCATGAACCAGCAATCGCTGCCCTTCTCCGCAACGCGAGCAGCGATCGCGCGCACGCTTGCGGAGGTGAGAAACACTGTGCCATCGGCGAGTTTGAAGGCAGGAATTGGAAGTCCCCACGCACGCTGACGCGAGAGACACCAATCAGGGCGCGACTCAAGCATGCCGCGCATGCGATTGCGTCCCCACTCCGGCACGAACTCTACATCGTGCTCGACTGCACTGATCGCCATCGCGCGCAGACTCTTGTTGTCACGCTTCGTTGGTCGGTCGACGGAGATGAACCATTGCTCTGTCGAACGAAAAATCACTGGCGTCTTTGATCGCCAATCATGCGGATAGGAGTGTGTGAACTTGTGGTCGTGGAAGAGATGCCCGCTCTCACGCAAATGTTCGGCGACTTCAGGGTTCGCGTCCCAGATGGATTTTCCGATGAGCCACGCGGGGACAGAGTCGTCGTAGGTGCCGTCTTCCTTCACTGGACAATACGCAGGAAGACCTTCCTTCAATCCCGTGCGATAGTCATCTGCACCGTGACCTGGCGCGGTGTGCACAAGGCCAGTGCCATCTTCAAGCGTGACGTAGTCGGCTGCAACAATGCGCCCGAGTCGATCGCAGAATGGATGCTTGTACTCAAGACCAAGCAGTTGCTCGCCGTCGACTTCTGCCAACCGAACGACATGCTCCACGCCCGCCTTCTTCGCGACGCGATCGACAAGTTCGCTCGCAAGAATCGACGTCGATCCGTCCATCTCCACCAGTGCGTACCGATTGCGTGGGTGCACGGCAATCGCGAGATTCGCAGGCAAAGTCCACGGTGTCGTCGTCCAAATCATGAACGAAGGCGTGACATCAATCTCGCAGCCGAACACTGTTTCAAGTTTCGTCTTGTCCACTGCCTCGAAATCAACGTACACCGAAAGATCTTCGCGATCCTCGTACTCCAACTCCGCTTCTGCGAGCGCTGTTTTGTTGGCGATCGACCAATGCACCGGCTTGAGTGCGCGATACACCACGCCTTGTTCAAGTAGAAGCGCGAAGACGTCAAGCACTTTCGATTCAAACTCCGGCATCATCGTGAAGTAGGGATGCGCGTAATCCGCCATCGTGAGCAAGCGCTTCATCTGCGTCGTTTGCAACTCGATGAACTTCTTCGCACTCGCGGCACACTCGCGGCGAATCGCCATGCGTCGCGCGTCAGGTTCGAGGCCGTCGATCTTCGCGCCCTTCCCCTTCTCGTGCAGTTCGGTCATGACCTTGTGCTCGATGGGAAGTCCATGCGTGTCCCAACCTGGAACATAGTGGACGCGATGACCTTCCATCAACGCCGAACGCACGACAAAGTCCTTGAGCACCTTGTTGAGCAAATGCCCTGCGTGAATGTTGCCGTTGGCGTAGGGAGGTCCATCGTGGAACACAAAGGGTTCCGCCTCACTTCGCGCTGCAAGCAACTGATCATGCAGTCCCATGCTCTCCCAGCGCTTCATGGACGCAGGCTCAGACTGCACAAGATTCGCCTTCATCGCGAAGCTGGTCTTCGGAAGGCGAACGGTTTCTTTGTAGCTGCGTGGGCTGCTTGCGTCGGTCATGGTGTACAGCGTGGGATCAGGTGATGCGTAGGGGCGTTGACAGAAGAGGCGGAAGGATATCAGGGCGAGTTCCCCGTTCTTCATGCGCTCCTTCATGCCTCGCACCATCAGAAGCCGATCTTGGCATCCATGGCTGAACGCGTTCTTGCGCATGAAACTATTGGTGGATTGGTCATCGTCAAAGATGATGCCGCTGTCGTCGTGCGCAAACCGTGGGTGACTGAAGCAGAAGGCGCGGCGCTCGCGCAATCACTCGCCTCCCAGCCAGGCGCAGTCGCAGCTGTCGGCGCGTTTCGACTGCGCAATGGAACCGTTCTCTCTGCTGGTGATTTTCTGCTCCATCCCAAAGGTCTGCACTTCCGCATGCGAGGTGCTCCTGCAGCAGCCGCACGTTTCGGCTGCGAATGTGATTGCGTTGCGGATGGCGCGGTCGCGATTCGACGCGGCGCATTTGATGTGATGCAAGGCCGCACCATTCTTGCAGGCGGATTCGGCGACCTCTCGATGGCAACACTCACGCTCGCGATTCGAAGATCACTTGGTGCGAGTGTGCGCGTCGTGATGCTTCCAGACGTTCTGCTTGAGCAGCGTGATCCTGAACTCTCCATCACGCCGGACGCGCGCGCCGCATGCACCCGCGAATTCGGCATCGATCCACTCGCTGCGAATCTGCACGCGCTGCGTGATATCCATTTCGCGTGGACGCGTTGGAACGCGCAACTCTGGGGTCGACCTGGAGACTTCTCCAAGTACGAAGAGCGCGGCGCGTACCACTTTACGAGTTATGACTCGCACGTTCCCTTTCGTCAACGCGCCGATTCCATCGCGCAACTCGTCATCGACACGCTTGCGAAGAGTGCTATTGCAGGACCTGTGCTCGACGTCGGTGCGGGCGACGGCTTGTTCTCGTGGCTCATCGCGAAATCTGGGCGGCGCGTGGAAGGCATCGAGCGCGAAGCTGCTGCAATCGAAGCCGCCAACGCAGAGTTTCAGAAGCGTGGCGTGAATGCTGCCGTCACGCTCGGCGATGCTGAAGCGATGCAGTACCCAGATGCGACGTTTGCTGCTGCGCTCCTCGCCGATGTGATTGAACATCTCCCGAACCCCGTCCAAGCGCTGCACGAGATACGTCGAGTGCTGAAGCCGGGCGGCTCGCTTATCGTCGTCACACCATCGTGGCGATTCGGTGGTTCACCAGATCCGGTGCATCATCTTGAGGAATACAGGATGGATGAACTGCTGCGTCAACTTGGCGCATGCGGATTTACTGTGCGCGAATCAGGCGCCATCAAAGGGCAATACGACGACCTCGTCGCGATCGCCTCACGCTGATCATTCAGACCATTCAGATCATGGATGCTCGCCAGGCTTCACGACCTCGTCGAGGTACTTCTGAAACTCGCCCATCTTGTAGGAAATGAAACAGAACGCGTGATGAATCGCGAAGTACTCCGCGTCCGTGAGATCCTTGTCGAGGTCTCCACGCTGGCGGTTGAGTTCAGCAAGGACGCGTTCCACTTTGATCTTCATGCTCTTCTCAGGTGCTGATTCAGTCATGCGTGTGCCCCTCATGCGACTCATGCGATTCATGCGAATGCGAATGCGCTGATTGCGCGTAATGCGATTCCACGCGCGCAATCGCGATCGAAATCGCGAGTCCACACAAGAGTGCGACACTCAGCGCCACGCGATCATGCCGATGGAACTGCAATTCAGGCAGTAAATCACTCGACGCGATGCAGATGAATGTTCCCGCGGCAAACGCAAGCGCGTAGGGAAGCACGGTTGACTCATGCCCCTGCGCGCCGAGCATGAATGCAATCGCGCCCACAGGCACAACGAGCGAGAAGAGAATATTGATGAGATGCGCGTGCGATTTTGGGCGACCGCTCGCGCGTGCGAGCGTGAGAACCGTCATCGAGTCAAACGGCTTGTGCAAGACGATGACGAGAAATGTGCCAAGGCCAGCGATTGCCCCAGTACTCTCGCCATGCGAACCCGCAAGCACCGCCGCTGCGAGCGCGACACCTTCGAGCAGACTGTGCAGCGACATCCCAATCGCAGCACCAATCCACGACAAGTTTCGCACAGGCGCATCCTGCGAAGACTTCGCGCGACCGTTCTGGACTTTTGGCGAATGATGATGCCCATCGCAACACGCATCGTGTTCGTGCGAATCCGCAAGCGGCTCATGCTGGTGATAGTGAAAGAGTCGCTCAAGCAAGAACATGAGCGCAAAGCCAACGAGCACCGCGAGCATCACGCCATCAAGTTTCGAGTGCATCAACCCGTGCGCATTTTCTCCAGCACTCGCGTTTCCCTCCAACGCAGGTTCAAGCGCAAGCATCACCGCATGCGGCAACAGATGCAGTAACCCAACACCAAGCATTACGCCCGAGACAAGGCTCAACGAAATCTGCAATCGACGATGCCCAAGTTTCAGCACAGTCGCAAGCGCGCCACCCGCAAAGGAAGCAATGCAAATGAGCGCAACAAAGATGCTCAGCAGTGCGAATGGTTGGTCAAGCGTGGGAGCGGTGGATGGCGTCAGCATTTGGGGAACAAGCGGGAGATGGGTGAGACGCGCGGAGGATAGCCCACAAGTGCAACTCGTTGCCTGCACGACACCCATCGGATACAGTCTGCCCCCCGAAGTGTTGGGGTGGTAGCTCAATTGGCAGAGCGCCTCGGTCGCATCGAGGAGGTTGTGAGTTCGACTCTCATCCACTCCACTTCAATAAGGCTCCCCCTCAAGTGGGAGCCTTATTCTTTTGGTTCGAAACACCTGCAAGAATCACTCTTTTTTGCCACTCTCTGCCCCGTAAACTCTCTCGGATGCCTGCGGCGGATGTTTCTCCTCCAACTTCGACAACTGCGCCGGCGCAGCACTCTGCATACGCGCAGTACTTTCAGTCGCCGGCGATGCGGCAGTATGCGACGTTTAAGGCGGCGCATCCCGAGTGCGTGTTGTTTTTTCGGATGGGGGATTTTTATGAGTTGTTTGCGGAGGATGCGATCACTGCGCACAAGGCGCTCGGCATCACGCTGACGGAGCGGACGACAGGGCTTCCGATGGCGGGTGTGCCCTACCACTCTGCGGAGCCTTACATGCGCAAGATGGTTGCGCTTGGGTTTCGGGTGGCGGTGTGTGAACAGATGCAGGATCCCAAGGACGCGAAGGGCGTGCTTGATCGGGCTGTGACGCGCGTGCTTACGCCTGGGACGCTTGTCGACGATGCGCTGCTCGATGAATCGCGTGCGTGCAAAACGGTCGCGGTGAGTTTCACTGCGGATGCTGCGCAGCTTGCGGCGATTGAACTTTCTACGGGATCGTTTGAGATTGCGGAAGTTCCGCTGCATGCGCTCCACGATGAACTCGCGCGACTTGCGCCGAGTGAGATCATTCACGCGGAAGATCGGGACGGCGCTGTCTCTGCGCACATCACGGCCCTGCGCGGTGGATCCATTCCGCTTACCGCGCGTGCGAACTGGTACTTCCGCATTCCAGATGCGATGGATGCGCTGAAGACGCAGTTTCGTGTCGGGAGTCTCGAAGGATTCGGCTTCGCATCGGACGATCCAACGCTTGCACCTGCTGGCGCGCTGTTGCGATACATGCTTGAAACGCAGCCTGTTCCGATGCATCAGGCGCGTCCGCTTGCGCATCTCTCGCCACCACGACGGCGTGTTGCAGGAAGTGCGCTCGCGATTGATGCGACAAGTCTGCGTTCGCTTGAAATCGAGCGAACGATGCGTTCTGGTGACAGTGCGCTCGGGCTGTTGAGTGTCTTTGACGATCTTCGCACGCCGATGGGCAAGCGTTTGCTTCGCGATTGGTTGTGCTTCCCACTCGCGCAGCATGATCGCATTCTCGCGCGGCAACGTGCGGTTGCCGCGTTTGTAGAAGTTGATCAATTGCGCGACGCGACCGCGGCGTTGCTCGACAAGATTTCCGACGTCCTCCGCATCGGCGGTCGTCTCGCACTCGGCCGCGTGACGCCGCGTGATCTCGGATCGCTCGCGCGTTCACTCGTGCAAGCAGACGCGCTCCGCGACATCGTGAGTAGTCACGATGCGTTGCTGTCGTATGCAAGTGAATCCACCGCGCTTGCTACTGCGCTCGTTCCGTACGGACAGAAACTGCAGCAGATGCTCGTCGATGCTGCGCCGATGACCACGCGCGAAGGCGGAATCTTCAAGGATGGCGTGGACGCGCCGCTTGATGAGCAGCGCTTGCTGCAACGCGACGCGAATGTCTGGCTTGCGCAGTATCAAGCGCGACTCGTGGAAGAATCCGGGATTGCGAACCTCAAGGTTGGATACAACTCCGTCTTCGGCTACTACATCGAACTCTCGCACGCGCAGAGCGCGAAAGCGCCTGCGAGTTTCACGCGCCGACAAACGCTGCGCAATGCTGAACGCTACATCACGCCTGAGCTCAAAGAGTTTGAGGACAAGGTGCTGCGCGCGGAGAGTCGCGCGATCGAGCGAGAAAAGGAGCTCTTTTCGCAACTTGTCACCGAAGGTATCGAGATCGTGCGCAGCATGCTTCGTTACGGCGAAATCGCTGCGGAGATCGACGCGCTCTACGGTCTTGCATCCACCGCTCGACGCGCGCGCTGGTCGCGACCAGAAATCGTCACCACACCGATCGTGCGCTATTCAGGCGGGCGACATCCCGTGCTCGAGCGAATGCTCGGCACACGATTCGTTCCCAACGATCTCGAACTCGGTACCACAGGCACGCTCGCGTTGATCACCGGCCCCAACATGGCGGGCAAGAGCACGTTCATCCGTCAGACCGCGCTCATCGCACTGCTTGCGCACGTTGGTTCGTTCGTGCCAGCGGAGAATGCAACCATCGGCATCCTCGACCGCATCTTCACACGCATCGGCAGCGCGGATGAATTGCACAGCGGACAATCGACCTTTATGGTGGAGATGACGGAAACTGCGAACATTCTCCATCACGCGACCAAGCACAGTCTCGTGATCCTTGACGAGATCGGTCGCGGCACGAGCACGCTTGATGGATTGAGTCTCGCATGGGCCACTGCCGAAACGCTCGCGACGCGTGAAGCACTCACGCTCTTTGCCACGCACTATCACGAGCTCACGCAACTTGCAGACGAACAACCACGCGTGATGAATCTGCATGTCTCGGTGCGCGAATGGAATGATGAAGTCGTCTTCCTGCACCGCATCCTTCCTGGTCGCACTGATCGCAGTTACGGCATTCACGTTGCGCGGCTTGCTGGGCTTCCTGATGCAACTGTGCAGCGCGCGAAAGAAATTCTCGAAGCGCTCGCGGTGCTTCCCTCTCCGGACATTGCCGCCCAGCGCGCCATCGGAAGCGCAACTCGACGCGCCGTGGGCGCCCCAGCAAACACGCAGATGCCCCTCTTCACCGAGTTCCTCGAGAACCCAGCGCTCGCGGAACTGCGCGCGGTCGACCTCGACAAGTTGACCCCGCTTGCCGCGTTTGATCTGCTCCGAAGCCTTCGCGCAAGGCTCTGATCCCCGAGGCTCTGATCCGAACCTGAATCCGCTCTCAAATGCCGTGAGGGGTTCTTTTGTCATTTTCATTAAAAACTGTCAGTATTTGTTGACATTGATTACTGTTACTGTAAGATGGGATCATGGCAATCGCGCTCGCGCACATCCTCGATGAGATTCCAGCCGAGGGGCTCTCGCTCGACGAACTCACACACGCCGCGACGCGAGTGCTTCAAGAACTCGGCATCACCTCGGGCGATGCGAGAACTTCAGCCTCGATCGATGTGCGCACTGTCCGCTTCTATCAAACGCTCGGCATTCTCCCGAAACCAGCGTACGAAGGTCGGTGCGCGGTCTACAGCCTGACGCATGTTGTGCGCGTCGTTGCAGCAAAGCAATTGCAAGCGGAAGGACATTCGCTTGCGCAGATTCAAACGGTACTTCCAGCAGCCACTGATGACGCACTTGTCCAAGCGCTCACCACTGCACAGCGTTCAACGTCCTCGCGTTCCTCACCACTTCCCCAACGATCGGAGCCCGCCCATTGCGAACTGAACAGCGCGCCCAGCCCAGCTTGCATTCCAGAGTTCGAATCTCCTTGCGTCGCCGAACTACGAACATTCACCCTCACCACTGGAGTCACGCTCATTCTCGATCCTCGCATCGTCGCAAACGCTGAAGTACTCGTCACCACTCTCGCGGCCCTCACTCTCTCGCACCAATCCAGAAATCAATCTACGCCCCATGGAGGAAAATGATGTCCACACCGCTCTCTAGCCCACTCTCCAGCCTCGCAGCATCCATCAACGCGACGATCCCAAGTTCCGATTCTGTACGCACACTCGGTGAACTTCTCGGCATCCCACGCACAGAGAAGAAGACTCGCGGCAAGCCAGTCACGAAACCGTTTCCGCTCACGAAGGTCGTCGTCACCGCGCGTATCGTCGGCGATTGCGCCGTCACAACTCTTGAAGAGCACTACGCAAACCCTCACAAACAGCCACTCGATGTCACGCACACGATGCCACTGCCTTACGGCGCAGCGGTCACCGCGTTTGAAATCATCGCTGGCGATCGTGTTGCGAAGGGACTGTGTAAGCGCACAGCGGAAGCGAAAAACGACTTCGCCAATGCGCTTGCTCGCGGAAAAACTGCGGCAATGATCGAGAGTCATCGCGATGATGTGCACACGATTTCACTCGGGAATATCGCAGTCGGTGCGAGCGTGATTGTTCGCATGACACTTGTTGAACGGCTTGAGTGTCGCAACGGCGCACTTGAGTACCGCTTCCCGACGACGATCGCGAAGAAGTTTGTGCCAGGCGAACCGAAGTCCCACAAGGGCAGCGGCACAAGTGCGGACACGGACCGAGCGCCAGATGCATCGCACCTCTCGCCACCGATTCGGCTTGAAGGCGGGACTGCGCTGCACTTCTCGTTGCACTATCCAACAGCCGTGTGCACGGTGCAGAGTTCGGTGAATCTTGTCCTTACTCTAGAGGCGAGTGAAACCATCGCACGACTTTCTCCAGACGCGACCTGCAGCGGCGATGTGGTGATTCGTCTCGACTCCCGCGCAACAGATTCGACAATGCGTGCATACTCCGATGGCGAACGCACGCTGGTGATTCTGGATCCACCGATCCAACGCAAGCGCGATCAGGAGTGTCGACGCATCGCGTCCTTCATGCTCGATCGCTCGGGATCCATGAAAGGCACTCCACTCGATGCTGCGAAACAAGCCGTGAGCGCTGCGCTCGATGAACTCGGTGAGAATGATGCGTTCGAATTGGCTGCGTTCGATGGCGAAGTCGAACGCTTTCGCCCATCGGCGACAGCAGTGACGCGTCAGAACCTTCGCAGTGCGAAAACGTGGCTCGCTACGATCAATGCGCGAGGTGGTACCGATGCGTTGCCTGCTCTTGAAGCCGCGTGCACAACGCCAGTGCAAGCAGGTTGGGTGCGCACGGTGATGTTCGTGACCGATGGACATGTCGCGCAAGACGGGGAGATTCTCAATCTCACCAACCGCATGGACCTCGCCACGCGATTGTTTGTGGTCGGCATCGGCATGGCGCCTTCGAACGCATTGCTCGCTCGGCTCGCACGACTCGGCGGTGGAACCTATCTCGCGTTGCCCGAACGCGACGGCATCGAAACAGCAATGACTCGGTTCGGGCACGAGTTCGCTGGTCCGATTGCGTTTGCGTTGCGCGAGCAAGGCACGGCGGAGAGTTCGAAGCGCGATCTCTTCTCTGGAAAGAGCGCGAGTTTCTTTCTGCAAGGCCATCGCGACACGGTGAGCATCGAGAGCATCGACGGCCGCTTCAGCGTGACCTGCGACGCAACTCGCGCGCCAATCTCGCTCGGTGCATTGTGGGCTCGCGGCGTCGTGGAAACACTCGAAGACTCGCTGGTCGCAAATCCTCGCGAGGAAGCGGCGATTCTCGAATCGATCTGCGCACTCGGCGTCGCACACCAAATTCAAACGCGCTGCACTTCGTTTGTCGCGATTGATGAAACGGGGACAGTTGACGGTGAACCGATGCAGATTGAGCAGCCTGTTGATGCTGTTGGGTGCGAGTCCATCATGGATTGCGTGCTTCCCACGCCGGTGTCGAATCATGCCTCCCGCATGGTGTTCTGCGCTCCTCGCGCTACGGAATCTCCTGCGCGAAAGTCCCGCAGCAGCTTCGCCTCTATGGGTTTCATCCGGGGTTTTCTTGCCGCTCCAACAACGCCTCAAACCCCAGTCAGTTTCACCGCACCACCAACTGGTAAGCGCACGCTTGATTGGTCGAAAGCGATGTCGCCTCCACCGAGCATGTTTCACGCGCTGCAGATTCTCTATTGGGGAGTGATGACGAAGGTCGATCGCAACGGCGCGCTCTGGCAGCAACTCGTCGAACTTGTGACGAGCACCATTGCGAGCGGCACGCGCACGGATGATGAGCGCAAGGTGCTCAAGAAGCTCGTCAATACGCTCGGCGGCTCGTACGGCGACGGCCGCATCATCAACGCGCTCGAAGAGCTCGCGCAACGCTTTCCAAGGTAACTGACGCAACAACCGACGATCATCGGCTCCCCTGTCTGGCAGATCGCTGTCGGACAGGGGATTTTTCAATCCCCGTGCAACGCGCGGAGCCTTGACGAAAGGCGCAGCATCCACTGCACTCGCTCGAACTCATCGAGCCAGTCTGCGAGCGTCGCGTGCAATTCTTCGTCGGAGTTCTTCGCCCATGCGACTTCGCATGCAACGCCGAGTTGGCGACTCGCGACGGCGCGATAGCGTGCGAGCGTGCGATCACCGAACACGCCACAGGGCGCGAAATCTTCCGACATGAAGATCACGACAGGCACTCGCGCGCCGCCGCAGATCTGCAACTGATCGCTCAACGCTGTCGCCTGCGTGCGATCGATGCATCGGAAGTCGATGCACTTCGATCCTTCTGCAATCGCGTGCATCAGCGGCACTTGCTGGACGCAATCACCGCACCACGTTCCGCTCAAGCACAGCACGTTCATCTTGCGTGTGAAGCTCGCGAGCAGCGCGGACTGTTTCGCGCTGAGCGCTGCACGCGCGTGCACTTGCCAAAAGTTCGGCGCTTTTGAGGGATCGGTAGCCACGTAGGGCGCGAAAGGCTGTGCGCGGGCGAAAGTTTCTTGAAGCAGTGACTGATCGAACATGGAATTCCTCAGGATTGAAGGAGCGAGTTGCGGCAAGCCTACCCGTAGACTGTGTCGTTGTGATTGCGATGCTTCTTCTCAGCCTTTCGCTGTGCGTGGCTCCTCCTCCCGCGAGCGAGGCGACTCTTGTACCCGTCGAGCTCGCAGATGCCACTGACGCGGAGCGCGGCGCACTCGAAAAGTTGCGGCAAGGCGAATTCTGGCCCTCACGAGCGCTCGGGCTCATGCGGCTCGAACGGTTCGATTGCCCTGAGAGTGCATTGCTGCTCACGGGTTGCTTTGAAGACAAAGCATGGCAAGTTCGCTCCTATGCATTCGCGATCGCTGCGCGTCGTGGCGTCGAGATTCCAGAATCGCTCGCGGCGATGGAGCAGAGCGCACTTGTTGCACGAACAATTCTTCGCGCGCGCATTCCGTTTCCACAAGCTCGTGTGACGACTGCGATCGAACGGCTGCGCGTTTCGGAGTCACTCGAAGATCAACTTCTCGCGCTCGAACTCGGATGCGCAGTGCGTGGCGCGCGTTCGATCGAGCCGCCCACTGATGATCCGAAGATCACGCGTGCTCGCGTCGCTGCGGATCGGCAAGAATCTGAAGCACTCGACGCGCTGTTGAGTCGCATCGTCATGCGCATGACTCGCGCGGAAGCTGGCGTCTTCTCCTCGCGCCTCGCAGCGATTACTTCCGGCAGCGATATGAAGCGCGACTACCGCTGGCGCGAATGGCTGCGCAAGCACTCCAGCGATCCGCGCTACGACGGCGCGTTCATCGTGCCGCGCACACCGAACGGCGTTCGTTGCGCGCCACTCAACGCCGTTGCGCAACTCGAAGCACCTGACTTCGTCAAACTCGAGGAGTACCTCGGTGCCTTCGCGTCCAAATCAATCGATCTCGCGATTCTCATTGATTGCACGGCAAGCATGTCGGGCGAAATTGCCGAAGCGCAAGCAGGCGCGGATGATCTGTTGGCGTTTCTCACGGGCTGCTCTGCGTCACTTCGCACTGCGGTTGCTGGATACCGTGACACGCGCGATCGCTGGGAAATCAGCGCATTTGATTTCACGAGCGACGCGACACTCGCGCGCAAGAACTTGTGGTCGCTCACCGCTGAAGGCGGCGGCGATGAACCGGAGTCGCTGTATCGCGCAATGAAAGAGACGCTCACGAAAGCATCGTGGCGACCAGATCCGCCCATCGGTTCGAACGACCCGCCGCCTGAGCGCGTCATGGTGATCATCGGTGACGCGCCGCCTCATGTTGGCGAAGGCGGCAAGTGTGAAGAACTTGCCAAGAGCGCGGCCGCCAAAGGAATGCGGATCTACACGATTCAAGCGCATGCGGCAGAGAACGCGAAAGACGTGAAGTGGTTTCCGGAGATCTCGCTCGCGGGCGGTGGACGAAGCGTTCGACTCGGCGACGAAGATTCACTCATCGCAGAGATCGCGCAACTCACACTGGGTGATCGCTTTCACGATGAACTCGGTGAGTTCTTCAGTGTCTATCGCGCGCTGTGTCGTTGATGAACGCGTCGAACGATCAGGTTCGTCGCCAGGTGTCTGCCTCGGGCTTCACGAGCGTCCAGCACGCTTCAAGAAGTTCGCGCATCCCGAGACCCGTTGCACCCGACACGACGAAGTAAGGCTCATCCTTCGCAATGCCGATTTCGCCGCTCAGTCGACGCACCAACGCAGCACGGTCGTCGTCATCCATGAGATCTGCTTTGCTGAACGCGACAATCTCTTGCTTCTCTGCAAGCTCCGTCGAGAACGCGTGCAACTCCGCGCGAATCGTTCGATAGTTTGCCGCGGGATCTGAACCATCCAACGGTTCGAGTTCCACGAGATGCACGATCGCCTTGGTGCGCTCAATGTGACGAAGGAAATCGTGTCCGAGTCCGTGACCCGAACTCGCACCTTCGATGAGGCCAGGAATATCCGCGATGATCAAGCGTCGATCGCCAGGAAGTTCAGCAAGGCCGAGCTGTGGCTTGAGCGTCGTGAAGGGATATGCGGCGACCTTGGGATTTGCACGACTCACTGCCTTGAGCATCGTGGACTTGCCTGCGTTAGGCAGTCCCACCAGACCGATGTCTGCGATGAGTTTGAGTTCAATGTGGAGCGTGCGCTCAATCGCTTCTCCGGGTGGATGCGATTCGTTCGGCGTCTGATTCGTGCTGGTCTTGAAGTGCGCGTTGCCGAAACCGCCCTTGCCGCCTGGTGCAACGACAACTTCTTGATTAGGTTCTGTGATGTCCGCGACAAAGTCGCCCGTCGTCGCATCAACAACCACACTGCCAAGCGGGACGCGAACGCGGAGGTCCGGCGCATCCTTTCCGTGACAGCATTTTCCACCGCCCTTTTCGCCGTTCTCCGCAAAGTGATGCGGCTTGAATGCGAACTCAATGAGCGTGTCGAGGTGGGGATCGCCGACGAGAATGACATCGCCACCGCGTCCGCCGTCACCACCATCGGGACCCGCATACGGACGATCCTTCTCGCGGAGCAAACTCACGATGCCTACGCCACCGAAACCGGATCGAACAAAAATTGTGGCTTCGTCAACAAGCATGGCGTGCGCGTGAAATGCAATCAGTGATCGAACGAAACGCCGCACGCGAAGTTGCACAAGATCGCGTGCATCGTCGCGTGCGGCGTTGAAATCATACGAGGTTCAGGCGAGTCGTTTCGCCGTACAGCACATCAGCAAACTGCTGTGAAATGCGGTGTCGCAGGATCCACAGGGATGATGTCGATGTTCTTGCCTCGGAAACGAATCGCACCGGCTTGAAGTGCCATGAGCGTGTCGTCCTTGCAGCGATGCACAAGGTATCCAGCCTTCCACTTCGTGCCGCACTGGCGCACGATGATTGAGCCTGCCTTCGCGATTTCGCCACCAAAGAGTTTCACTCCGCGGTATTGCGCGTTGGAATCTCGACCGTTTTCTGTAGAGCCTTGGCCCTTCTTGTGTGCCACTGATGAAACTCCTAATCGAAGCAAATGCTCGCAGACGAATTGTTTGCGAGCCAAACTACTTGGTTGAATGGAACGAACTTGACGCGAACTTGGGGCGCAGTTGCCTGCGATTCCGAGTCGCGGAGGATATCAAAATCTCAGCGCATGATCCAGTCGATCTTCTCTGGTTCGTAACTTACTGTCGTGTGAGGGATCGCATCGCCAGGGACGAGGTACTCGACCTGCATTGTCTTGCGCCGAACGAGCGGTTCGCCGTTGGTTGGGTGAGGATTCTTATCAGACACCCGCGACAGACCAGTGATGAACACTGTGATCTCGGTAGGCGCTGTTTCCTTCATATGCCAGATGATGAGCCCGCGACGTCCGTTTTCCTTGCCTTCAAGGACGCTGCCGAGGAGCTCGAACTGATCCTCCATCAGCGGATCGCCGAGCGCCGTTTTGATTGCGCGGGTGACCTTCGACGGAACAGCGTTACCCGATTCAATCACGACGCCTTCGTCTGTGAGCAATTCAAATCGTGGGGCAAAGCGTCGATCACTTCCGGTTGAGTTCAGCAGATCGAATGTGATGTACGCGTACATCTGGCCACTCGAAGGATCTTTGTACATCCGCATCGCGTTTGGCGTGAGCGTGAGATCCTTCTTGGGCGGTGCTGCCAACGGGCTCGCGACTGCCTGAGTCGATTCCGCGATTCCCGAGAGAACCGAGAGTGTCGTCACGAAAAGCAGTGACGCAGAAAGGGACAGAGTAGAAAAGAAGACGACTTTGGTTCCGCGCAAACGCATGAAGCCGATTGTACAACTTCCCAAACTCGCTTGCCCATCAACCGCCCAATGACTTCTCCGCACTTTTTCCCATGCCCCCCCAACCGACTCGCGGACGCTGCGGGGCTTCTCGTCAACGGCGGTCCAACCGCTGGCGAGCGCTTCCTCGCACATGCACGAAGCACGGGGATAAACCTGAGCAATCTCTTCTGTTCGGGCGACCCAAAGGGCGCGCTCAGCGGCGCTGCACTCGCAATTGCCGCGCCCGGACGCACCGCGATGATCGCGATTTCGTCTCCCACGAGCATTGAGAAGGCGGAGCACCTCGGAAAACTCATCGCGCACGCCGTTGCATCTATACGCGGCGAGATCGATCTCGCGCAAGCATTGGTTCCACCTGAAAAAGCACTCGAAACACACGCGTTCGAGTGCGCGGGGTTCACCCGCCTCGCGATGCTCGACTACCTCGAACGACCGATGCCGCGTCTCTTCGCTGGTGTCGTGAGTGATCTCGCTGCGGGCTGGTCGCTTGAAAGTATCGACATCACCAAGGTTGGGGCACGCGAAGAAGTGTGCGCCGTTCTCGAGCGGACCTACGAAGACACGCTCGACTGCCCCGCACTCGCAGGAATGCGCAAGACGAGCGATGTGCTCGATGGACACATTCGCGCTGGCGCAGGTGCACGCTGGTGGGTCGCGCTTCGAGATGTTGAAGGTCGCGCGCATGGACTCGCGTTACTGAACCCAGCGGTCACCGATTCAACAACTGAACTCGTGTACTTTGGTTTGGCACCCGAGGCACGTGGGAAAGGGCTAGGAATTGCGTTACTTTCTCGCGCGATTGCAGCAGTGCTTCGCGATCGACCAGGCATGATCGTGCTCGCAGTTGATGCACGCAATGCACCCGCACATGCGTTGTATGCACGACTTGGTTTCCGCTGCGTGACGCAACGACTTGCACTCGTGTTGAGGCCAGATGCAACACGCGACGATTGAAATCGATGCGCGTACCCACGCGTGTCAAGCGTGTGCGAAGGCTGCGTATCAAAACAAAATCTTTGTGCAAGTCGAGGAGAGGAAAATCGCAACTCGCGAGTTTTCCACAAGCCGCGCGAATTCGACAACGGGGACATCTGAAAATCGCGGAAACCCAACATAAATAGACACTTCTGAGCGATGCAGCCCATTCGCATGGCGTGCAAACTGCACGCTTCGGTTGCATCGCTCACGCAGTCGGGTATTGTTCGAAGTGCTGCAGGGACGCAGTGCGCTTAAGGGCGCCTTCAGCCGCGGAGCGTGCTGGCCGACTGGTTCGATATGTTGAGCGACACATGAGTTGCATGAAGTTTGAGAGTGCGCAAGAGGCTCTCAGAGAAGCATGCAGGCACCGAGACGAAGGGTGCGCGCGGTCGCTCGAAACAATCGATGCCAGTCTTCGTTGCCAGACAGTTTGGACACTCTCGCCGCTGAACACAGTCAGACTTGCCTTCCCGAGGTCGCTCACCACGACCACTTCCAAAGCACTCCCTCTTCAAACGCGGCATGCGCATGAAAAGTTATGCACATCGCGATTGATATCTCCGTCCCTTTGGCGCTCTCATGACCAGTTTCTTCCAAGCAAACCACCCAAATGGAGCGGCATCGGCGCGGCCATCAGCCTCACGAGTGCGCGGCAATCGAACCGGCGGCGTATCGTCGCGAGCAGTTGAAGTGGACCAGCAGCCTGATCTGGAGCCTTCCTGCGAACTTGGCGCGTTCGAGCAGGCACTCCGAATCGACATTGGCGCCCACCGCTATCGAATAGGGTTCGAAACGGGCGCGCGGATTCAGTGCTGTGCGCAGCGTGTGACTGTCGCGACGGAGACCCTCTTCCAAGCCGAGTGGATCACGCGCCATCTTCGGAGCAACCTTGAGCAGGTCGCCAAGCAGCTCTTCGGCAATGCTGTCACGGTTGAGATTGCGGTGGCGGTAGCGGCTGAGGCTGCACACGCTGAGCGAGGAGCCTTACCTGTCGCGGCGGCGCTCGCCACCCCAAGCAATGGAAATCAGCGCGAGATTGAGCCCGCTTTGGTCGCGAGTGCGCCAATTCGACGCGTGAGTGCGTCGGTGCGCGAGGGAACCTTTCGCCGCCTCGATGACTTCGTGATCGGTGACGCCAACCGTCTCGCGTTTAGTGCGTCCGAGGCGTTCGCGCATAACGGTGCAGGCGCGCCCAACCTTCTCTTCCTCCACGGAGAGTGCGGCGTTGGAAAGACACACTTGCTTCAGGGCATCTGCCGACGCTGGGCGGAATGTTCGCCACAGAGCTCGATTCGATACGCGACCGCTGAGCAGTTCACGAATGAGTACATCACAGCAGTACGCGCGAGCACGCTTGATGATTTCCGTCGACGCATTCGCAAGCTCGACCTCCTCGCGATTGACGATGTGCACTTCTTCGCAAGCAAGCACGCGACAGAAAGAGAGTTCCTTTACACACTCGACGCAATCGCGCTCTCCGGTGCGCGGCTCGCACTCGTTTCCGATGAGCATCCACGACAGATCAAGCGATTCAGCGAATCACTCATCAGTCGTTTCCTCTCTGGCATGGTGGTGCGACTCGATCGACCCGATCGTGCGACGCGTCTTTCGCTCGTCCGTCGACTCGCACATGAACGGCAACTCGCGTTGCACCCTTGTGCGGAAGAAGTGCTCGTCTCTCGTTGTGCAGGAAGCGTGCGCGAAATCGAAGGTGCGTTGACTCGGATCAGGGCAGTCGCGCAACTGGATGGCATCCATGGCGCGATCACTGGCGTGCATGCTGAGCGAATGCTTGGAGGCGATGTGAGTCTCGCACTGCCTTCAGCGCCCATTCGCCTCAGTCGAATCATTGAAGCTGTTTCGATGCGACTGGGGATCTCGCGCGATGACCTTCTCACGAACTCGCGCCATCGAAAGTCTGCACTTGCGCGCGGTGTCGTCGCACACCTTGCACGCGAAGTCACGACGCACAGTTACCCTGAAATCGCTCGCGTCCTCGGCCGACGCGCGCACTCTTCGGTGCATGCGGGCGCGAAAGCGATCCGTGAACTCCTCGATTGTGACGGTGTGCTGCTTGCTGGGATGAGTGCGCGAGAAGCGATCGACCAACTCCGACACGATCTCGTGCGCGGCGCACGTCCACTCGCTTCGTTACACTCGGCTTGATGCGACTTCGCGCTCTGCAGATTTTTCGATCTCTCGCGCGCCATTCTGTGGCGTGCGCGATGCTGACCGCGCTCGGTCTCACGTCGCCCCATGCGTTTGCGCAGTACGGTCCCGTCGATCCCTTCGCGAGTTCGTATCGCCAGATGCGCGAGACACTTGAACCGCGACAGAACGGATCGCATCACACGCTGCTCGTTGCGCTTCGTCAGCTCGACGATCCAGCGCTCAAGCCATTTTTCGAATGCCTGTTGCGCGCGGAACATTGGTCGATTCGAGTCGATGGCGTTTTGGGTCTCGCTGAACTCTCACCCTCGCACACAGTCGACCCTTCGCTCATCGAAAAACTTCCCGAAGATGCGGATCGTGACAACGCGATTCAAGCAGCACTCGCAATCAATCTCATCGGTGCACAAGAAGCGCTGGTGATGGCAGAGTGGGAGGACCTCGATGGACGAGCGCGCGCCGTGCTCTGCGGCGAAGCACAGAAGGACGGCGTGACTCCATCCGCTGCGCTGCGTGCAAAACTTCTCGCGTCGCGCACGCCGGAAGTTGCGGCAATTGGTGCGGCGTTCTCGCTTTCGCTCGGTGAACTTGATGAAGCCGCACTGCGCACCGCGCTCGACGCGATAGCCGCGCTGAATCCACGAACACGCGCCGCGACGCTGACCGAATTGAGCGCAGGTATTGTCCGCTTTCAATTGAAAGGAACGGGCGAATTCCTCACGCGCGCACTCGAGCTCAAAGACCTCACCGCAGAATCGCGCGCGCGGCTGATCATCGCGCTGCTGGTCGTCGACGCTGCGAAAGGAATTGAAGCTTGGCGCGCGACGGTTGCCACGGAGCGAACCCAGCTCGCACTCGTGCGCGCAGCACATGTCCTGCTGGTGAGCGGCGCGCGCGCAACCGCCGCCGATTGGGATCTGCTCCGCAACCAAGATCCGCTGCTCGAAGGCATTGCAACGGCGGGCGCGTCTTTCTCGAAAGGTGAACTCAACGCGTTCTACGGAGCACTTCTCGCGCTCGGACATCGACAAACCCTCGCGGCTGCACTCGACGGCTCCCCGGTACTTGGAGTCGACGCAGAACGCGCGCTCGGCGAAGCATCGCTGGCAGTGCTTCTCGAACAGAGCGCCGTCGTCCGTACGCTCGGCGATGGATTGCTCCGCGCTGTGGCACGCCTTGCGGAATTGTCCCCCGAGAGTTTCCGCGCCGCGCTCGAGACAGCGAAGCTTGATGTGCCGCTCACCGAACTGTTGCTCTTCGCGCTCGCTGAAGCAGGCACGAAGGCGGCCGCGGATGTCGCGCAGATCGCACGCGATGGTGCGAGTGCTCGCGCGGAGTCACTCATCCGAATTCTTCATGCTCGGCACGCTACGCAACTCGCTGAGCCGGATCTGCTCTACCTCTCCAAGATCGGTGGCGCTGGTGATCCTGCCGTCTCGATTCAAGCAGCATGGCTTTGGCTTCGATTCACGGGACGAGCGCAAGAGTGCATCGAAAAACTCTGCGCAGAGATCAATGGAACTTCAGCCGCGACGGAGTGACGGCGTTCGAAGTGTTCGTCGGGCGAATGGGCCTTGCATGGATTTTCATCGACGCGGATTCGCGAGAGAACTCCACAGCAAACTTTCGCGGTTCTCGATACTCTTCAATTGCGCGAACATCCTCCGATGTGAAGTACGGCGCATCGAACCGAGACACCCATGAGCGAGATCATCACGCTCTCCCTTCCCTGGATCCTCCCGCATGAGCAAGCAGAGCTCTCGGAGTTTCTTGATGGAACTGTGGAGACGGCACTAGCCATCGAGAAAGAACTTGAAGAGGGCGTGGCCGACATTGTCGAGCGCCCCTTCGGATCCGCCTTTGGATCGACGCAAAGCGCGATCGAATGCGCGCTCACCGCACTCGGTGTGAAGGACGGTGATGAGGTTGTGCTTCCCGCACTCTCTCCTCCCGCATTGCTCGCTGCGATCGCGCGCATGCGTGCTCGACCGTTGTTCGTGGACTCCGATCCAAAGAGCCTCACCGTTCGTGGTCCCTCCGCTGATACTCGATGCACTGCACGAACGCGTGTGATCATCGGCGTCACGGTGCACGGTGATCCGACTGGTTTGAACGAACTCGCTGGTGTCGCATCGAAGTTCGAAATCCCCCTACTTGAAGTTGTTTGCGGCGGCCTTGGTGGTCGCATCGGACGAGATCCGGTCGGGCGATTCGGGCGCGTCTCCGTCGTCGGACTCGACGCAGCAAGCGGCTACATCGGCGCAAGTGGCGCGGTTGCCTGTACGAACGACGATACGCTCGCCGCAACGCTCTCGCTGCTGCGCGAAGGCGGCGTGCGTCGCCCCCGCGTCGATTGGGAACGCCTCGGTGGCGTGCGCGCAATCGAACACTTTGTCAGTGATCCATCACTTCCGCTCATCGCTGCAGCCGTGAGTGTGCTGCGCATTCGCCGACACGCGCAGCACAAGCAACGAGTGAGTGAGATCTTCAAGCAATACATGAGCCGACTTGGTGGTCACTCCGATCTACTCTTGCCGGCTTCCTGCGAAGACAACACGGTCGCGTGGTCACACTTTGCGGTACGCCTCTCCGACCGCTACACGCGCGACGAACGCGACTCCATTGTGAACGGGCTTCTCCGCCACGACATCGGTGCATCAAGCGCAGTGTGCTACGCACCCAGCGAAGCTGCGGCAGTCGCGCAATTCGGCGTTGTCGAAGGTTTCGCCACTGCAGAACGCGCGGCGCATCGGCTCATCACACTGCCGTTCCATCCTGCGTTGAACGCGCGCGATGTGGAACTCACTTGCCAGACGCTCGAGGTGATGATTCAGCGACAGAGCATCATTCGCTAGCGATCGAACGAGATCACTCCCATTCAATCGTCGCTGGCGGCTTCGACGAAATGTCGTAGACAACTCGATTGACGCCCTTCACTTCATTAATGATGCGATTCGAAATCGTCGCGAGTACGTCGTAGGGAATCCGAGACCAGTCTGCGGTCATGAAGTCTTGGGTATCGACTGCGCGCACCGCGACAACCGACTCATAGGTTCGACCATCACCCATCACGCCGACGCTTTTCACGGGCAAGAGCACGGTGAAAACTTGACTCGTCGATCGATAGAGATTCGCTGAGACGATCTCTTCGAGAAGGATCAAGTCACACTCGCGCAGCAAGTCGAGTTTGGGAACCGTGACTTCGCCAAGGACGCGCACCGCAAGCCCAGGTCCTGGGAATGGATGACGCCAGACGATTTGCGGCGGAAGCCCAAGCACTTCGCCAAGCGCGCGGACTTCATCCTTGAAGAGCAAGCGCATGGGTTCAATCAACTTGAACTGCATGTCTTCAGGAAGCCCACCTACATTGTGATGGAGTTTGATATTCGCAGCCGTTCCCGCATGACCGTGACCAGATTCGATCACATCTGGATAGAGCGTGCCTTGCGCGAGAAACTGTGCGCCACCGTCGATCGTCGCGGCCATCTCAGAGAAGACTGTGATGAAGCGATGTCCGATGCGACGACGCTTCTCTTGCGGATCTTCGATGCCCACAAGATCGCCGAGAAATTCCTTGCTCGCGTCCACCACGCGCAGATCGACATCGAAGTGATCGCGAAAGGTTGTCTCGACAAGCTCACGCTCATTCTTTCGAAGTAGGCCGTTGTCGACAAAGATGCAGGTGAGTTGCTTGCCGATCGCCTTCGCAAGAAGTGCGGCAACCACCGAACTATCCACGCCGCCCGAAAGGCCGCAAATCACGCGCGACGAACCCACGCGTTCACGAATGCGCGCGCACTCCGCGTCGACGAAGTCCGCCATCTTCCATGATCCGCTACACCCGCAACCCTTGAACAAGAAGTTCGCGAGCATGTTGCCACCCTGCGGCGTGTGCGTCACCTCTGGATGGAATTGCACACCGTAAAACCGCCGCGCCTTATCCCGCATCGCTGAAACGGCGCATGTTGAAGTCGATGCAAGAGGAGTGAAACCAGCTGGAAGATCCACGACTTGATCACCGTGACTCATCCACACCGTCGCATGCGCATCAACGCCAGCGAAGAGATCGACGCCATCTTTGACATCCAACTTCGCGCGACCAAACTCACGATGCGCCGCCGATTGCACACGACCGCCGAGCAGATGGCTCATGAGCTGCATGCCATAGCAAATCCCAAGCACGGGAATGCCAAGCGTAAAAATCTCCGCGTCGCAGGTCGGCGCGCCTGGTTCAAACACGCTCGACGGACCACCCGAGAGAATGATCCCCTTTGGCGCGAGTGCCTTGATCTCCGCAGCCGTGATCTTCGGTGACACGAGAAGGCTAAACACCCCCGCCTCGCGAACGCGCCGCGCAATCAGCTGCGCCGTTTGACTTCCGAAGTCAAGGATCAAGATGCTTTCAGTGCCGGTAGGTGGTCGCTCGCTCATCAGTAGATCGTCAAGGAATCGTCAGGGGGACATGCTCGGATCGTCACAGGCTCATCGCACCCCGTGGATTCTGGAGAGGAAACCATAGGGGAAACGAGCACTGTAGCAATCCCCGCATGCTTGTCCGCATGCGAGTCCGTCCGAGTCGATGCCTCACCGATCGAGCGCTTGATGTCCCGCGCGATGAACGTGCATTTTCCAGGCAAAACATGCCTATGGCGGCGCCACGGCGACCCACTCGTCACCCTCAAGGCGAGCGAGCCCCTTTCGTGCAAGCAGCGTCAGTAACACCGCCACTGATGCCCATGGTCGATCGAGCGCTTCGGCCAAGTCCTCTCCGCACCATGGCTTCTCACGCAATCGTGCGTGCACCGCTCGCTCTTCTTCGCTCATCGCCGGCTGTGTGGCGAGCGCTGGAGATGTCGATGTCGATGTTGCTCCACGAGACGCTTGACACATGACACGCTGAGGCAACGGCTCCGATCTTTCAATCACACTTGATGACCCGCCTCCCGCGCGCGCGAGATTCGCGATGGCAAGCGATCGCTGCGACACAATTAGTTCTGCAACATCGCGCGGCTCATGTGCGAGTTGCGCCCAGCCTTCACGGATCGCGCGATGGCATCCCGCAGAGCGCGTCGAATCCACTGGACCAGGAATGCACGCAACCTCTCGCGCCTGATCTTCCACAGCAAGCCGCGCCGTAAGCAACGCGCCGCTTCGTTCGGCTGCTTCGACGACAAGGACCACAAGACTCAGCGCACTCACGAGCCGATTTCGACGCGGAAAATTCTCTGGCCGCGGCACGACGCCGCACGGAAACTCCGTTGCCACAGCCCCGCCGCCTTCAACGATCGCATCAAAGAGCCCCGCATGCTCTGGCGGATAGAGATGACCGAATCCACCGCCTAGCACTGCGACAGTGATTCCATTTGCACGAAGTGCCGCGCGATGTGCTTCCGCATCAATACCACGCGCTCCACCGCTCACGATGACAACGCCGAGCTCAGCAAGTTCGCCAGCAAATCGCGCCGCCTGTAATCGTCCATACGCAGTCGCTGCGCGCGAACCCACGACTGCGACGCTCGGCTGTTCGGGCGGCGGCAATACACCGCGCAACCAGAGTGCCGCAGGCGCGTCATCAAGGGTTCGCAGCGATGCAGGAAGTTCTGGATGCGCAAGCACCCGCGCGCCATGCTTCGCCGCGGTCTCGCGCACTCGATCAAGATCAATCGCGCGCGCCTCACGCACACGCGCGCAAACCTCGGGAAAACGCGAGAAGAACAGATCCCGCCACCATGCGTCACCGTGTGCCATCGCTGCCGCTGCGGAACCAGCCGCGTCGACAGCTACGCGTGCACGACGCGGACCGATGTCCCGCGCAAGCGCCAACCGGATCCACGCATCGCATTCCTCTCGGCCAACACCGCGCTCATCCGCTTGGTCACACACTGCGTGCCCGAGCTTTGTCAATTCCAACCGTTCTTCCACGTCCATCTGCTCAACACCCCTTTCACGAACTGCCGTTCGATCGCTGCGCTCACATTACAGCACACAAAGGCACGACCTCAAAAGTCCCACCTTTTTTCCACCCGAATACTTGTGAAATTTGTAGACGAACGTCAGGCGCGAGTATCGCACTCATTCTCGTCAGCAACGCGACACTCGCGCACACTTGGCGATGCGCGGGTCCACTCGCTGCCTTCAACGTCTCCGCCGTCCGCGTATGCGAGCAATGCCGCTGATGCATCACCTGTTTGTTCCGCCGAGTTCTGCGAGGACACACACTCGACAACCACGTCTTCCGTCGCAGCATGCGAAGCAACCTCAACAAGCGAGGGGATACTCTCGCTCGATGAGTGCTTCAGTTCCTGCTTCAATTCGACATCACCACTCACACGCGAATCCATGCATTCACGGCCTTCGCGGCCTTCACGCTGGCGCTTACGGCCACTGAACTCCGTTTCCGGGCCCACAAAGAGCCCGATGAACAGGAGAAACGTTCCGATACCGAGAATCCAGAGTCGTCGTGGTCCGCTCGCGAGCCGCGAGAGCAGCGTGTCGGGCGCAGGTTGGGCGGGCGCGACAGCCAGCGGCACGGACGCGTCGATCCACTCGACGACCGTGTCGTTCATGCTCTCAGAAAGCATCAGTGACTCTGCACCCGCCTCCTTCAGATTCAGTTGGCTCGCGGCAAGTCGGCGCAAAACGCGCTCGTCACCCTGCTGTACGTCTTGAAGAAATCGATCGTACGCAGCGAGGCGCTCGAAAGCCTGCTGTTCCCTCGCTTGGTGGTACTGCACGAGCCCCTTGAGGTCGTGCAGTTCGTGCTGCGCGGGGATCAGCAATCCGGAAACTAACAACGCCAGACCGGCAATGACAAATGGCCAGCCGGCGTCGAAACGGAAGAGTGGAATCACGCGAGACACGACGCTTGATCTATCGACGCGAACGCTTCTCGCACTCAAATGGAACGAAATCATCACCGCACCGCTCGATCGAACGAAGTCGTCACTCAGTTTCATCAGGTGCATTCCCTAATCGAGCGCGCGTTACGAACCGCACTGCATCGATGCCCTTGGTGAGCCGATGCCGGATGCGCAGGGCGTTGCATTCTGCTCCCTGTGTTCGCTGAGGCGACCTTCCGATCCCCTTCTGACAAAGCACGCACTATGAGTCTTCGCCAATCCATCGACCAAGCGGCAAAGGCGGTCATGCTCTCCGACGCGCGTGATCTTCCTGGACTCGTCGCGCTCCAGGATCTCCTTCAAATCATCATGCGCGAAGCGGAATTGCGGCACGTTCCAACCGCCGCCAGTTGCTCCGCAGACGCAGTAGAGCTCGTCGAACAAATCGTGCTCCGGCAAGTCGCGGATGTGGAACTCGCCTTCAGCCGACTGACGGAAGCAATTTCGCGCCTCGATGAATCGACGACGGAAGATGGACGATGCGCCGTCGCTCCGGGTGCGTACACGGATGCTCGGAGCAGCGTCGATCGCGATCTGATCGCCGCGTGGGTTTCCAGTTGCGAGACCACGCTCCCTGAACTCGAGCATCTCGCTGTCGGTTGCGAAGATGTCGCCCACGCAGGCGACGCGCTTCCCGACCTCAAGCGCCGCATCCACACATTCAAAGGTGAGTGCGGCGTCCTCAGCCTCGATCGCGCGCAGCGTCTATGCCACGACACTGAAACCTACATCGAAGAAGAACTCGAGCGTGGCCGCTTCCCCGTCGACGCGGTGCTCTCGCTCGCGGACTGGCTTCGTTCGCTCATGGCAGCACTCGCACATGATCCGTGCGCTGCGGAGCCGGATGATGCGTTCGCGCGAACTGCGCTGCATGGGGATGGTGAGCCGAGCGCACGCGTCGAAGCAGCAGAAGTGCAAAGCGTCGTGGTGAACGAGACGACCGATGGCGACGAACTCATCGTCCTCAACTTCGATGCGGCCGATGACAACCTTTCTGATTTCGTTGGTGAAGCGAAAGAGCATCTTGCGAACGCGGAGAGTGCAGTCCTTCAACTCGAAAAATCCTCTGCCGATCCAGAGCACGTCAATGTCATCTTCCGCGCGTTCCACACGATCAAGGGAGTTGCGGGATTCATGAATCTCGTGCCCGTCGTGCGATGCGCGCACGCTGCGGAGTGCCTGCTTGATCGAGTTCGAAGTGGTCGCCGAGCGCTCGATACCACTGTGCTTGATCTTGTGTTGGTCTCGTCTGATGTGCTCGGTCAACTCATCGCGGGAATTACTGGCGGACCTCTTCCCACTCGCCGCGCTGTCGAAGGGCTCATCGCACGACTCGAAGCAGCAAGCGAGAATATTGAAGTTGCGAAGTCGAGTGCATCGGAGCCACCAGTCAGTGCATCCGTCGCAAAGAACGACGCATCAACCCTGATGCCGCCGACTGAGGATGCGCTCCATCCAATTCCAGCAGCAACGGATCCATCCGCGCGCGTGACGGCGATGCGCAGGGGTGATCAGACTGTAAAGGTCTCAACCATGCGCCTCGATAGCCTCGTGAACGAGGTTGGAGAGCTTGTCATCGCACAACTGATGGTGATGCAAGACCCCGCCATCAGCGCAGTGGTCGATCAACGTCTCCAGCGCAACCTCTCGCACCTTGGCAAAATCGTCCGTGACCTGCAAGAGACATCCATGTCACTTCGCATGGTGACGCTCAAAGCGACGTTTCAAAAAATGGCGCGACTCGTGCGCGACGTTGCGCATAAAGCTGGCAAGAAAGTGCAACTCGTCGTTGAAGGCGAGGATGTTGAACTCGATCGCAATGTGGTGGAAGAGATCGGCGACCCGCTCGTGCACATGATTCGCAATGCATGCGATCACGGCATTGAATGCGCTGCGGATCGCCGCGCCGTGGGCAAAGATGAAACCGGAACGCTCACCCTGCGCGCGTTTCACTCCGGCGGATCTATTGTGATTGAAGTTGTGGATGATGGACGCGGGCTCAACCGCGAGCGCATCCTGAAAAAGTGCGTTGAACGCGGGCTTCTCGATGTTTCGCGCAATCCAGCCGACATTCCCGACGCTGAAGTGTGGAACTATGTGTTCCTCCCAGGATTCTCCACCGCGGAAAAAGTCACCGACATCTCGGGCCGCGGCGTCGGCATGGATGTCGTGCGACGCAACATCGAAGCGCTGCGAGGCAACGTCGAAATCTCTTCTATGCCTGGTGAAGGCTCTGTCTTCAGCATGCGTCTCCCTCTCACGATGGCGATCATTGATGGCATGGTCGTGCGCGTTGGAACGCAGCGCTACGTCATCCCGACACTCAGTATTGAGCGCAGCTTCCGCCCCGTTGAGAACGATCTCACGATTGTCTTCGGCAGAGGCGAGCTCGTGCGCGTCGGCGAACAACACTTGGCGATTCACCGACTCAACCGAGTCTTCGGTGTGCAAGAAGGAGTCGATGATCTCTTCGAGGGACTTCTCCTCGTGCTCGAATCCGGTAAGCGACGCGCATGCGTCTTCGTCGATGAAATCCTCGGTCAACAACAAGTCGTCATCAAAACGCTTGGAGCTCGCGAGGCACTGCGCGGGGTTTCTGGTGGCGCGATTCTCGGGGATGGTCGCGTAGCGCTCATCGTCGATGTCGGTGGTCTTCTCGAAGAGGCAGCCTCGCACGGTCACGACCGCGCCGAACGCAACGGAATGCAAGTACACGGAAAGTCATCTCAAGGAGCACAGTCATGAGCATTGTCGATCGCCCCAGCAGCACATCACCCGCAACCACACCTACTAATCAAGGCGTGCGCAAACATCGCGACGCGAACGAACACAAGTTCCTTTCGTTCTGCCTCGGCACGGAAACATACGGTGTCGAGATTCTCAAAGTCCGCGAAATCATCGGACTTCTCGCGATCACTCCCCTTCCGCAAACGCCTCCGTATGTGCGCGGCGTGATGAATCTACGAGGCAGGATCATCCCTGTCATCGACCTGCGATTGCGCTTTGCGCTTCCCGCAGTTGAAGCGACGAAGGAAACCTGCGTGATCGTGCTTGAGAGCACCGACAGCGAGGGCGAGCAAACTGTCATGGGCGCAGTCGTGGACAGCGTGCGCGAAGTGCAAGATATTCCACCGTCTGCGATCGAGCCACCGCCAGAGTTCGGATGCGAGATTCCTCTCGGTTACATCCAGGGCATGGGCAAGGTGAAGGACAAAGTCATTCTCTTGCTCGAGATCGCTGAGGTTGTTGGTTCGCGCGAGCGACAGCAAATCGCACAGGCCGCCGCGGCTGCGGCTTCAAGCCGCGCCGCTGCATGAAGTTTGTCGCAGCGCTCTAAGGACAGCACACAGTGATTGCATGAGGTACTTCGAATGTTTGACACACTGACAGGTTCACTTTTCGAACGCATCACGCGGCTTGCGCGAGCCCGCTGGGGACTTTCGTTGACGGAACGAAAGTTCTCGCTTGTGCAGAATCGACTCACGAGTCATCTGCGCAAATCAGGCGGAACAATTGAGGAGTGGGTGCAACGGATCGAGAAGAGCCCCTCTGAGTCGGACATGCTGTTGTTCTTTGACATCCTCTCCACGAATGTCACGAGCTTCTTCCGCGACTCCACGCACTTCGATTTTCTCGAACGCGAATTGTGGACGCCACTCGCGCGCGGCCAGCGCACTGCTGCTGGCCGCAAGATTCGATTCTGGAGCGCCGCTTGTTCGACCGGAGCGGAGCCCTACTCCATTGCGATGCAAGCACTCGAATTGCTACCACCAGAGCAGCGTTGGGACGTGAAGGTCATAGGCAGCGACCTCTCGAGCAAGGCGCTTGCTGCTGCTCGCGCTGGAGTATTTCCCGAGAGTCAACTCGCAGGTCTCTCGCCCGAACGGCGCAAGCGTTGGCTCACGCCGTCGCCGAAATCTTCCGAACCTGAGTGGAGCATCCGTCCTGAAGTGCGCGCACTTGTGGAGTTCCGTCAACACAACCTCATGGACCCGCCGCACGCAATAGGTGGGCCATTCGATTGCATCATGCTGCGCAACTGCATGATTTACTTCGACCGTGAGACACGCGAGGAAGTCGTGCATCGCATGCACTCCATGCTCAAGCCTAGTGCGTGGCTCATCGTCGGAAGTGCCGAGACGCTGTCGTCGCTCAAGGTGCCGTTCAAAACAACTGCCGCAAGTATCTACACGAAGGAGTGAGCTCGGTTTATGCCACCTCCCCGATCTGACACGGTTCCTTTTCTCGCCGCTAATGCCGATCGCATCACGGTCGGCGTCGCAGACTTGCAGACAAGCAAGGACGCATCGCGCACGATCATCACCTATGCACTTGGATCGTGTATCGGGGTCACGGTGTGGGATCCCATCTTGCGCGCTGGAGGCATGCTGCATTTCATGCTTCCCGAAGCGGCGATCAGCCAACTACGCGCTGCGGAAAACCCATCCATGTTTGGCGACACTGGATTTCCAATGCTTCTCGATCGCGTCCTCGCACTCGGTGCGCGACGCGAACGGCTCATCATCTGCGCAGCGGGTGGTGCAGAAGTCCTTGCTGACGAGGGGCACTTCCGCATCGGGAGTCGAAATCGAACGCTGCTTCGAAAGTTGTTGTGGAAGCACGGCATGCTTCTCTCTGCGGATGACACCGGTGGCTCGCACAGCAGGACGCTCTCGCTCCGACTCGCCGATGGTTCCATTATCGTGAGAAGTCAGGGAAAGGAGCGTGCATTGTGGCCGAGCTAATGCAACTTAGTTCAAAGGAAGCGCGCGCACTCGTTGCACACATCGAAGGATTACCCGCGATGCCAGCAGCCGCAATGCGACTGCTGTCTGCGATCGGGCGCGATCTCGACTTCACGCAAATCGATCACATCGTGCGCAGTGATGAAGCGATCGCCGCGCGTGTGCTGCGCATTGCAAACTCCGTTGTCTACAACCCACGCGGCGGGACGGTGATGTTGCCTGACGCTGTTCGTCGCCTCGGGACGAGAGCTCTCGTGCGCATTGCGATGGAAACTGAAATCGGTGGGCTTCTCGCCGAAGGTGGACGCGCGTATGGCATGCGGCGCGGCGACTTGAGCGAGGCTGCAGTCGGAGGTGCGATCGCCGCGGGGCTCATCGCCAAACGCGTCAGCGCCGATGAAGGTCTCTGTTTCGCGGGCGCATTGCTTCGCGACGTTGGCAAGATTGTGATTGATTCACTCGCTGGTCCAGCCGCACTCGATGCGCTCGCGGATCGAAGCGAGGGTCTTCCATTTCTCGAATGTGAGCATGCGCAGTTCGGCGCGGATCACGCTGAACTCGGCGCAGCGCTCGCACAGCAATGGAAACTTCCTGATTCGATGGCGCGATTGATTCGACTGCATCACACGCCGCCGCAAGATCCGCCGGATCTCGCGTGTGATGTCGTGCACGCAGCCGATTGGGTAGCACGATTTGCTGGGCTTGGACTAGGTGCGGATGGAATGATGTATCCATTTGATAGTGGCGCGCGAGTGAGGCTCGGCCTTACGCGTGCCGATCTCGAACCACTTGTCATCGCTGTGCTCACCGAAACCACACAGCAGCGCACGGCAGCGAAAGCTGCCTTTGGGAGAACCACATGAACCCGCCGCTCACTTGTCATGTCCTCATCGTCGACGACTCTCCAATTCTGAGAGCCGCGATTAAGAAAGTCGTTCGACTCGCTGGAGTTCAGCCAGAACGGATCTTCGAAGCAGGCAATGGTCGCGAAGCACTCGATGTGATGTCGAGCGTGTGGGTCGATCTTGTGCTGCTCGACCTCAATATGCCCGTCATGGATGGCGAAGCATTTGCGAAAGAACTTCGCGAACACTCCGATCTCGCGGATGTCGCCGTTGTTGTTGTTTCAACCGAAGCAAACCGCGCACGACTCGAGCGCATGCGCGAGTACGGCGTGCGTCACACGTTGCGCAAACCATTCGAACCCGAAGAACTCTGCCGACTGATCACCGAAGTTCTCGGTGTGGCGACTGACCGCTGAAGCTCACTTCCACGCTGGAGTACATCATGCCTGAACCGACGCCCGATTCTAAGAATGTCCTTCATCCTGACGCCACGATGCTCGCTCGGATCACCATCGACGCGCTCGAACGCACTGCGTTCGTACTCGCAGATCCAGCCGATGATCCACAGGCACTCCCTCCCATTTCGACGACCGCGAGCATCGACTACTCCGGCCCTTGCAATGGAGGCATCGACCTTGTCGCGAGTGCTGGATTCGGCCGAAATCTCGCCGCAAGTTTGCTCGGATGCGAGCCCTCCGAAGTGAGTGACTCCACTGCTGCCGAAGCGGTGCGTGAACTCGCGAACATCGTAGGTGGCTCGATGATTCTCGAACTCGGCGGCACAAATTGCTGCTACTCACTCGGCCTTCCGCGCACATCAGCTTCGCCGCGCAAAAACTTGGTGGAAAGTTGCGTCCTCAACGCCGAAGGCGAACGACTCGAAGTCCATGTCATCGCTGCCTAGTGCCTGCGATTGTTCGAGAAACCGCCGATGCCCAACGCACGAATCATCATTGTTGACGACAGCGCCGTGGTGCGCCAAGTGTTGCGCAACCAACTCGTGCGCCACGAAGGCATCGAGGTTGTCGCGACCGCTGCAGATCCCTTCGATGCACGAGAGAAAATCCTCGCGCTCAATCCGGACTGCGTGATCCTCGATCTCGAAATGCCCAAAATGGATGGGCTCACGTTCCTTCGGAAGTTGATGAAATTTCATCCCGTGCCCGTGATTGTCTGTTCCTCACTCACGCCGAAAGGTTGCTCGCTCGCCGTCGATTGTCTCGAGGCTGGCGCGTTTGAAGTTGTCTCCAAGCCAGGCGGAAACTTTAGCGTGGGCGAAGTTGCCGCTCGGCTTGCCGAGCTCGTGCGTGTCGCGGCATCAAGCCGCGCACGCACGGCTCGGCTCCTCTCGCCGCAAGGCGCGAATGCGCTGTCGCTCGGGATGACCGCAACTCCTGCGCCGTCAATCGCAACCACGCTTCGTGCAACAGGGCCAGTGCTGCAGCAATCGCGCGGAGGAACCGATCGATTGATTGCGATTGGAACTTCAACGGGCGGAACCGAAGCGCTCCGCGTCGTGCTCTCTGAACTTACGCAGGACACGCCGGGGATCGTCATGGTGCAACACATGCCCGAAGGCTTCACGAAAGCATTCGCAGATCGGCTGAACACACTGTGCCGAATCGAAGTGAAGGAAGCGGAGGACGGTGATGTCGTGCAAACGGGACGCGCGCTCCTTGCGCCAGGAAATCGTCACATGCGTGTCGCGCGTGAAGGAACTCGTTGGGTTGTCCGCGTCGCCGATGGACCACGCGTGCTTCGGCATAAGCCATCCGTTGAAGTGCTCTTCGAAAGTGCTGCGCAAGTTGCTGGCGCGCGCGCGATGGGGTTGATCATGACCGGCATGGGCGGCGATGGTGCAACGGGGTTGCTCTCGATGCGCCGCGCGGGTGCTGTCACTGTTGCGCAAGACGAACAGAGTTGCGTGGTATTCGGCATGCCACGCGAAGCAATTCGTTGCGGCGCAGTACAAGTTGTCGCCCCGCTCGATCGCATTGCGAAACTCATCGCCGACTACACCGCCATGCGGCTTGTCGCCGAACCCAGCGCAGTCGTGACCGCCGCATAAAAAGACGACGCACGCGAATGTATGCATTCGCGTGCGTCGAAAATCACTTGCTTGACGAAAGGTTACGGCTCAACCGAGCTCTGGGAAGAGCTTCTGCACAACGGCAACGAGATCCTTCACATGCTGCGCGCTCTCCGCAAAGAGTGCGGCTTCCGCGTCGTTGAATTTCACTTCGACGACCTTCTCCATGCCGCCCTTGCCGAGAATGCACGGTACGCCGACGAAGAAACCCTTGCCTGTTTGACCAGGCGCAACACCAAACGCGTCTTCGCAGTAGGCCGCGCAAGGAAGAATGCGCTTCTTGTCCTTGATGATTGCTTCCGCCATTTGAATCACGCCAGCCGCAGGCGCGTAGTAAGCGCTCGTGCCCATGAGTTGCACGATTTCGCCGCCGCCAACTTTCGCGCGCTGCACACACTCATTGATGTCTGCTTCGGAGAGCAACTGATCAATAGGAATGCCATGCACACTTGTGAAGCGAGGGAGCGGCACCATGTCGTCGCCGTGGCCACCGAGCAAGAGCGCTTGAATGTCCTCGACCGAGCAACCGAGTTTGAGCGAAAGGAATGCGCGGAAGCGCGCAACGTCCAAACATCCTGCTTGTCCGAGCACGCGACTTGCGGGGAATCCCGAACTCTTCCATGCGGTGTACACCATCGCATCGAGTGGATTCGAGAGCACGATGAGAATCGAGTTCGGCGCGTACTTCGCAACATTCTGCGAGACCTCGCGCACGATCTTCACGTTCGTCTGAATGAGATCATCGCGACTCATGCCTGGCTTGCGCGGAATACCTGCAGTGATGATGACGATGTCGCTGTCGGCGATGAGCGCGTAGTCGCTGCCACCTTCGATGCGGCAATCGAATCCTTCAATCGGCGCAGCTTCGTACAAGTCGAGCGCCTTCCCCTTTGCAACGCCCTCAGCGATATCGAGGAGCACGATGTCTCCAAGTTCCTTTGATGCAGCCCACACTGCGCAAGCAGCACCTGTATTTCCAGCTCCGATGATCGAGATCTTTGCGCGACGCATTTCGTTCAGTACTCCAAAGTCGTGGTGAGGATGAGTGAGTCCCTTCGGGTTCGCCGAAGAGGGGAACAGAGCATAGGGTGGAACGGCCGACGTGCGGGATCGCTGCTTCGAGTAATGCAACACAAGTCAGCTTCCCAAGTCTTCTGCACCCAAAAAAGCATGCAGCCGTCCCATTTCTGGAACGGCTGCATATGCGAATGGGCCTGAAAGGACTCGAACCTTCGACCTCACCCTTATCAGGGGTGCGCTCTAGCCAGCTGAGCTACAAGCCCCACGCGGAGGGCGAGGAGTATAGCAAGAAGAGGAATCAAAACCACTCGCGCGCGAATGCCTTTACCACGCTGCAAGATCCCCAACGAGCGGCTCGACAAGGTCCTTGATAGTGACCAATCCAAGTGGTCTATCGGGGCGTTCTGCGACGATCGCCATCGGCACACGAGCAGCGCGCATCGCCGTAAGCGCGGTGAGCGCTGGGGTCTCGGGCGGCAAGATTGGAATTGCCGTGACAAGTGAAGCGGTCTGTGCTGCGGGAGAAAGAAGCACGTCAAGTGCGGAGACAATGCCGAGCACGGTTCCTGATTGATCAACCGCAGGAAGTCGACTGAACGGCGCGCGCCGAAGCACTTCGAGCCGATCAAGCGCTGTCACCCCGATGCTCAGCGTCACCACTTGTTTCCATGGCACCATTTCGGCACCGATCATTACGCCGCGCATCGTGAACACGCGTTCAGCGATTCCCATCTGCTGCTCACTCATGCTGTCGCTCTCTTCATGCAAGAGCATGAAAACACGTTGGCGTGCATCGATCGGCGCACCCGCGCGTGATGCCCCGGTCGCGCGAGAAATTCCGTGCGCGAGTGCAGAGAGCACCGGAAGGATGCCCGTCCATGTGCACAGCAGTCTGAGGAACCACAACGGTCGCGCGAAGGTCGGCATCCAACGGTCCGCATTCGTGCGGAAGAGTTCTTTCGGCATCACGTCGCCGATGATGAAAAGCATCGGCGTGAGGATGGCAAGTTCTGCGACGACTGCAGCCCACGTCGAAAGCCCCATCGCTTCGAGGCCAGTTGCGATGCCGAGTCCGCCGATCCAACCGCCACACGCTTGACCGAGGAGCGCCGTACTCAGCACTCGCTCCGGCGCGCGAAGCTCGCGTTCAAGCACCACTGCCCGCGCATCACCTCGGGCAGCTCGCACGAACAACCGAACGCGGCTAAGCGTGTAAATGCCTGTTTCAAGGCCCGATGCAATTCCCGCGAGCATCATTCCACCGAGCGCGATGCCGGCGTACATGAACACATCAGAAGGATGACTCATTCATCGCCCTCCTGCGAAACGAGCACCGTCTCAACGCGTGCGCCATCCATCGACTCGACTTCGAGCAGCACGTTGCCCAACTGGATGCGGTCACCCACGCGTGGAACTCGCGTCAATCGATCAAGCACGAGCCCAGCCACAGTGCTCGTGCGGCCCGATCGGATTTGAAGCCCGAAGACCTCACTCCACCGCTGCGCACTCATCTCACCACTCACGCGCCAACGACCATCGGGAAGTTCGACTGGTGATGCGAGCGGATGTTCGCCAGTGCCAACGATGTCGCCGATGATTTCCTCAACGCAGTCCTCGACTGCGACAACGCCTGCTGTGCCTCCGTATTCATCAACAGCGATCGCGAGCTTTACCCCGGTCTTGCGAAAGTGCTCGAGCAAGTGCTCAAGCGACGCGAGTTCAGGAATGAAATGCACCTGCTGCAACGAATCCGCGATGCTGCGACGGGGCTGCGTGAGCAACCATGATTTCACTGGTAGGAGACCGCGGATATCGTCCACGCCCTCGCCGACAATCGGAAAATGCGTGAGACGAAAACTCGCCGCAGCCTCGAGTACATCGCGCTCGCTCGCGTCCATCTCAAGCCAAGCCATGTCGACGCGCGGCGTCATGACATCGCGCACACGAAGTCGGCGCAATCGCACGACACCTTCGAGAACGCCTTGTTCTGCAGCGTCGATCGATCCACTCTGCGCGGAAAGATCGAGTAGCGCTGCGAGTTCTTCCTTCGTGAGCCTCGGCGCTTCTTGTGCCTTGCCGACAAGGCGTGCCAAGGGCGTGATGAAGAATTCATCGAGCACGTTTCGCACGGGCGCGACAACCGAATCGAATGCGATAGCCGGATACACGAGGAGTGCTGCGAGCCGCACGCGATCGAGCATCGCAAGTGCTTTCGGGAGAAGTTCACCCGCGACGACGCATCCAAAGATGGAAGCAAGCGCGAGCGCGGCCTTCCCCCACGGCGATCCACCGACTCGCGTGAAGAGCACTGTGCTCGCCACGAAGTACGCACTCGAACAGAGGATGGCGCCGATCATCGTCGAGAGCAAGAGCGCACGCGGTCGACGACACAATCGCTCCACCAACGCAGATGCATGTGGATGTGTGCGCTTCATCGCGACACGATCTGATGCGGTCAATCCGAAGAGTGCCGTTTCGACTGCTGCAAAGAACGCGATCCCTGCAACCATCGGAATCATCGCGATGCCCACGGCGATTTCTGCGATGCCAGCAACTTCGCTCTCAATGCTCATCGCGCGCTCTCCCCCGCACCACGGTCGAGTTGCTCAAGCATTCGCTGCGCCGCGCGTAAGACATTCATCCCGAGCCACACATGGTGCGTTGCGTCTGGCGTCAACACGCTTCCATTGTCTCCCTCGTTAAACGCGCGTGCGATGTCGGCGATCGCGCTGTCTTTGAGACGAGCTCCTTCTTCCTTGAGTTCTCGCAGCACACTCTCATCGCCGCACGCGGCATCGAGACGCTCGCGCAACTCCATCATTTCGAGCAAAAAACCCGCCGGAAGTGCGCGTTCATCACTTGGAGGAGCGTGTCGCGCTTGGAGCAACGCTGCACTTCGCAGCAGTGGATCGAGAAGCGCTTGATACGCATCGTTCAAACGCGCGGCATCCGCGACATCGCCTCCCGCATCAGGATGCGCAGTCGCAACACGTCGCATCCACGCTCGACGAAGTTCGTCCGCACTGAGATTGAAACTCGGCGCAAGTCCAAGAACATTGAATGGGCAGAACGCACTCAATCCGTGCCAGAAACCCTTTCGATCTCGTCGAAGCTTGTCATGCCGTTTGCGACGAGTTGGAATCCGTACGACTGCAGCGTGGTGAATAGACTGCCCGAGAGTGATTCTCGGATTTGTGCGATGGTCGGCTTTTTCAAAATCACATCGCGAAGGTTGTCATTGAACTCCACCATCTCGAAGATTGCGCGCCGCCCGTAGAAACCTGTGTCGAGACAGTACGCGCAACCTTGGGGCGCGTAGATCTGTGCAACGCCGTGCACAGACTTGCCCATGCGCATCTGTTGCGCAGGCGTTGGAACCACTGCTTTTCTGCAGGTTCCGCACAGTACGCGCACGAGTCGTTGCGCAATTACGAGGTTGAGCGCGTTCGCGACTTGGTAACTCTCGACGCCGAGATCCATGAGTCGGAAGATCGTTCCGATCGTGTCGCGAGCGTGGACGGTCGAGAAAACAAGGTGACCCGTCATTGCTGCTTGCATCGCAACCGTTGCAGTTTCAAGATCTCGGATTTCGCCCACCAAGATGACGTCAGGATCCTGACGCAGCACCGAACGGAGAAGTCCACCGAACGTATGCCCCTGCTTGCCATCAATCGGAATCTGCGTGGCGCCGTCGATCTGATACTCGACAGGATCTTCAATCGTGATTGCGTTCCGTTCCACAAGATTGATTTCACGCAAGCATGAGTACAGCGAAGTCGTCTTGCCCGATCCTGTTGGACCGCACACAAGAATGAGACCCGCATCGCGATTGCAGACGACGCGAACCTTCTCATACATCCACGGCAACAGTCCCATCTCATGCAAACGACCTGGAGCAGTCGCGGGATCAAGCACGCGCACCACCATCTTCTGACCATGCACCGCTGGCGTGAGACTCACGCGGTAATCAACGCGACGAGACTTCACGTTCACGGTGAAGTGGCCGTCAAGCACTTCGTTCTTCATGCTCTGATCGAAATGGCAGAGCACTTTCACCACACCGAGAATCCGACGGAAGACCTGCAGCGGTAGATCACACACCGTCACCATCGTTCCATCGACGCGAAAGCGCACCACGGCAACATCGGTGCGAGGCTCGATATGCAAATCGCTCGCACGGGCGCGGAAGCATGCGAGCAAGAGCAGTCGATAGATGTAGACGCTTTCTGCTGGCGCGTCGTCACCGGAATCACCCTCGCCCTGCGCAGCGTGCATCACAGCGCCGCGTGCATCGACGAGCGCGATGTCGGTCTCGCCGAACTGCTTCGCTAAACTCGAGTCAATGACGCGTCGGATATCTGCTTCATAACTCGATTGCGCGACAACTTCTCTCGCATCGATGTCGATGGTCGCCTGCGGCCGTGCACGCGCCTGCTGCGGCGGAGGAGTCGCGGACTTCACTGGTTCGGCGCCTTGGGGTTCGAGGAAGCGAATCTCTATCGAACCGATCCGAATGATGTCGCCGTTTCCGAGCACCTGAAGCGGAACCTTCGCGCCATTCACCTTCATGCCGTTACGGGAACCGAGGTCGCGGACTTGCCAGAGCCCGTCAATAGTCTCAATGACGCAGTGCTGACGGCTCAAGCCATCGTCGTTGTAGTTGATTTCATTTTCTGGAAGTCGTCCGACACGAACTGGTTCGGCTGCGAGATCCATGCGCCGCGTCCAACGCGGGCTTGTTACTTCAAGAAATGCCATAACGGAGATCGTACAGCGCGAGACAACTAAAATTTGAATGCAACGAAACGCCAAGACCGCTTTGCGTGCGCTTCCTTCCGCTTAGAATCCTGTTCCACGAGGGCGCCTAGTCATGTTCAAACTCTTCATCGGTAACCTCAGTTTTCACACCAGCGCAGACCGCCTCCGGCAAGTCTTCTCAAAGTTCGGAGAAGTAACCGAGGTGTTCCTCGGCACTGACCCGAATTCTGGTCGCTCGCGTGGGTTTGGCTTTATCTCGATGGGAACGCAAGACAGCGGACTCGCTGCGATCGCCGCGCTCGACGGCAAAGATCTCGAAGGCCGAACGATCGTCGTCAATGCCGCGGAGAAACGCACGAAACCCACTGCAAAGTCGGACGAGTCCCGCGCGAGCGGAAAAGGCGGCGCTTCAGGTGGTGCAAAAAAGACTGCCGCGAAGAGCCCACCGAATGCTGCGCTCCCACCGCATGGCTTTGAAGGTCATCACGACAGCACGCGACAATGGGACCATGGAAGAGATCGCGATCGCGCGCATGATGAGAAACGCGAACAACGCTTCGACCGCGAACCGTGATGACTTGCGAGCAGGACCGCGCAGCATGATGCTTCGTCATATCGCGCGCTGCAGAAAACCGAATCCTTACTAATTACTTGGTCTTGGTTGCTTTCGACGCAGGCTTGGCTGCTTTCGCAACTTTTGCGACCTTCGCCACCTTGGTGACTTTGGCAACCTTCGCGACCTTCGTGACTTTCGCAACCTTAGTGACCTTCGCAACCTTGGCTACCTTGGCTACTTTGGCTACTTTGACAACCTTAGTCACCTTAGCTGCTTTGGCAACTGTTGCTTCCTTCGCAATTTTTTCGACCTTGGCAACCTTCGCTACTTTGGCAACCTTCGCTACTTTCGCTACTTTCGCGACCTTCGCAACCTTGGCAATCTTTTTAGGTGCCTCTTCTTTCGTGTTGCTCGGGACGCTTGAAGACTTCGACGCTTTCACGACGCTCGCGAGCTTCGCCGCAGTCGAGGTCGCCTTGGACGTTGCCAACGACGCACTCTGAGCGAGCGGCTTCGCTGGCGATGCTGATGCTGCTGCTGATGGAACTGGTGCAGCTGTGGTTCCGAGTGGCCTTGCCATCGGGCGCACAGGGCCTCCGACAGTTCCTGAGAATGGACGAGCGACGACTCTTGTCGGTGCTCCGGCGTATCCTGAAAGCGAGCCGGACCCTGCACCCGCGGTCGGAGCACTCGAGTTTCGCACGGGAAATGCTGAGGTTCCAGATGACATGGGGCGACTTGTGATTCCCATCGATGTGTTCGGCGCGAGGCTCGGTCGTGGTGCTGTGGATGGATCCATCGGACCGACACCCGACAGCGGCGCTGATGCGCGCAAAGGCGCGCCTTCCTCTGCGCGAGCGGAGTAGCCGCCGATTGGCCTCGAGGATCGAGGCGCAAAAGCGCTTGGCGCGTTCGAGGGATACTCAGAACGCGAACTCCCGAAAGAGGATCCACCAGCACTCGCACCAGGGCTTCGTCGTGGATTTGCGCGACCACCAAATCGCGCGACGCCACCGCCGCGATTCATATGTGGACCGAACGGACCTGTTTGCACAGGGCGCTCCTGCACGGCCGCCTTCTTCTTCACAACTTCGTTAATCACGAGCTCTTTGCCCAGCAAGCGTTTCCCGATGTTTGCAGCGATTGCCGCACGACCTAGCTCAGGATCACGCACCATGATGATGGCAAAACCCTTGCTTTTCTCGGTATCGGGATTGATCGCGATGACCGCGTCTTCGATCGGAACAAACGGCGCGAAGAGCTCACGAATTTGCTCAATCTTGGTTCGAGGCTCGAGATTGCCCACGTAGATTTTGAACATAGCCATAGGAATGTCTTTCGTTCGTTTCCCGCCAAAAGACATCCCCCACCAGACGCTGTAATGCCAGCGCGAGACGCTGTTGGAAGCCATTCCGAATCAACGCACCGACACTGTCTAAAGAACGATCAAGATTGTCAAGCAGTCCAACGGCCGTTCCCCAAAAATTCTTAGATGAGCGAGGGCATGCCACGCCCAACAACGAGCCGTCCATCAACCGGCGGTTCCCAAACGATCACCATCGATCACTGCGCGTCGGGAGTCCATCAGCAATCCCCAAATAGGAGCGGCACCCACCGTCAACGCTCAAGGTACCAGCGCACTGGCGACGCACAGCCGCCGAATGCGTCACGAACAGGACGCAACCGTCCACCGCCTTTGCCCCCGCCCAAGCGAATGCGTGCACATGCGCGAGACCTCTCCACCGTTTCGACAGAATCCGCCATCAATCAACACGCGCATCGCTTCGAAGCGAAGTCCCACCTTCAAGCACTGCGATTCAAGCGAAAAGACTCGAATTCAATTGAGTCGAAACCAAGGCCAAAACCCGAAACCAGAATCGAACTTCAAGTAGTCAGGGTTCGACACATTTGAAGCATCTCGGGGCCGCCACCATAAAACAGGCAACGCACGCACCGAAGATCCAGACGCGCGAGAAAACACCCAAGCCTTGAAACGCCGTTCAATCTCGCAAGCCATCCGGCAATCGAAAAAGAACACATGGCGCACACGCCGCGCATGCCAAAAATAAAAAGGGCTCTGTCGAGTTTCCTCGACAGAGCCCATTAAGCCGGCAATCACCTACTTTCCCGCTGAGCAGTATCATTGGCGACAAGGTCTTAACTTCTGTGTTCGGGATGGGAACAGGTGTGACCCCTTGTCTATATTCACCGGCAATCCATGGAGTGCCATTCCTGGCACTCCATGGTGATAAATCGTGCAATGTGTCGCGCTTCGAATCACTCAAGACAAATCATGGACTTCATGAAAATCTAGAGCGGTCGTAAACTGCATGTCTAACGAGCGAAGTCGGCGACCAGTCAGCCGACCGCAGAAAAACTGCGATTCGGAGACCGGTAGACGCGACGAAGTCTTTGACCGTTAGTACCGCTTCGCTGAATGGATTTCTCCACGTACACGTGCGGCCTATCAACCTAGTAGTCTCCTAGGGGTCTCAAAGCAATACTTATCTTCAGGTGGGCTTCCCGCTTAGATGCTTTCAGCGGTTATCCCTGCCGTACGTAGCTACCCAGCTGTGGACCGAGCGGTCCAACTGGCACACCAGGGGTACGTCCAATCCAATCCTCTCGTACTAAGATTGTATCCCGTCAATATTGCAACGCCCACGACAGATAGGGACCGACCTGGCTCACGCCGGTCTGAACCCAGCTCGCGTACCACTTTAATAGGCGAACAGCCTAACCCTTGGGACCGCCTTCAGCCCCAGGATGTGATGAGCCGACATCGAGGTGCCAAACCGCTCCGCCGCTATGGACGCTCGGGAGCGATCAGCCTGTTATCCCCGGGGTACCTTTTATCCGTTGAGCGACGACCCTTCCACACAGAATCGCCGGATCACTAGAGCCTACTTTCGTAACTGCTTGTCTTGCATGACTTGCAGTAAAGCTGGCTTATGCTCTTACACTCGACATGCGGTTGCCAACCGCACTGAGCCAACCTTTGCGCTCCTCCGTTACTTTTTTGGAGGAGACCGCCCCAGTCAAACTGCCCGGCATGCAGTGTCCGCTGCCCTGCTTCAAGGGAATCAACGTTAGACCACGAATTCACTCAGGGTGGTATTTCACCAATGGCTCCATCTAGCCCGAGAGCTAAACTTCAAAGCCTCCCACCTATCCTACGCAGTTTGAATCCATGATCACTGCAAGCGTACAGTAAAGGTCCACGGGGTCTTTCCGTCTTGCCGCGGGTAGGCGGCATCTTCACCGCCACTACTATTTCACCGAGTCGGACGTGGAGACAGTGCTCCAGTGATTACGCTATTCATGCGCGTCGGAACTTACCCGACAAGGAACTTCGCTACCTTAGGACCGTCATAGTTACGGCCGCCGTTTACCGGCGCTTCGGTCGCTAGCTTCGCCTTTCGGCTAACCAGCTCCCTTGACGTTCCGGCACCGGGCAAGCGTCACACTGTATACGTCCTCTTGCGAGTTAGCACAGTGCTGTGTTTTTGATAAACAGTTCCCAGAGCCTTTTCTCTGCGCCCTCTCTTTCGAGGAGGGCCCCCTTATTGCGAACGTACGGGGTAAAATTGCCTAGTTCCTTCACGTCCGTTTTCTCGAGCGCCTGAGGCTATTCGCCTCGCCCACCTGTGTCAGTTTTGGTACGGCTTATTGTGCTTGTAGATGAACGGTTTTTCTTGAGACTCCTACGCCTTACAACGGCCTCAAGGGCCTGGACGCTTCACTGTCCCGTAAAGTTTCGGAATCCGTCACGCCATCTTCGAACCTTACACAAAAGGGCCGGAATGTTGACCGGCAATCCATCGACTACGCCTTTCGGCCTCGCCTTAGGAACCGCCTAACCCTGGGCGGAATTACCTTCCCCAGGAAACCTTGGGCATGCGGCGATGGAGATTCTCACTCCATTAATCGTTACTCAAGCTGGCATATTCACTTGCTATCGCTCCACCTGCCCTAACGGGCAAGCTTCAACGCTGATAGCGACGCTCCCCTACCACTAACAATGTTAGTCCACGGCTTCGGCACGGATCTTATTCCCGTTAATTATCGGCGCCAGATTCCTCGACCAGTAAGCTGTTACGCACTTTTTAAATGGTGGCTGCTTCTAAGCCAACATCCTGGCTGTCATAGCAATCTGACTACCTTTCGAACTTAGATCCGTTTTGGGGCCTTAGCCGGTGGTCCGGGTTGTTTCCCTTTTGACCACGAAGATTATCCCTCGTAGTCTTACTCCCGCAACTAGGCACTTGGTATTCGGAGTTTGATTAGGCCGGATAGGCGGGTAGCCCTCCAAACCCATTCAGTAGCTCTACCCCCAAGTGTTGATTTGCGAGGCTAGTCCCTAAACTATTTCGGGGAGAACGAGATATCTCTGATTATGATTAGACTTTAACTCCTCCCCACAGGTCATGCCAGAACTTTTCAACGTTCACGACTTCGGTCCTCCAGGAGGTTTTACCCCCCCTTCAACCTGCCCATGGGTAGATCAATCAGTTTCGCGCCTACCCCCTACGACTATACGCCCTTTTAAGACTCGGTTTCCCTTCGGCTGCGCCAGGTTTTGGCTTAGCCTTGCCGTAAAGAGTAACTCGCCAGCTCATTATGCAAAAGGCACGCTGCAACCCCTAAGGGCCGCAACCGCTGTGTAAGCACATGATTTCAGGTACTTTTCACCCCCCTTATCGGGGTGCTTTTCACCGTTCAGTCGCCTTACTGGTTCACTATCGGTCGTCGAGTAGTACTCAGCCTTGGAGGGTGGTCCCCCCGTCTTCAAGCCAGATTCCACGAGTCTGACTCTACTTGATAGGCATACCCAGATTTGAACTACAGGACCATCACCTTCTTTGGTTGACCTTTCCAGGTCATTCGTTCAACTACTGGTTTATCCGCTTTCGCTCGGCGCTACTAACGGAGTCGCTGTTGCTTTCCTTTCCTCTTGCTACTAAGATGTTTCAGTTCGCAAGGTTCGCTTCATACGGCTTATACATTCGGCCGCAGATACCCTTTCGGGTGGGTTGCCCCATTCGGAAATCTTAGGATCAAGGCTTGGTTACCAGCTCCCCTAAGCTTATCGCAGGTTCCTACGTCCTTCATCGCCTCTCGACGCCAAGGCATCCATCATGTGCCCTTAATGACTTGATCGCGTCTACCGAACCCCGAATTTGACTTCGTTGGTTCGCTAAATGATCAACGAGACCAGTTCGTGACAAACGCATTTCGCGCTTGCGCACTTGCTGGCCTCTAGCATGCCACCCATCGATTTACAGGTGACACACATTTCGCCTTCTAGCTGCTCGTTAAACTCATTGCAATTTACGCGACACCAACCATTCCGCAAGTTCCACACATTGAGCCTGAGCTGGCTTTCGCCATCACCGGTTCGCTGCACTTCCTTTACGGAATTCTGGTGTCGCCTTATCACGACATCATTGCACTGACTTGTCAAAGAAACGCTTCAAAAGAAGCGTTTTTCCGCTTGGTTCCTGAATCTCAGGGACTTACGCGGGACGGAGAGTTTAGCGACTCTCTTGCTGCTGTCAACCCCTACGGCGTCTCTGTGCATGATTTTTTTATGGAGAGTTCAGGAAGTCGCTATTTTGTCTAATAACCCAATTCAAACACCCCAAATTTGGCCAATTTCAACGGGTTGTCCACAAAAGGAAGCCGAGGCTTACGCCTCGGCTTCTTGAAATCGAAATCTGAACGATGTCGGGGGCCCTTTATGAGCCTTCACCGCCGCGCGGCCCATACTTAGGTGCGTCGCCACCAGCGCCTGTACCGACGCCGCCTCCAGCAGGAGCGCCGCCTGTTGCTGCATCGCCTGTGGCTGGCGCTTTCACACCCTTCTTTTGCCGTGCTTCGGTCTCTGCGAGCTCTGCATCGTCAAAGTACTCACGCCTGCGCGCATCCGCGGTGTCCGCGGTTGGCACACGAACCTCATAGGGATCCTCTGGACGAGCGAGTTCCTTCACAAGCACGACTGCCGCGCCACGTCGATCGCTTGCGCCTCGATCGACCGAAGGATCCGCAACGATGTCAACAATGTAATATCCGGTGGAGAAGTCATTAGACGAGCCTGAAGTACTAATAACATCACCAGGCTGCAGTGTTACGCGCTCACGGCGGCGAGCGCCGTCTCGATATCGATAGATCTCGACAGATGCTTGTCCGACGCCGAGACGACCTTCGGCAGGCGCTGCATCCACGAAGAAGAACGCAACGGGTGGAATCACTCGAATCGGCTCGCCCCAACCACTTTCGATGCTTCCGAGGATGAACGGGGTTGCGTTGGCTTTTTGCTCGGCAACGAGTTGCGCGCCCCGTGCGAAAAATGGGTTGTAGAAGTTCGCCGAGCAAGAATATCGATAGGTTTTACCTGGTACGACGGAAATGTCGTGCGTCCACACGAGCACGGATGGATCCGCAGCGAGGTCGGGGAACTTCGATTTTGGCGCAGCAAGTGTTGCTTTCGCATCGAGCGCGGTCAGTGTCTCAGTTCCAGCGTCGACAAGTGCTTGCTCGCGCCTTTGCTTCTTCGTCAACGCGATGCGCTTTGCTTTGCCTGCCTCGTCCTTCGGGTCTGCGCCATCAGCGCCACGCTTTCCGCCACCCATGCCACCACCAAGACCACCACCACCAAGTCCACCGCCTGGCCGTCCGCCCGCACCACCGCCGCCTGCGGAGTCGCCACCGCCTGGCTTCTTTGGCGCTTCCTCAAGCGGGCCACCCGCATCGGTGAGTTGCTGTGAGGTCTGTGCCAGGTTGGCTTGGGCTGTTGCGAGCTTCTTCTTTGCGGCGCGAATTTCTGGCTTGTCCCCGTCCGACTCGCTGCCGCTTTCCGCGACCATCAAGCCGGTGGAGAACGCGCCTACCTTCGTGGGAAGGAATGCAGGTTGAATGACTTCGCGCTGATTTGCAGGATCGGAAAGTTGCGTGAACACGGACTGACGCAATCCAGCGTCAGCTCCCTTTGCAATCTCGGCGCGATAGTTGAAAGCGACTGTAGGAAGATGACCAACGACAACTTCGTCTCCCCAAGTGCCATCGGCGCGCTCTGTCTGACGGTGGAATTCGACGTCCACAATATAGAACGCACTGTTGTACCAAATGGTTGGAATCTGCTTGCGCGGTGGGGAAAGGCCGAGGTCGTCTGCCGACATTTCCTTGCGCACTGCGCTGAGATCAAGCACCGCGGAGGGAACCGTCCAGAGCACGTCGTAGGGCGCGGAAGAACTCGCCAGCAGTGACTTCAACTCTGGATACTGCTCGACCACTGCGTCTTCGAGCGTGTCTGCGAGTTGAATCGTTGGTTGCAGTGCGACCGAAGGCAGCGAGGGTTCGTGGTACCACGAGTCTGCTGATCCGCCGCCCGAACTGAGCAGCGAACCCATAGCGGGCGAAAGTCGCGCGAGGCGAGAGGACGGAGCGACGCCGCGATCAAGACGCGCAATGAACGCATCTGCTGCGGGATCAAGGCCGTCTTTCGGGATCGTGATGGATGCTTGATCCGAGTCGAGCAACGCCTTCACCGTGTTCGACTTCACGCCGATGACCTTGGCGATTTCGCCTGGATCTACAGTCTGTGAGCCAAGCTTCACCTCATTAGGTGAATGCACAAGTTGCCAGCCTGCGACGCCCACAAGCGCCAGCAAACTAACACCTAGGACGAGCTTCTCAACATGCTGCTCAAGGGGCTTCATGCCTTTGGTCTTCATTGCGTGCTCCAATTCAATCTGATGGCGCTCAATGGCGCTCCACACTTAACTACCTGTTGTCTCGCCGCTTGCTTCTGCTGACTCTGCTGTGATCGTCGTGACTCCGAGAAGTCCTCGCACGGACTCTGGCATGAAAAACGCTGTCCACTCTCGGAACCAGATGGTTTCGATATCCAATGTCACCGTCGAGACTGGCTCCACGCCGTATGCGAAACCCTTCCGCGCTGCGGCGAATGGATCTGCAGGAACGACTTCCATGTCGAGAATTGTCATGAAGTTCTCGCGTGAAAGCGCGTTGAGCACCGCTGGAATCGCTGCTGTTTCCGCCACAAACACCAGGGTCACTTGACGCACGTCATAGACCGTGTTTGATGTTCGACCCGTAAATGACTTGGAGTAATCGCGCGCTGCTTCGGCTGCAGGATCGACTTGAGGACTGCCGAGTCCGGCTCGCACTGTTGCCGTTGGTGTTGGCGTTGCTGCACCCTCGGGTGATTCGGGCGCGGCACCGAACGCGGCGGCCTCGCCAGAACTTGCGTTCTCGGAAGCGGATCCTTCCTCGCTCGCTCCTCCTGATTTTCCCATGGGGGCAATCGTGAGGGAGATGAGATGCTTCACGGGTGCTCGCAACTCAGGAACGAGTTCTTTCGCACCATCTTGATTCGCGGCGTAGAGGCCACGCAAGATGTCTTCGGTTACCCAAAACCTCCACTGCCAGTCAAACAGTGTTTGCTCGTATGCGGCGATCTGCGCAGGCTTCTCGAAGTCGAGCGCCTTTGCAGCCGCTTCCGTTGGGATCGAAAGATCAATCGGATCGCAAAAGAACGACACACCCATCGCGGATGATTCGAGCAGACCAATGCGATCGCTTGCGAGCTTCTGTTCAAGCTTGAGTTTCTCCTCTGCGGAGAGACTCGCTGCATCATTCTTTCGAAGATCTTGGTTGATGAAGTTGAGCCGCGCACCCTCGAGACGCTTCGTGATTTCGGTGACCGAAGGCGCTGTGCCCGCGTGGACATCTGCAAGGAGTTTCGCGTACTGCGCGGCAACAAACTTCTGCGCTGCGTAGCGAACCTTTGCTGCCTGCTTGTCGTTGATTCGAGGCAAAAACTCGGCGATTTCTGACTTCGGATCGTACGGATCACGACCATTCAGATTCCGCGCCAGCGCGGCCTGCTGAATCTTCGTCGCGTCCTCAGCGATAACGTTGATGACTTGGCCGTACTGCTTCACCACGGCTTCGTTGATCACGCCCTTTGCATTGAAGGGCTCTGCACTTCCGGGGAATGCGATCGTGATCGAGCCCTTCTCAGCGCCCTCAAGCTCACCGAACCGCCGCGCTTGCTCTTCTGCTTTCAGCCGCACAGTTTCATTGAACCCCGCGCTCGCAAACCAGCCTCCTGCAAGCGCCGCGATGATCGTTCCACAAAATACGACGACGAGCACATGTTCTTTGACGAACGCGATCACTTGCTTCATTGCGCAGCCTCCGCAGATGCCGGAGCCGACACCTGAACATCACCGTTAATCTCAACTGTAAAGACAATTTGTGCGCGGTAGATTTCCGAGCCCACTGGGAACATCGCTGGCCGTGAAGGAAGTGGTGCGAGTGAGTCAAGCGAGGTGCTCGCTTCATTCGTTGCGCCAGATCCGCGGTCAATCTTGTTCCCGCCACTCTGATCGGAACCATCGCCACGCGGGCCGTAGTTTGGATTCTCTTTCTCAGGCGTTTCGAAACTGGTCCCGCCAGCACCTGCGCCACTCAAACGTCCTTTCGGCGCAGCAATCTGCGTACCGGACGCGCCACGCTTTCCTTTCACGCCACCGAAAGTACTTCCGCTGCCATCGCCGCCTCCCGCGTTCACATCGTTGCCTTCCTCGTCCTTCATATTCGCGGATTCAAATCGTGGCTTCGAAGAGCCAGACGCTGCACTTCCACCGGCCTCGGCGTCTGCGCCCTGCGCACTTCCATCCGCGGCAACGATGAATTTGTCATCTTTGCCGCTGTTGTAGCGCACAGAAACGATCTTGTACGGCGACTTGGGATTGGATGCGCGCTTAGGGTCCTTCAGGAACTCGACGATCTTCTCGTCGATGAATCGCTGTGGATCTCCTGATGCGTAATCAATCGCCATCGTCACTTCGACGGTCCGCTTTGAATTCGCGATGCCGTAGCGACCCGAGAGCGAAAGCAGTTCGACTTGCTCGCGTTGATTCGCGGGCTTCTCGCCGAGTTCCTTCGTCCATGTCGCGCTCTGATACTCGTCGTTGGTTGCATTGTCGACCGCTGCCGCGACATCGTTCAAGATGCATGGCCACACTTCACGATCTTCGAGCAAGCGCTGCGCGTTTGTTGCGCGGAATCCAACATTGGACTCGCCCTCTTTCGCCTTCAACGCATCGACTTGCGTCTTCGCTGCACGAATCACCGAGTCTGCAGCGCTCACTGAGTCTTGATTTGCTGCCACGGCTGCTTGATCAGAAAGTCCTCGTGCAAACATCAGCGCGCCAGCGCCGACGCCGAGTGCTGCAGCAGTCGCGAACCAGCGATTCTTCGCTTGCCAGAGTTGGCGACGAAGCACTGCAGAAGGCGCGAGATTCACTTCGATTGGCGCAAGTCCAATGCCTTGCAGCGCGAGACCGTACGCAGTCGCAAGATTGATTGTTGCTGCGGAGAGATCCGCGCCGCGCTCGCCTTCGAATCGAATGCGTCGGAACTCGTCGTAGCGCAGCACCTCGAGATTCAGCTGTTGACCGAGGAATTTGCGCAGGCCAGGAATTTTGAATGTGGATCCGAGTCCGAGCACCGTCTTCAACTGCACGCCACGATTGAGCTGCTGGTAGTACACGAGCGACTTCTGCACATCGCCGAGCAGATCACCGAAAACCGTGCGCATTGCTTGCATCATCTGCTTCGCGTACTTACTCGTCGCGCCGTCGCGCTTGAGTTCTTCTGCCTTGGAGTAAGAGACTTGAAACGCTTCTGCAATCGCTTCGGTGAAGTGCGTGCCGCCGAGCGGGAATGTGCGAATCCAGCAGCGATTTCCGTGTGCAACGATGAGATCGGTTGCAAGCGTTCCGATGTCGAGGATGACGACAGGCTCGCTCGTGTCATTGAGTCCGAGGTCATACGCGAGACCGTTGTATGCGCCCACTGGACCGAGTGTCACTTGCTGCGCGCCGACACCGACATCGCTGTAGAGCGAGAGGCGTTGATCGAGTCGATCTTTCTGAATCGCGAAGATTCCGACTTCAATCTCCGGTGAATCTGCAGATTCGAATGTCTGGTAGTCCCACTCAACATCATCCATTTGAAATGGAATTTGCTGCTGCGCCTCGAAGCGAACGATGTTCGCAACTTGCTTCGGTTCAACTGGAGGAAGTTTGGTAAAGCGCGCAAACGCCTGATTTCCAGGGATTGAGAGCACAACCTTCTGCTTCTCAAGCACGCGCTCGCTCATGAATTGACCGAGACTCAGACGAATCATTTCGTCGACGTCGAGATCGGGAGTCGTGAGCACCTTGCGATGCGGGATGACGGCGAAATCTGCGATGCGGGCTTCGTCGCCAACGCGCTCGAGGCGAATTGCCTTAACTGCGAAGGATCCGATTTCAATACCCCATGCTGAGCGTGCTGATGCCATGACAACCTCCTAGAACTATTTGCGCCGGGGAAACCCCCGACGGGTGGCGAATGATAACGAACATGCTCGGACTGCTTTGGACGGTGATCGAGGCGGTCTCGATCACGCAGTCCGAGAACTTTGGTTATTTGGACATATTCGGAAACGTGTGTCTAGCGCGAACGGCTGAGCAGGCTTGCTTAAGCCCACTTCTGCACAGGCTGGAGTCGAGGCAACATGCGAATGGCCGGTGCTCCGGATGCATTCGAAAGTTCCTCACGACAGATTGCTCTTCAAGACTCGACTGCGCTTGTGTTCGTACGCAGTGCTCTGAAGTTGCTCGTGATCATGGGGAACACAGGATTCTGTCTCAACAATTACAGCAAACACTTTGGGGATGCGACTGAAACGAGTACGCTGCGCGACCCAGGTTTTCCCTCTATGTCGCTCCCCGAAGAACAAGCCCCGATTTCCCCTCTCGCACCCACTGCGGACGCTTCGCGCCCTTCTGCGTATGACGCTGAACTCGAAGCCGAGATTCAAGCAGCGCTCGGTGGACTTTCCATTGAGGATCTTGAATCCTCACATGAGTCGAAAGCACCACAGCGCGCGACCCAGACTGGTGGAAGGCAACGAAAATTGGGACGCGTCATTCAGGTGCGCGACGGTGAGATCTTTGTGGAGTTTGGACCGAAGTCTCAGGGTGTCTGTCCTGCGAGCCAGTTCCTCGCGATGTCTCGCGAAGTTCCCGCGCTCGGCAGTTCATTCGAATTCATCGTCGAGCGCTTCGATCCGTTTGAGGGAATGCATGTGCTCTCGATCGAAGGTGCGGTGCAGAAGGCCGATTGGGGCACGCTTGAGGTTGGTCAAGTTGTCGATGCACGCTGCACGGGCATGAACCGCGGCGGGCTTGAGATGGAGATCGCGCATCACAAGGGCTTCATGCCTGCTGGTCAGGTCGATGTGCGACACATTCCAGATATCTCTATTTTCATCGGCGAAAAGTTCGCGGTGAAGATTGTCGAACTCAACAGGGACAAGGATCGCCTCGTTGTGAGCCGCAAGGCTGTGCTTGCTGGTGAACGCGCAGAGCAACGCGAGCAATTGCTTGCGGTGCTTGAGGTTGGCCAGACGCGTCCAGCAACCATCGTGAAAATCGAGAGTTTCGGCGCGTTTGCAGACCTTGGCGGCGTCGATGGCTTGATCCATGTCTCCGATCTTTCGCATGAGCGAGTGAAGAGCCCGCTTGATGTTGTGAAGATCGGGATGGAAGTAAGTGTGAAGATTCTTCGCATCGATCTCTCCGGTGATCGACCGAAGCTTTCGCTCGGACTCAAGCAGCTTTCAGCGGAACCTATCCATCCAGTTGCAGCGATGGAAATCGGCGGAACCGTCACAGGTCGCGTCACGAAACTCATGGAGTTCGGCGCGTTTGTGGAACTTGCTCCTGGTATTGAAGGGCTCGTGCACATCTCTGAAATCAGCCACGATCGGATTCCTGCGCCCGATGCGGTGCTCCGCCGTGACGAAGTCATTACGTGCAAGATTCTGTCGATCGACCATGAGCGTCGACGTATCAGCCTCTCGATCAAAGCACTCACCGATGCACCAGTGCGACCAGCGCCTGCACCTCGCGAGGCTCGCCCTGAAGGCGGCGCGCCTAGAGGAACTGGTGGAGGAACTGGCGGCGGTGGCGGTGATCGTCGTCGTGATGGTCGCAGCACGACACCAGACGTCGCGCGCGCAGAGGATCCAGAATTGCGGAAGTTACGCGCTCGCTTCGGCGGCGGTGGCGACCTCAAGGGCGGACTTTCCTAAACACCGCGCGATCTGCAACACCATTCAAAAACACACGAACCGCGAGTCTGGACTCGCGGTTCGTGTTTGAGTCCCGACTGAGGGATTCAACGCAGATTCATGCTGCGGAAATCAACAGTCGAATCCTCAAGGGTCGCGCGCCTCCGCGGACCCTCAGCCAGTGCGCATCATCCGCCGGTCTTGAACTGACCGAGCAGTCCCTTCAACTGCGCCACTTGTGACGCGGTCTCTTCGCTCGCAGCACTCAATTCCTCGCTGTTTCCAGCGTTTTGCTGCGTGACCTTGTCGAGTTCAGAGACGCCAGAGTTTACTTGTGAGATGCCTTGTGCTTGCTCCTTGCTCGCGCTCGCAATCTGTGTGAGCAGGTCATTCACTTCCTTCGTGCCCACCACAATCGTGCGAAGCGATCCATCGACCTCGTTGCAAAGCGTCACTGCGCGATTGGCGCGAACAGTGGACTCATCAATCATCGCGGCCGTCTCACGCGCTGCCTGCGCGCTGCGCTGTGCGAGCGTTCGAACTTCTTCTGCGACAACCGCAAATCCCTTGCCTGCTTCACCTGCTCGCGCAGCTTCAACAGCTGCGTTGAGTGCCAAGAGGTTTGTCTGGAAAGCGATTTCGTCGATGACCTTGAGTACCTTGCCAATTGAATCGCTCGACTGCTTGATCGCGCCCATTGCTTCGGTCATTCGAGCCATACCTTCCTGGCAAGAGTTCGCCTTCTCACGGGCGGCATCGCTTCGGGTGACCGCTGAAGTGCAGTTCTCCGCGTTGCGCTCGGTCATGGAGGACATCTCTTCAAGACTGGCTGAAATCTGCTGCAAACTGGCTGCTTGCTCGCTTGCGCCGCTCGCGACCGATTGACTTGTCGATGCGACTTGCGAACTTCCCGCATCGATCTCCGCGGCACCGCGACGGATGTCCGAAAGGATGCGATCGAGCTTCTCGATGAACTTGTTGAACCAGTTCGAGAGGACGCCGAGTTCATCCTTAGAGTCTGCCCTCAGCCGCTGCGTGAGATCGCCATCACCCTCCGCGATGTCCTTGAGTCTTGCGATCATCTCGCGCATCGGTCGGCCGAACGCGATCGTCAAGATCCAACTGAACCCACCGATGCCAACCACGAGCACTGGAACACTCCACATCGCGCCGTAACTCACGAAGCCTGCAACTTGTTCATCCATCGGTGCCAGCGGCATTGCGACTTCATACGCGCCATGCGTGCCGCCGACGCTCCAATTTTCCATCGGGAAACCCAGCGCATCTTTGCCGTCGCCATCGGGGTCGTACTTTCCTCCTGGTGCGCCATGGCAAAGCATGCAACTCTCATCAAGTTTGATCGCGCGGAAATAGTGCAGTGTGTTCGTCGCGCGATCAATGCGGCCGATGCTCCCCGCGTTTCCGGCAGCAATCTGCGTCTCGAGGTCTTTAAGAAGCTTGGCACGGAAACTGCCGGATTCTGGCTCGTTTTTCTTGTTGCGCGCATCGAAGGCGATGACCTTGAAGTCGATGTTCTCACTCTTAGCGGCTCTCTCTGCGGTGACCCAACCAGTCACGACTGGAATCGTCTGAAAGAAGCGGCTTTTCGTATAGTCGCCACCCTTTGCGACCTCGGCGTTCAATTCAGTCAGCAGCTCATCGACGGCGATAGACTTTTTCAAGAAGAGTTCACTTGCGTGATTCTTCGCTTCATCGGCAACGGCAGTGAATGCTGCAGCCTTTTCCATCATTGCGGTTTCTGCGCTTTCGCGGAAACGCTTGACAAAGACGGTGTAACTGACGCCAGCGACCGCGAGGGTCACAAAGGTTGCCAACACGATGATTCGCGTACTGAGGGAAATGTTGCGGAGCCATGAGAACATAGGAGAACCTCCAAGATTCCGCGATCAGCCACAACGAGCAGCAACGACCAACGGGCAACGGCGACATCGTCGAGGAGATTCCTACGCTTCACGATCTTGTGCGATCTCACCGCACAAGTGGGAACACGCCCGACTCGCTCGGGCTGAAAACAACCAAGGATTGGGACAAACGCTCCCTCGCGCGCGCCGATCACTCGGCAAGCAGCGCGCGAAGTCCATCGACATCGACGCATGCGATGGGACGACCCGAGACGGCGTCAAGGCCGAACGACACACGCATCGCTGTTGGAATACGCAGCAGCGACAACGGAATCCCTCGGATTTCCGCATCAAATCGGTCGACACGCCCCTTCAAGATCTGCTGCGACGTACATCTCGGTTCACCACATCCGAGGTCGACGATGGCTTGCGCAACGTGTGGCGCGTCGGCGTCCGTCTCAAGCCGTAGATGCAGACTTGGATCGAGATCGAGTTGTCCACGCGCTGCCCGACCGAGCAACAGTGGATTGGATCCAGGAATTTTTTCCGCGAGTCCTTCAAGCAACGAGAGCGCTGTCAAGAGTTGTCCGCGAATGCGTGCCTTGCGCCCCTCGACACCGACTTCTTCCTCTTCTTGCGCTTGTGCGTGCTTCCGCATTTCTGAGTGCGTCGGTCGCTGCACATTGTCGAATCCGAGCCGATTCGCGACAACCCGCAGTGCTTCGTCGAGCGACGGTGCGCCTCCCTTGCGAAACAAACGGACTGCGGCTGCGGTGAGTTCATCCGCTGAAGAAGACTGGTGTGGAACGCTTCCGTCAAACATGCGGCGAGTGTAGGCGCAACGACGCGGATATAGTTCCGCGAGATGCTGCAGACGCTTACTCCAGACGAATGTCGAGCCCTCGGAACACTCATTGAGAAGGCGTTGACGACGCCTGCGCAGTACCCGCTTTCCCTCAACGGGCTGATTGTCGGCATCAATCAGAAATCGAATCGCGATCCGGTGATTGAAATCGACGAAGCGCGAGTACTTCGCGCGGTGGATGGGCTTGCTGCGAAATCGCTTGCGCGCGCTGTGAGCATGTCGTCGGGCGCGCGCGTGGAGAAATTCCGCCACATCGCGAATGAATCACTCGGGCTGCGTGCTCCAGAACTCTCCATCCTTTGCGAATTGCTGCTGCGTGGACCACAAACTACTGGCGAGCTTCGTTCTCGCGCTTCACGCATGCACCACTACGAGTCCATGGAGACGGTGGAGAACATTCTTCAATCGATGAGCACCGCCGTGGAGGGTGACGGCGCTGCGTCGCGAGGGCCGCTGGTGCGAGAGATTCCTGCGGTGGCGGGTGAACGCACGACGCGTTGGATGCAGTTACTCCATCCAACGCTGCATCCTCTTCATATCTCAGAGGCAAGTTCGCCGGCAACTTTCACGGCGCGCGCGGTGGCGGAGCCTTCCGAAATTGCTGCCCTCACGACGCGAGTGAGCGAACTTGAGCGCGTGGTGGAAGAGTTGAAGCGCGCGATTGAATCACGCTGACTGCGCAACAGTCGCAACCTCTTCGCCATCCACGCGTGCACGCATATAGAAGTACGCGCGCGTGGACAACTCAGCGAGTAACGAGAATAAGTACGCGCTCAAGAGCGTGCGGAACAGTGCGAGCCAGCCACTGAGAATCTGCGCGCTCATTCCTTGCGTCGAGGAAAGCGTCTCCACCGAACCGAGCCGGGAAGACGCCGCGTTCTCCACGATGGAATCACCCATCACCACGCTCGCTGCAATGAGCGTCAACACTTCTGTCACTTGGAGGAGCAGACTCACGAGGATTCCGCCCATCGCGAGTGTGACGAGAGAGGTGCTCAAAACGCCGAGCCAAAGCAGCGGTCGCGCGATGACGAAGGATGCGCTTCGTGTGATTGCATCGGGTAAGTCTGCGTCTTCAACCGCCGCCGCTGCGGGGTAGAGCAGCATCGCAGAGAACGAAACGATGAGCACAACACTTGCGAGCAGCGCGAACACCAACGCAATCGGGAAGAGCACTGCTGCGATAATGTCGCCCATCGGCAACGCGAGAAGCACACCATAAAGCGCAGGAACAAACAGCAGCACCAACACGAGCCCGATGGGCGCGATCGGCAGCAGCAGACAGCGCGTCGCACGATCGGCCGCGTACCACGCGCCTTCGCGAGCACTGAGTTTTTGGCCGCGTGCAAGATCAAGTGCACTCATGCGACACAGCGCAGTCGCTGCGAAACTTCCTGTGGCGAACACGATGAGCAGCACCAGACTCGTCATCCACGGCGCGACTTCCCACAAGCGCATCGGTGCTTGAATGAGTGCGCGTGCGCTGACGGCGAGCAATGCTGGCAAATCGAAGTCGATCAACGCCGTCACAAATTGCGGTGCTGCGCGGCGCTCTTCTGCTGCGAATGCTTCGAAGAGCCCACGAGGTCGCACTTCTTCAATGACGCTGAGCGCGCGAGCGAACTGTTGCGCTGCGCTTTGGGTTTGACGCGCGCGCGTGGAATCATCGAGCGCATCGTCGCTCTCGATCGCAGCAACGCGATCACTAAATCCTGCTTGCGCAAACGCGCGGAGTTCGCCAACAGACAAGTCCCAAGTGCGCACGCCACTCCCATCGCTGCTCTCGGCTGCGGCTGCATCCGCAAGAGCTGCGTCGAAAGCAGCGGTATCCACAAGCGATTCTCGAACTGCCGCCGATGCGCGCATGGCACCGAGTCGCGCATCACTTGTCGAGCGCTCTGCCGCGAGAAGCCCTCGCTGCGTGAAGTCGTGCGATTGCACAGCGTCTGCAAGCGAGAAGAGCCCACCGAACAACAGCACCACGAGGAGTGCCATTGGAAAACGCGACGGTTGCATTGCGCAAGTCACCGCTGTGAAAAACCCTGTCAATCGAGCGCCTGAAGCGCAGCAAGTGTGTCCGTTCGTTCGTGTGCAACCCATCGTGCGCGGCATCCTACCGCTGAGGGCCTTGAAGGCGGATGACGCTAACATCGCGCGCATGACCACCACCGCTTCCGCGCCAAGTGCGATGCACCCGCTTCTTCCGCAAGTCAGAGCTCAGTGCGAAGCTTCACGCCCCGCTGCAGTGGAGCGACTGCAAGCGCTGCTTCGCATCCCGAGCGTGAGCACGGATCCTGCGTTTGATGGCGAAGTGCGCCGCGCGGCTGATTGGTTGGTCGCGGACTTGAAGAGCCTTGGTTTCACCGCTGAATCGTGCAAAACGATTGGGCACCCGATTGTCGTTGCGCATCATCCTGGCGTGGGCGTACATGCGGCAACCGCGCCGCGCGTCCTGTTCTATGGGCATTACGACGTGCAGCCCGCAGATCCAATCGACTTGTGGACGAGTCCGCCGTTTGAACCTGTGATTGTCGATGGCAAGGATGGACCTCGTGTGGTCGCGCGCGGTGCGGTGGATGACAAGGGTCAAGTGATGAGTTTCATCGAAGCACTTCGTGCCTGGAACGCAGTCGCGGGCGGACCTCCAGTTCCGGTGACGCTCATGCTTGAAGGCGAAGAAGAATCTGGAAGTCGCAGTCTCGAGCCATTCTTGCGTGAAGCGAAGGATCGACTCGCGGGCGACATCTGCATCGTGAGTGATACGGGGATGTGGGACGCGTCAACGCCAGCAATCACGACGCGATTGCGTGGGCTTGTGTACATCGAAGTCACCGTGCACGGTCCAACACGCGATCTTCACAGCGGCATGTACGGCGGCGCGGTGCCAAATCCGATTCAGGTGCTCGCGGACATCATCGCATCCTTCCACGATAAAGATCGACGCATCACAGTCGCCGGCTTCTATGACGGCGTCGATGAACTTCCACCACAAACGAAGGCGCAGTGGGAATCACTCGGATTCAGCGAGAGCGATTTTCTCGGCGACATCGGTCTTTCAAGCGGTTTTGGCGAAACGGGACGAAGCGCGCTCGAACGCACATGGTCTCGCCCCACGCTCGAAGTCAATGGCATCTTCGGCGGCTACACAGGCAAGGGCGCGAAGACCGTCATCGGCGCACACGCGACGGCGAAGATTTCATGTCGACTCGTTGGTCGACAAGATCCAGCGGCAATCACCGCCGCACTCAAGGCGCATATCCACGCGAGACTTCCCGCAGGTTGCCGCGCCGAATTCGAATTGCACGGCGCGAATCCAGCAATCAGCGTGCGCGAATCGTCGCCTTACTTGAACGCCGCCAACAGCGCGCTTTCTCATGTCTACGGCTGCGCGCCACTCCTCATCGGAACGGGTGGGTCGATCCCCGCCGTGGGTTCGATCAAGCAGATCCTCGGTATGGATTCATTGCTCATCGGCTTCGGACTCGATGACGATTGCGTCCACTCGCCTAATGAGAAGTTTGAACTTCGATGTTTTTACGGTGGTACGGATAGTCACGCAGCGTTGCTTGGGCAACTTGCGACGACTCCTCGTGCGTGATCAACGACGATCGCGGCGTTGCGATTGCAATCGCGACATCTCAATGCGCAGTTCCGCTACGCGACCAGCGTGATCCAACCGCGCGGCAACGATGCGCAATACGGCAAGTGACGCGCAGAACGCGACAACGAGTACGACAGCGACCAGTGCGGCGTCCATGCGCCTCGCATCGACCCTTGCGACACACGAATTGAGCCGCATGCAGGGAGTTTGTGAATTCTCGCGCCTCTCGCCAACGGTGCGCGCGGGTATCTTGCCCCAACTCATGCTCGGCGCGCTCAGCTTCTCCCTTCGCACCCTCGTTCTGCTCCTCGCACTTGCGAGCCCGAGCATTGCAGAAGCGCAATTTTCTGATGTCGAGTTGAAGTTGCTTCGCTACGGCGCGGGAAATGTTGCGCGTGTCGGCGACCCTGTGGGCTTACTTGTTGAAGTGAAGAACTCGCTTGACGAACCGACTGAAGTCGAACTCGTGTGGGAAACCCGCAACGCGGACGGCGACATCGAAGAACAGTCTCGGAACTTCGTGCTCAATCCCGGACAGCCAATCGAACGATGGGTGTATGGCACAACGCCGATTGCGCGCAACATCTCGGATGCATCGAGTGTCATCACGACGCTGCGAGTGTTCTCGCTGAAGGGCGGCCGACGAGAAACAGAACTCGCGTCGCTTCCGATCAGTGCGGAGTCGGCAGAAACGCCTGGCCTCGCAATCAGCACCAGCGTGGATCTTCTCGGCGTGCTTGGGCCGCAGACGCTCGGGCTCAATGCGTACGCGACCAACTACGACGGACGCAACTCACCTGCACACAACTCGCTGGCGGTCATCGCGCGTTTCGGCGCAGTCGATGATCTACCCGACCGCTGGTACGGATTCGCTGCACTCGATGCACTCGTTTGGTGTGACCCGTCTGCTGCACCAGCGCGATTGAGCACTGATCAATCGGAAGCACTCATCGATTGGATTGAACGCGGAGGGCATCTCATCATCGCGCTGAATGCGAATGGTGATCCGTGGGACCTCGGTGGTGCGGGTCGACACGCGCTGCAACCGCTGCTTCCATCCGTTGCCCCAACACGCATCGAGGCGGTGCGCGTGGATGCGATTCTTCCAGTGCTCTCGCTCAGCACGCGAAACAATGCGCCCAACGCGACCACACGCATCGCAGTCTTCGACCCAGCGACGCTCGATCGACAATGGCGTCCGCTGCTCGCTTTTCCCTCTAAAAAGGCTGCGAGCGGATTTGCCGTGCCGCGCGAGGGCTCGCTCGATGCGCAGGTCTATGGAGTCGAACGCGTCTACGGATTCGGCACGATCACCTTGATTGGGCTCGACCTCTACGAACTCTCGGCGCGACGATTGCAGAGCGACACCTCCCTTCCGCAGGGCGATGTGTTTTGGAATCGCATCCTCGCTCGTCGCGGCGATACGCCTAACGCTGGCGAACTGAAAGAGCTTGAAGAAGCGAAACGACTTTCTAAGGGCGGCGTGTCGAGCGATCTCGGTGGCGGCGGACTCATCGCAAATCGCATCGGACTCATCGGCGCTGCTGCGATGGGCGTGCTTGCGGCTGCGGGAACCTTCAGCGTTTACTGGTTGCTCGCGGGGCCCCTTGGATTCGCGATATTGAAATCGTTGCGCCATGAGCGTGCTGCGTGGGTGTACTCCGCGCTGCTCTCGTTGCTCTTCGCCATCGGCATCTGGCTCGTGGGCAGCACTGTTTCAGGCAGCGCGCCACGAGTGAAGTACCTGATGTTCCTCGATGCGGCGGCGCGTCCACAGGGTGAGACATCGTTACTACAACGACAGCCAGTGCGCGCAAGTGGCTGGTTGTCGATGCACGTTCCCGCGTATGCATCGAGCGCGCTGCAAGTTGGCACAAAGGAAGATGGGCGCACACTGCTGCGATCATGGTTGAATCCATCCGACCCGACGATTGAAGGGTTTCCGAGCCAAGCGCGTGTTGCGCGCCCCATCGATGCTGGCGGCTCGATGGATTTGGTTTCGCGAGCGGCGAGCACAGATCTTTCGTTCCGTTGGCTCGGTGGAATCGACGCCTCGTGGGGAGCATTGCCGTCGGTTGCGTCGGAAGTGCGCGTGGACATTGATCGCACAAAGTCGCCGCTCGATGTGCGCATCGTCGGTACGCTCGTCCATGAACTTCCGCAACCGCTGCGCAATGTGATGCTCATTCACATTTGGCCGCTGCGTTCTGCGCCAGTTAGGTTGCGAGACCCAAACAGTTCCATTCGAACACCCAGTGGCGCGATGCCGAATTTCGGTTCTTCGGTCACGCTCACGGAGTGGCGCGCGCATGAGCCACTCGATCTTGCAAAGGCATTTGCGCCCTCTCCTGACCGCGAAGAAAATCCACTCGAGAAGCAATTCGACTTCCGCTACTACGACTCCGTGCGTAATCTCGCGTCGCCGTTCTCAAACTTCGGCGTACTCAAGATCACGACCGCAGAAGAAGAACGGTTTCTCCAAATGCTCTCGTTCTTCAGCATGCTTGAACCACCGAAGTACATGCACGCGCCGGATGCGGAAGCCAAGATGCTCACCGTTGAACGGCTGCTCGCGCGTGATGCTGATCTCTCGAAATGGTTTACGCGCCCCTGCCTCATCGTCTATGGTTTGCTCGAAGATTCCGGCTCACCGATTCCGATCACCGTCGATGGTGACGCGGTGGATTCGAGTGGTCAGATTGTGCTGCGATGGATTTTGCCGCTTCCGTCGAGCACAGATACGCAGGACATCGTTCCGCGACTGCGCGCAGATCAAGCATCCGAGAGTCCGAGCGATGTTGAGCCGACAGAAGCTGACGCCGTCCAGCAAGAAGACACCGAACCGCAATAATCTGCGAGTGATTGAAGAGTTCCTATGGCAATGATTGAGACAGTCAACCTCACGAAGAAGTACGGCGAACTCATCGCGCTCGACAATCTCAATCTCACGATTGATGAAGGCACGTGCTTCGGATTCATCGGACCCAACGGCGCAGGGAAGACGACGACGATCAAGATCCTTGCAACGCTGCTCAAGCCCACATGGGGCGAAGCGCGCATTGATGGAAAGACGGTCGGCTACCAGAATCATCTCATTCGTCCGCTCATCGGATACGTGCCTGACTTCATGGGTGCGTATCAAGACATGACCGTTGCGGAGTACCTCGAATTCTTCGCCGCCTGCTACGGACTCACTGGCGCGAAGCGCGAGACCACGATTGCGGATGTGCTTGCACTCACGGATCTCTCGTACAAAGCCGCGAGTGAAGTGAACGGACTTTCGCGCGGCATGCAACAACGCCTCGCCGTTGCGCGCGTTTTGCTGCACGATCCCAAAGTGCTGCTCATGGATGAGCCCTCAAGCGGACTTGATCCGCGTGCACGCATCGAAATGCGCGAGCTCCTCAAAGAGTTGCGACGCATGGGAAAAACGATCCTGATTTCGAGCCACATACTTTATGAACTCGGCGAACTGTGCAACGCAGTGGGTGTCATCGAACAAGGCAAATTGATCTTCGCGGGACCTGTGAGTGAAATCATGGCGCGCGCGAAGGTTGGGCAGGTCGTGCAACTCGTGGTGGAAGAACGCACGAATGAGGCGGCGGAGTTGCTCGGCAAACTGAAAGGCGTGCTGCGTGTGGACATTGCCGACGAGAGCGGCGTGCGACGCATCGATGTGACGCTTGAACCCAACGCCGTGCTTTCGCCGAGCGAACTTGCGTCGCGTCTCTTGGCCAATGGCTTCCGACTCGCGCGATTGCATCCAGAGCAAGTGAGCCTTGAGACTGCATTCATGCGGCTCACCAAGGGCATTGTCAGTTAGGATTCCACTCGTGGCAAATCCAGTTCGAATCCTCCTCATTGCAAGCCCGTCGCGAGGCCGTACCGCGAGCGTGTTGGATTCTGTGCGCGCCACGCTCTCCACACTTGGCGCACATGTCGATCCATGCGACGCTGACGATGCAGAGTGCGTGACACGCGATGTCTTCGACTTTGCGATCGTCATCGGCGGCGATGGCACGATCATCGAACAAGCGCGTCGATTACTCGCCCGTGCGAAACCCATCATCGGCATCAACGCGGGTCGTGTGGGATTTCTCGCGGAGTTCGACAGCGAGAGTTTCAAGACGCACGCAGAGTTCATTCTTGCGGGCAATGCGAAGGTTCGAACGCGCAATGTGCTTGCGGTTGCCGCAATGCGCGGCGTCACTCGACTTGGCGGCGGTTGTGCGGTCAATGATTGCGTGATCACAGCAGGCGAACCGTTCCGCATGATTGAGCTCAACCTCACGGTGGATGACGAAGCCGGCCCCGCAGTCGTGGGTGATGGCGTGATCATTTCCACCGCCACGGGCTCCACCGCGTACAGCGCGTCAGCAGGCGGCTCGATCGTGCATCCTTCGCTCGACGCGTTGTCGATCGTTCCCATTTGCGCACAGAGTCTCGCGTTCCGACCAGTCACGATTCCCGCGTCCGCGCATGTTCGCTTCACAGTGCGCCGAGCGAATGAAGGCACTGCGCTCGTTCTCGATGGCGTGAAAACATGCCTGCTGCACGCGGGCGACACCATCACGATCGAACGCAATCCACAAGGCGCACTTTTCGTGACGAATCCAGACAATTCGTACTGGCGCACGCTCACGGAAAAACTTCGTTGGGCCGCGATGCCCAGCTACCGCACAGACACGCCGTAAGGCTCTATCCTGCGCCTCTTCTGTTTGAGGCACAACTTCTGTGTGAGGCTGATTGATGATTGACCTGAAAGAACTGCGTGAAGATCCAGACCGTTTCCGACGTGGCGTTGCCGACAAAGCAATGAGCGTTGATATCGATCGACTTCTCGCACTCGATGAAGCGCGCCGCTCCATTCTCACTCGGCAAGAAGTCGCGCGCGCTGAGCAGAATCGCATCGGCAAAGAGCTCGGCCCGAAACTCGGCGCACTCAAGGGCAAAGTGAAGCACGCGCACGGTGATGAACGTGCAAGCATCGAGCAAGAGATCGCGCAACTCGAAGAGCGACCTGCTGCACTCAAGAGCGAAATTCAAGAGTGCGAGCATCGCATCGGATCCATCGAGCCCGAATGGAAATCGCTGTGGATGCAGGTTCCGCAGCCGCCCGCGGATGATGTGCCGAAGGGCAAAGGCTCGGATGACAACGTGGAGATTCGTCGTTGGGCTCCTGCTGGCTGGGACTTCGCGAAGACCTTTGAAGGCAACCGCGGATTCAAACCACGCACGCACACCGAACTCTTGAAGATGCACAAGCTCGCGGACTTCGAACGCGGCGTGAAAATGGCGGGCACGCGTCACTATGTGCTCACTGGTCTCGGCATGCGACTCCATCAAGCGGTCTTGCGCTACGCGGTGGATTTCATGGCGGATGTGCGAGGCTTCACGCCGATGGGCGTGCCTGTGATTGTGAAAGAAGAATGCATGGTGGGCACAGGCTTCTTTCCTGCAGGTCGCGAGCAGGCGTATCACATCGAAGAATCCAGCCGAGGGTCAGGACACGATCTCTTTCTCACGGGCACTGGCGAAGTTGGTTTGATGGGCATTCATGCTGATGAGATTCTCAGCCTTGATGAACTTCCCCTGAAGTACTGCACAGTTTCAACATGCTTTCGGCGTGAAGCCGGTGCAGCTGGCAAGGACACTGCGGGTCTCTATCGCATCCATCAATTCGACAAAGTTGAACAAGTCGTTGTGTGCAAAGCAGACGACGCAGAGAGCCGCGCGTGGCATGCGCAGATGATTGAGACTGTCGAAACGATCTTGCAATCCTTTGCGATTCCCTATCGATTGCTGCAGTGCTGCACGGGCGATCTCGGTGTGAAGAACGAGGACATGATCGACATCGAGAGTTGGATGCCAGGTCGCGGCGAGATGGATCGCGATGGCTCACCAATGGGCGCGTTCGGTGAAACGCATTCTGCAAGTCGATTGGGCGACTTCCAATGTCGGCGTCTCAACCTCCGCTACAAAGATACGCACGGCAAGACGCATTTCGCATTCGCGCTCAACAACACGGTGATCGCGAGTCCCCGCGTGCTCATTCCGATCTTGGAAATGCACCAACAAGCAGATGGCTCCATCATCGTTCCTGAAGCGCTTCGGCCGTACATGGGTGGTATCGCGCGCATTGGGTAGGTCGATGTTGGTTCACACCATCTTTGTCTTCACCGATTCTCGCAAAACGCCGTTATAAAGCGTCCCTTTTTGCGTTCGAGGAGGAACCCAACCCAGGAGCCGCTCCATATGAGATTCACTGCCTACCGCTGCGCCCCTGCGTTCCTTCTCACCGCCGCGCTTCTGTACAAAGTCGCGTGCGCGCAAGGCGTTCCCAACGAACCACCGCCGCTATTTCCGCAAGATGATCCAGGTGGGATGCGTGGACCTGGTGGTCCTGGTGGTCCGCAAGCGCCAGAGCGAAAGATTTTGAAGGACTTCGACGAGAACGAGAATGGTCGACTTGATGGAAATGAATTCATCGCTGCGCGCGCGGAGTTGAAGAAAAATCCAAGTCCCACACGCGGTGGCGGAATGCGCGGCGGTCGTGGTGGCGGACCCGGTGGACCCGGTGGACCAGAGAATCGCCCCGCAACTTCAGCTGGCGCAAAGATCTCGCCATCCGATGTCGCGAACTACCCAACTGCGCCGCTCTATGACACAAGCGTTGTGCGCACGGTGTTCTTCAAGATCGATGTTGCAGACTGGGAAGCAGAGCTCGAACTTTTCTACGGTACCGATGTGGATGTTCCCGCGACGATGACTGTGGATGGCGTCGAGTATCCAGGTGTTGGTCTGCACTTCAGAGGCGCATCAAGTTACTTCACCGTCCCCAAAGGATCGAAGCGATCGCTCAACGTTTCCGTCGATCACACCGACTCTGCGCTTCGATTGCATGGCGCAACAACGCTCAACTTGCTCAACAGCAACGGCGATCCGTCGATGCTCTCCACGCTGCTGTACGCACACCTCGCTGCGCCGCATATCGCTGTGCCCAAAGCGAATTTCGTGCAGGTTGTCGTGAACGGAGAATCGTGGGGCGTGTTCATCAGTGTTGAACAATTCAACAAACTCTTCGTCGCTGCGCATTGGCCGCAATTCAAAGGTGAAGGCGCGCGATGGAAGGTTCCAGGATCTCCGCAAGGAAGTGCGGGGCTTGATGACAAGGGCGATGATGTGGCTGCGTATAAATCGCGGTATGAAATCAAGTCGAAGTCGCGCGACGAAGATTGGAAGGACTTGATGCACCTCTGTGATGTACTCACGAACACACCAGCAGAGGAACTCGAAGCGAAGTTGCAGCCGATTCTCGATATCGAAGGCGCACTGTGGTTCCTTGCGCTTGACATTGTGACGTGCAACAGCGACGGATTTTGGACACGCGCGAGTGACTACTCGATCTACAAAGACCCAACTGGCGTCTTCCACATTCTGCCGCACGATATGAATGAGTCGTTCAAGAACCACGGTGGTGGACCTGGCGGTCCCGGTGGTCGACGCGGTGGCGACATGCGTGGTCCGCAAGGTCCGCCGCCGAATGGACAAGGCACTGATGGTCCGCCGCCTGATGCAAATCGACCACGCCGAGGATCGCAACCTGAGTTCTCGCTTCCGCGTCCACCACAAGGGGAAGAGATGCCGCCCGATGGAATGCCGCCGATGGGCGACTTCGGTGGTCCTCCGCCAAACGGTGGCGGCAGACCGATGGGTGGCGGCGGAACAACGCTTGATCCACTCACGGGATTAGACGACGGCTCGAAAGCGCTCCGCAGCAAACTGCTTGCTGTCCCGAGTCTTCGCGCGCGCTACCTCGAGCATGTGAAAACGCTCGCGCGCGAAATGACGTGGTCGAACCTCGGTCCATTCATCACGCAAGAACGCACGCTCATCGCACCATTTGTGGAACAAGACACGCGCAAACTCTCAACCTACGAAGACTTCATGTTGCTGACTGCAGCAGATGAGGCAACCACTGGACGAGCGGCGCAGAGTCTGCGCGCATTCTTTACGCTGCGTTCGAAGTACTTGCTCGAGTACAAGCCCGCAAACGCCACGACGAAACCAGCAACGAAGAATCCGTAAGGAGCTCATCTCTTGCCCGAATGGCTTACGAATACATTTGCATCGGACACCGAGCTCGGACTGCGCGCATCGCTTGCGCGATTAACCGTCGCGCTAGTGTTGGGTATCGCCGTCGCAGGAATCTATCGCTTCACACGCGGAGCACGCACGCAGCGACCACTGCTCGCGACGCTCGTCATGCTCTCGGTGTTGCTCTCGATCACCACACTCGTGATCGGCGACAACGTCGCGCGCGCATTCAGCATCGTCGGCGCGCTCTCCATCGTGCGCTTCCGCACCGTTGTCGATGACACGCGTGACACCGCATTCGTCATCTTCGCTGTCGCCGTTGGCATGGCCGCTGGCGCTGGCTACTTCATGATTCCGTTCGTCTCGCTGCCCTTCGTCTTCCTCGCAGCATGGATGTTCGATCCGCGTACTACCAATCGAAGTTCGAAGGGACTCGCGTTCGAGTTGACGGTCAAGATCGCATCAGGGTCGGTTGCGGAAAGCACAATCGTGAGCGTCCTCGCAAACGCAACGAAGCGGTGCGCGCTGCGAGGCATGTCGACGATGAAGAGCGGCGCAGCATTCGAGCGCGTCTACACCGTCCGACTCGACAATGACGCCGCATCGATCAAGTTGGTCGAGATGATCAACGCAATCGAAGGGGTGCAATCCGTCGACCTCAAGCGAGATTGAGCGACAGATTCCCCCCTCCACTGCACAATCGAACAACGCCCCAACGGAGCAAGTTCGACGCGAATCTCCAAGCACTTCTCAAGCCACACAATCGGTTTGACGAAAAGAGCCATCGCGGTACACTCTCCGCCCCTGTCAAAGGACAGACATTTCCCCTGTAGCTCAATTGGTAGAGCGGGCGGCTGTTAACCGCCAGGTTACTGGTTCAAGTCCAGTCGGGGGAGCTTCAAACACCGTCGCGAAAGCGCGACGGTGTTTTCGTTTTTGGATCTGCGAAGGACGCCCACCTGTCGGCTCAAGCCCATCCGAATCCCGCGTCATCTCATTGTGCCTGTCCACACTCCGTCTCCCTCTCCAGCAATCGGCGAGCGTCTGTCCTTGGTGATGCTTCGATTGCTCGCGATTGCTCACAAACTTTGCCGCTCACCTTCGCGCGCAGTGCTCATGCCTGCGTCATGGATGATCTGGGATGCGTCTGACGATGCATCGAGCGCGGGATTTGTGTGATTGAAGTGGATGAAGCGAATCTTCGCGCGTTCGGCGGCGCTGAGTGTCGCGAATCGGTTGAGGCTGTGTTGGATGAAAGGGTGCGGGAATCCGGTCATGTCGCGGCCGGGGATTTCTCCGTTCGCGAAGAAGGTTCCGTCGAGGTAGGCGATGTCGACTGTGGCAATGAGATCTTCGATGCGAGTGCCGAGTGCGTCCCATTGTTCCCATGAATCAATGTCGGGGATGAAGAGGATCGAGCGCGATGGACCCTTGATGCGGAAGCCGACGACTTCGGAATATTCTTGGCGATGCGGGACTGCGATGGGCTCGATGGAGAGGTCGTCTGCGAGTTGAATCGGTTGCCCTGCAGCAAGTGCGCGCAGTTCGATATTGCCGTAACGCACGAGTTGCTCCCATGGGCCGTTCGTCTGCAAGAACTCGCTCATCTTCGGCATCGCGTAGACAGGAATGTTCTTCGCGCCCATCGATTCGTGACCGAGGAACATGAGTCCTGTGTAATGACCCATGTGCGCGTGCGTCAAGAAGATTCCGTCGACGACTGGACGCGGCGCACCGTTGGATGCTCGATACAACTCCAACAATTGACGCTTGAAATCAGGCGTCGCTTCGATCATCCAACGCTTGTTTGCACGCGCATCGATGATGCCCAAGCAAACAACTTGCCGCGCGCGCGATGCATCATCCCAACGCGTATCGGCAAAGCTTCCTGTTTGCGGCACGCCGCCATCCTGCGCAACGCCGAGCACCACGACGGAAGTCTCATGCGACGTACTGTGCGTCGTTGCACATCCGACGAAGCAACCAAATGCCGCACACATGCACATCAATCGCATCATGCGAGAAAGCATATCGCTAGAGGAATCAACCCAATTCCCCTCGCAGCCCATTGCACACGGCTCAGGAGCCGAGTTTCTCTGCGCTCACGCAACATCGAAGCGATCGAGGCTCATCACTTTGTGCCACGCTGCCACGAAGTCGTGCACGAATTTCTCTTTCGCGTCTTCACTTGCGTAGACCTCAGCGAGTGCTCGCAATTGCGAGTCGGAGCCGAAGACGAGGTCGACTCGGCTCGCCGTCCACTTCATTTGACCCGTCTTGCGGTCGCGGCCCTCGAAGGATTCTTGCGCAGCGGACGTTGGCGTCCATGTGGTTGCGATGTCGAGAACTTGCACGAAGAAATCATTCGTGAGCGCGCCTGTGCGTTGCGTGAATACGCCGTGAGGTGAGCGATCCACGTTCGCGCCGAGTACGCGCATGCCGCCAACGAGAACCGTCATTTCTGGCGCAGTGAGTGTGAGGAGACACGCGCGATCGACGAGCAATTGCTCCGTGCGTCTTGCGTTGCTCGCACCGACGCCGAGATAGTTGCGGAAACCATCGGCGGTTGGCTCGAGCACTGCGAAGGACGCAGCATCCGTTTGTGTTTCACTCGCATCGGTGCGGCCAGGCGTGAACGGAACCACGACCGCAACACCTGCAGCCTTCGCGCCCTGCTCCACTGCCGCACATCCGGCGAGCACGATCATGTCCGCGAGCGAGATCTGCTTCTTGCTGCCGCTCTGTGCGTTGTTGAACTCCGCGCGCACTGCTTCAAGTGCGTGCAGTGCCTTCGCGAGATCTGCAGGATTGTTGGCAGCCCAATCTTTCTGTGGCGCGAGACGAATGCGTGCGCCGTTGGCACCGCCGCGTTTGTCGGTGCCGCGAAATGTCGACGCCGAAGCCCATGCAGTGGAAACAAGTTGCGCGATCGAAAGTCCGCAACCGAGCGCTTTCACTTTGAGCGAAGCGATGTCCTGCGCATTCACCAACGCATGGGTGACTGCTGGCACGGGGTCTTGCCAGATCAACGCTTGCTTGGGAACGAGTGGTCCGAGGTAGCGCGAGATGGGACCCATATCGCGATGCGTCAACTTGAACCACGCACGCGCGAATGCGTCAGCGAACTCTGCAGGATTCTTGTGGAAACGCCGCGAAATTGGCTCGTAAATTGGATCCATGCGCAACGCGAGATCGGTGGTGAGCATCACTGGCGCGTGTCGTTGTGTCGCATCATGCGCATCGGGCACCGCGTTCTTCGCAGAGTCATCGGTCGGGATCCACTGCGATGCGCCCGCGGGGCTCTTCGTGAGTTTCCATTCGTAGCCGAGCAGTGTGTCGAAGTAACTGTTGTCCCACGTGGTCGGCGTCGGCGTCCACGCGCCTTCGAGTCCGCTTGAGATGGTGCTGCCAGCGTTGCCGGTGCCGAAAGAATTTTTCCACCCAAGTCCCATCTCGTGCAGCGGTGCCCCCTCGGGCTCAGCACCGAGGTACTTACTTGGATCCGCTGCGCCGTGCGTCTTGCCGAATGTGTGACCGCCCGCGATGAGTGCGACGGTTTCTTCATCGTTCATCGCCATGCGCGCAAACGTCTCGCGAATGTCGCGCGCGGACGCAAGCGGATCAGGGTTTCCATTGGGACCTTCTGGGTTCACATAGATGAGACCCATCTGCACTGCAGCGAGTGGATTCTCAAGATTGCGATCACCGCGATATCGCTCGTCACCGAGCCACTTGTGCTCCGCGCCCCAGTACGTCGAATCAGGTTCCCACACATCAGCGCGACCGCCGCCGAAACCAAACGTTGTGAATCCCATCGACTCAAGCGCAACGTTGCCTGTGAGCAGCATGAGATCCGCCCACGAAATGTGCTTGCCATACTTCTGCTTAATCGGCCACAGCAAACGCCGCGCTTTGTCTAGATTTACGTTGTCTGGCCAACTGTTCAACGGCGCGAATCGCTGCATGCCCGAACCACCACCGCCGCGACCATCACTCACGCGATACGTTCCCGCACTGTGCCACGCTAGGCGAATGAAGAACGGCCCATAGTGACCCCAATCCGCCGGCCACCACTCTTGCGATGCCGTCATCAACGCGCGAAGGTCTGCGCGCACTGCTTCGAAGTCGAGTGCATTGAATTCCTTCGCGTAGTCGAAGCTCGCGCCCATCGGGTCGGACTTCGGCGAGTGCTGCAAGAGCATCTGCAAGTCGAGTTGGTTAGGCCACCAATCACGGTTACTTGCTCCCTCATTCGTGTTCTTGATGAATCCGTTTGCGAATGGACACTTGCTTGCACTGCTCATGAGAGACCTCGACTGTGTGGCGGTTGGAAGAACACACAAAGATAGCACTGACGAAGCGAGCGCAACGGCGCGGATCTTCTCGCCGCCGCAGAATTCCACTCGTTGCAGACGCAGAGATCTCGTGACGTTTCGTCAGCGTTCCGCCGATCGTTTGAGCAATCGCGCCCTTGCATGCGATGAGACGACACTTCTACTGTTCGGTTGCTTTGAAACAGTACGGGCAGGACTCATTCTCCACATACCGATGATCGATCTTTTCCTCAACGGAGAGCGGCGCGCGGCAGGCGAAACACATTGACCAGTCCGACTCACGCAGCCCGGGATCGAGGCTCACGCGTTGGTCGAATACAAACAGTTCGCCTTCGTAATGCGCGTTGCCACATTCCTCGAAGTACTTCAGTATGCCGCCATCAAGTTGCCAGACATGTTCAAAGCCTTCGCGCTCCATGAACGGTGCTGCTTTCTCGCAGCGGATACCACCCGTGCAAAAGGACACCACCTGCGCGTGCTTCATCTCCGGCGGCAGTTTGGCGACCGCTGCTGGAAAGTCGCGGAATGAATCAATGCCCGCAACCACCGCGCCTTTGAAGGTGCCAAGCTTCACTTCATAGTTGTTGCGGGTGTCGTAGAGAATGACCGGCCGACCTTCGTCGAGCCATTGCTTCAGCACCTTTGGCGCCAACCGTGGCGAGGTGTACTTGGCAGGCTCGATGCCTTCGACCCCGAAAGCGATGATCTCCTTCTTGATGCGCACCAGCATGCGACGAAAGGGCTGCTGGGCGCTCTCGCTGTATTTGGGCGTGAGGCCTGCGAGTCCCGGAATGGCATGCAACGTAGCGACCAACGCATCCACATGCTCGGGGTTGCCCGCGACGAACATGTTGATGCCCTCAGTGCTCAGCAGGATCGTCCCCTTTAACTCGCTGGCTCTGCATTGATCCAAGAGACGCTCGCGCAGCGCCTTGAGCTCGGAAAGCGCAGCGAATTGATAACAGGAGATATTGGTGATCATGGCGGGAGGCATGCTGAATCAGTCAGCATATGAGACATCCATCGGCGAGCGCGGGGTCGCCTAATTTGGGACACACAATTTGGGACAGGCACAATCTTCTTCAGACCGTTGACATGGTCTTGTGGGTTGGATGTATACTTTCCCGAGCCTCCGCAGGAACGATGACCGTGATCGCGAAAGGAACGACGGAGATGCCTTGGTACCTAGTGTTTGTTTTGGGGTGTGTCTTGAATGGCGGCGGACAATCCGCGCCGGCCGATCGTGAGCAATCCACGCAATCCGTCACAGGCGAAAACCCTCGTATCAACGACACGGGTTCTCCCGCGAAGCACGTCTTCGAAGAACTGCACTACCTGGTTTCGCGCGAGGAATTGGCCGCAATCATTGAGCATTTCGCTACAGGGGATCCTGAACGCGTCGCGGGCGAGCGCATCGCGGCGTCGTACCTCAAGCAGTGCGAAGTGCTCGATCGTGAACTGTTTGAGTTCGTCGACAACTCCGGGCGCAAGGAGATCCTCCGGAGAGTCGACGAGGAACTTGGTGCCCTACCGCTGTCAGTCGCGGGGCAGCCCGACACACCAGAACTGCGTGAGCGTCTCAACCGCGCGCGCGACGAATTCTACGAACGGTTGGAAGAGACCGGACTACCCTCGAGCGTGCGACACGCAAGTGCCGAAGCGCTTCGTCGCAATCTCCTGCAGGTAGACGACCTTATGCTCGACCTCCGAACGGCGCTCGCCGTCGCCGCGGACCGTGAGACCGAATACGCACAACAATTCCGTCGCGCGCTCCTGCTCAGCCGTTTAGCCCTGTCGAAGATGGCAATCCAAGACTTCTGGCGGATCGGCGATTGCGTCGAACTCTTGAGTGCCTTCGTCAGGCTCGATGCAATTCGTTGCGACGATCTACGCGTTGACACGAACATGGTTGCGGAGTACTCGACGCTTCTGATCGACTCTCCCCTCGCCGACTCGGTGAAGGCTGCGACAGCAACCTACTACGGGGCCATTGACGCATACTGCCTCGCTGAAATCGAAGCCGCGCGCGAGATTGCCGCAAGGTGGCGCTCAGGCGATTCCCTCACCGAAGTCGAAACTCAACGCGGTTGGGAACGACTGCGGAAGAGATTGACGCTTCGAACAGATGTCTCGATAGCGTTCTGCAACACGATTGAGAGCCTGTTTCTCGACACTATGTGCGCCAAACTGGCGGATTCGTGGGGCATCTACTGGCGGAATTCTTTGGCGCCAAACACTTGTGCGCCGCTCTGGGGAGAGTCTGCTATCGAGGGCTTCATGACGCGAAGCGGTGCTCCATCCGAGATCGTGGTTGCTGTGAGGGAAGCTACGGATGCGTTCGCGCGGGAGCAGACGCGACTGAAACGAGACTTGTTTGAAATCGCAAGGACTCTCGCGCGCAAGCACATGCACCTCGACAACGGTGATGAGCACGCGGCTGAGATGCGAGAACAACTCCGTCGATCGATCGAACGCCGCGTGACGAGCCACGAGGCATTCCTCGAGTTGGTCGCCAATCGTGTTGGTCCGGCTCTCCAACCTGCATTTCGCGAGGCCCTCAACGCTGCCCGCGCCAATACACCATTCTTTTTCAAACTTCGTCCAGTTTGATCACACAACGCAATATCGGAAGGGAACCGCATGAACAACAGGGCTTCAATCCTCTGCATCACAAGTCTCCTCGCGACCGTCTCTACGATTGCTTTCGCTCAAGTCGGCACGACCTACCAAAATCGCAAGTGCGTTCAACGGGGACCGTGCGCTGGCCAGAATGATGGTGCGGCTCCTAAGTGCAGTGGCGCTGGAAGTTGCAATTGGTGCGACGGAACAGGGTTCCGAAATGAGGAGTGCACCGAGTCTGCGCCGACCTCCTGCACCTCGAACGGATTGATCGCCGACTGCGGGATGAATCACAACGGCAACTGTGAACTCATCAACGGCGCGTGGACATGCGTCGACTACGGCATGTTCGAGCCATGTTTTCGATATGACTGCCACACGAATCCGGTGGCGATTCCATGATGCGCGGCTCTCGTGGGACGGTGCAGCTTGAGCACACGCCGCACAAGTGCTCGCGCGCTTTGTTGCTTTGCGTGCTGATCTGCGGGTCCACGCTTTTCGCATCCGATCAACTGGGTGGTGAAGAGTTTCGCGTGCAATTGTGCAAACACCTCTCCGCGCAGACTGCCGATGTAAAGTATTTCAAGGCCTCGTGGAGATCACGCGAGTTCATGCCGGTGCCCGCTGACACAGACCCACGCGCGTCTCTACGCCGGGTGCTCGACTATTCAGTTGACGTTGGCGACGACACCATCGATTGGTCGACCGCGTTCGATCCGTCCGCCGACACAAGACTCCCGAGCGATCGAATTGCTGAGCGATCCTTGTGGGACGGAAGTCGGTGGATGTCACTGCGACCGGACCAAGAGCAAGTCTCCATCTCAGAGCGACGCTCGTTCAACGCGCCGCTCGATTGCGTCTCCGTCCTTCTCCTCAACGACTGGCAATTCATTTGTGGCGAAGGCGGGCTCCTGCGCTCGGTTTCGCACGGAAAAATCCTTGACTTCGAAGAGGGGACCGATCGTGCTCGAATTCTCTTCGACCTCGGTGGCGGACGAACGACACTAGAAGTGGTTCTCATGGGAACCCCAGCCCTCCAACTTCACTCGCTCGCTGTTGAGAGTTGGAAGGACAACGGCGTGAATGCGCGGACCCGGCTCGGGCGCATTGATGTCGAGTGCACAGATTGGGCGCCCTTTTCGGGAAGACTCCTTCCCCGCAAAGTGACCCGCCGCGCGTTGTCGGAAGGACTTGCGACGGCGCAAGGTCGCTCCCCCACAGTCACATTCGCCGAACTCGAATTGAAGGACTTTGTTCCCTCCAAATCCCCGCATGCGCAGACCGCGCCGACGGTGCCTATCGGTTGGTGGGTCAATGACAACTGCCAACGACTTCGATATCGCGAGGGTGCACTCGAAGTAGAGGTCGATGGAAAGACGCGTCCATTGTCCGCGCCCATTTCGATACGTAACGCTACTTCAACTTGGCTGGCTGAACACTTGATCGAGCAGTCGTCGCCGACCCCGACGACTCCGCCTGTGTCTGACGCTGTGCCGGAGCCAGAGAAACTTCCTCCACAGAACTCGCGCGTTGAACCCACGTAACCGTCGCTGTTGTCTGGAACCTCCTCGTACGACTTTGGCGTGGTGGAGTTGAAAGGCAACCCCACGGTCGTACGCCACACCTTTCATCTAACAAACGATCGCAAAGATCAGGCGGCACTCAAGATCGTCAAGGTCAACTCATCGTGCGGCTGTACTGTCGGCAAACCCTCGAAGGAAGCGATTACGGCGGGCGATGCCGTTGAAGTTGAAAACATCGCTGCAACTGTTCGTTCCGGGAACGAAGACGGATTCCGTCTGGCTCGTCCTTCGGCGCGATGACGAAGAGGTACTGCACAAACTCACGGTCTCCGCTCGTGGAGTTGCGCTACGCGAATGGTTCGCTGTCATGAATCGTGCCAATGGCCTTAGCGGTGAATCTGAGACCGCCGAGATCATCGTGTTGCGGCCGATAGGCGAAAGTCCCGGCGACTTGCCAAGCGTCGCGTGTTCGAACGCTGATGTCGATTGTGTCGTGGGCGCGTGGACGAGAGTGACGCGTGGTGATGCTGCTTCCGGCATGCCAGCAAGGTGGGTTGCTCGTGCCACCTTTCGGCGGGAAAGATCGGCGCAGAAGGAGATGCTCGGCGACGCCACGATTGGCATCGAACAACTGCCACCCCTTGTGTTGAACTTCACGCCGAACGCTTGGTAGCGGGCGCGTAACTATGGGGGCACAATTTGGGACAGGCACAATCTTCCAGAGACGAAAGACATGAAAATTCTGTGCCTGCCCTCGATTGCTTTCTGGCGCCGCGTCAGGCTAACTCGGCGCAGAAGCGCTCGAAATCACCAAGGTGACGTTCGATCACCGCGCGGACAATCGCGGGATCGAGCTGCTGATATTGATGGACGGCGATGTTGCGAAAGCCAACCATCGACCGCATGTTTGCGACAGTCTCTTTCGTGAGCAGTCCCTCGCGTCCGAGAATGTTGAACGCATCGACGCTGTCGCTTGGCACTCCAAGACGCCGTTGCGACACGACTCGACACGCCGCATCGATCGCTTGCTCGCAAGCGCGCTGCACATTGAGTACGACAGCGTCTTGCACCATCTGGTTCGAAAGTCGGTCGAGATCGCCATCGACAAAGACTCGGATGGATCGAAGGCAGCGATCGATGCTCGCGAGTTTCTGGAGTAGCACATCATCTGCCATGAAACTTCTCCTGCATGGACTCCGTAGCAATTCGGCGGTTCGCAGCAAACGCCGCATAATCCGCAAGCGCATGCGTTGCGAAGAGGTCGGCCGCGAACGGATCGGGCGCTGCAACTCGCTTGCCGTGATGCGTTGCTTCGACGCGGAGCAATCCAGAGACCGACCGCAAGTCCACGAGATCGATGGGCACGCCAGCGAACAATGCCAAGTCGCACGCAACGCGCGCGAGCCGCATGGGATCGAGGGTTCCAACAGCGAGCACTCCAAGATCAATGTCGCTGTCGGCGCGAGACTCCCCTCGCGCATGGCTTCCATACAACCACAGCGCCTGCACGCGTTGCTGCGGAAACGCAGCGCCTAGCGCATCGAGCGCGTGCTGTTGAACAAGTGCGATCGCGACCATGGCGCGAGTATAGATTGAATGGGAATCCCCACATTGGGTTCAGTTTTGGGGTGCAGTTTGGGGGTTCAATTTGGGACAGGCACATTTCCCCTCTCACGCGTCACCATCAAGGACGGGAACCAATCGAACGCTCTCAGCGTGCAAGCACTTCACTCGGTGCATGCGTCACTGCTTCGTCCGTCTCGGCACGCGTCCGATCTCGAAACCTTCAGGCGGCGGGCACGCTGGATTGATCCATTGAATCACTGCGGCCCAGCCAGCGGACTCGGCATCGTTGGGAAGATAGCCTTCGATCGCGGTCACTGCGTGCCAACCATCGTGCAGATGTGCAGTGAGCACGGGATCCGTGAGTTCTGCGCGTTGCACTTTCGCGATGTACTCATCAGGCGTGATTTCGCCGGCGACCAAGTGATATCCAGGCATGCGACTTCCACCCGTTGCACGCCACAAACCCTTCTCAGACACGAGTCCACGGATCGCCACCGTCAGTGCGCGGCCGATGCCATGATGTTGATGCGCTGGATGCACCATGAGATCGGCGCCGTAGAGCGTGTGACCGAGAGGGTCGTGATCCGTGAATGTGCCATGCGCAGTCAATACATCCCATGAATCATCGAGATGAAAATCCAACATGCGCAGTATCAATGTGAAGTGTGTCCCCGCCACCGCACCGCTTGCGTCATGCATCACAATGAACTGGCCCTCGGGAAAGACCCTGTGATGCGCGGCGAGTTCATCGCGCGTGTACGGCGTTTCAGTCGGATACACCGCAGCGCAAATTGCAGCGACCTCCGCGTAATCGCGCTCGAGCATGAGTCGGATGGAATACCCGTCGGGAAGATGAATTAGTGCGTCTTTCATAGGAGGAATCCGACGCATCATTACCGACATTGATGTTGTTCGCTGAATGCTCCTCCGCTTACTCAAGGTAGCATTGCCGCATGCGCAACACTCATCTTTCTGCTGGGATACTCGTCGCGTTCTGCTCTTGCGTGATCGCGCACGCGCAGGTTGACTCGCCGAACCCGACCGCTGCCGCAGCCGACCGCAAAGCGAAACAGATCGCGAGGATGTTGGAGTCGCTTCCAATTGTCGCGCTGCCGATGACAGCCACGGCCGTGGAAGCGCTCATGACGCGTGTTGGATTGTTGCCCGCGACTGCTGCGCTCGAGAAACCCGTTGCCGATGCGGTCACGGCTGCGGTCGCTGCGAGCGATGCGAGTCGCCAAGCTTTTGCAACGGGTCCGTTCGCCGATGCGACATTGCAATTCACGGCGAAGATGGCGGCCGAGGGCTACCCATCCCGTTCGCAAGGTCCACTCGTGAAGGACATGCGCGCGCGAGTTCTCGCGATCGATCTCACATTGATCGAGAGTGCCGCAGCAGCGCTTGGTAGTAACGAGCGCACCAACGGGATGATTGAACAGGCGAAGTTGATGCGTCGCGCAGATGCGGCGGCGGAGACGATGGCGAAGGCTGCGTCATTTGCGTTGCCGTTCACGACGGTGACTCCAGCATTCAATGCGCTCGTAACACTTAGCGACTCCGATCGCGTCGCCATGCGTGCGTTACTTTTGAGCGATGCGGCGGCTCGTGCGCAACTTGCCGAACGCCTTTCGTTTGCCCACTTCGAAGGAACAGCGCTCATGGCGGGCGAAACAGCAATTGGACTGCAAATCGCGGCGCGCGATCGCCCAGCGGTCGAACCGAAGATTGAAGGCATGGAATTGATGGGAGTCGCGATGCTCATTCAGCTCGGAGGTGTGTACAGCGCCGCGAGTTCGGTCGCGACCTTGAATGCACAACTCGAACAGGCACTGCAATCGCAACTGACTCCAACCATCGCGTTCACTTTGATCTCAGCGCTTGAGAGTGGGCCATCGATTCGACAATCCCGCTACGCGCCGCGCACAATTGTTGAGTTGGAAGCTGCGGCGATCGCACTCGCCGGAGTAACAGCAGAGCAAAGCATTGCGATTTCCAAGATCGCGACTGCGTGGCGGCTCGAAGAGGTGCAGTCCTACCTGACCAAGGCGCAGAGCGACGGTCCAATGATGCGCGAGATCGGTTTGTATGCGAATGGAATCGTCGTGAACGATCCAATGACGTGGCCCATCGCCGGTGCAACGCCTGGCGCTTCGTCGAAGTTGACGGTGTTTACTCAAAGAAGCCAACAACAGCTGATCGCGCGACAGGAAGCGCAGGATCTCGCGGCAAAAGAGATCGATCAAGTGCTCGGCGCGGAACTCGCCACGGAACTCGCCACGGAACTCGCCGCGCAACTCACGCCGCCAAAACAAAAGCAGTAGTTCGTGAGCAGTTGTACTTATCGCGACGCGGTTGAAACAAATAGTGCCTGTCCCGGATTGCTCTGTCCCTGATTGCTCTCGGGCGAGAAACAGATGCAGCAACAATGATCCAATGCAACTATCGATGGCGCCTCGTTTTCAACCTGATCACTGCCCTTTCGTTCGCGGGCATCGTCCACGCACATCCGCCTGATGAGTTCAACTTCGCGTCGAGTCGCGCGTGGACGAACGCGCGCACGGGCGAAGTCGTCGATGGTTCCTTCCTCTTCGCGCGATCGGGCAAGGTTGCGATCGCGACGGCGTCGGGCGACATCACGACAATTGCGATCGACGATCTCGCGAGTGCTGATCGCATCGAAGCGACGCAACGCATCGAAGCGATTCTCGCGATCAACGAGTCGATCTTGGATGCGGCGCAGTCGAAACCTGCACACACGAACGCCGCGGATGCGAATTCGATTGACGCGAAGAAACCGCAGCAAGCCGCGATCTTCGACGCGTTCGCGCCGTTCGTAAAGACACGCGCCGACGAGCGCTGGCTCTATGTTGAAAGCGACGGACTTCCGCACGCGCCGCTCGCGTCGATGATGATGGTCGGCATCACCGCGTGGCAGCAGCAGGTCCCGCTGCCGCAGAAATACCAAGGCGCCAACGCGTGGCAGATTCCGCTCAAGCCAGAACTTGCTGACAAGCCGATCTCCGGCAGAGACGCACTGATGCGTGGTGCCGTTGCGCTCGCTGCCAACGGCATCCCGATCTTTAACGCGCTCAACAACCGTGGCGTGGACAGTTTCTCGATCGGCGAACTTGATGAGTTCGGCGGACACTGTGGACGCGCTGATGATTACCACTATCACGCAGCGCCGCTCGCAATCGCGTCAATCGTCGGCAAGGGCAAACCCATCGCGTACGCACTTGATGGATTTCCGATGTACGGCCTCTTCGATCCAGCGGCGAAACTTGGCGAAGACCTCGCGTGTCCGTGTGGCTCGCATGACAAACTCGATGAACTCAACGGGCACTTCTGCGAACTTCCCAAGGGTGAAGGATTCGGCGGCGGCACGCGTTCGTATCACTACCACGCGTCGAAGGCATATCCATACATCAACGGCGGCATGAAGGGAAAGGTCACGCTCCGCGGCGCAGGCAAGGAGAGCGAAGTCGAACCGCAAGCGCACGCGAATCCGATGCGTCCCGCGCTGCAGCCGTTGCATGGCGCGCGCATCACAGCATTCAAGCAGACTAGCGTCAGCGCGTGGATGCTTGAGTATGAACTCGCGAGTAAGAAATATACGATCGCATATCGCGTTGAGTCCGATGGCAAGTTGAACTTCGAGTTCACCGATGCTGACGGCAATATGACGAAGGAAACCTACACGCCCCGCAATCAAGGCGGAGTCGATCGTCCGCGCGGACAAGGTCAAAGTGGAGGACGCGAACAAGGTGGTGCCGCTGGTCGACCACCACGCGACGATCAACCGAATGCGCCACGCAATGTGAGCGTTCCGGTCGTCAAAACTCCCAACACACCTGGCATGAATCTCGAGTGCGCTTCACTCGACTCCAACGGCATGCTCGATGTGCGCTGCACCTGCGATGGTGAAAGTCTTTTGCCCGCACTCAAGTGGAGCGGTCTACCTGTAGGGACGAAGAGCATCGCCATCACCATGCATCACCTTCCTCCAGGCGCGGAAAGCGCTGCGCCCGGCGCCGAAAGCGAGAAGGTCTACATCATGCTCTACAACATCCCCGCGACGACAACCGGTATCAACGAAGGCGCGCGCGACATCAGTTCGTTGAGTACATGGGGCATCAACACCGTCAACCGCCGCCGCGAATACGCACCGCCCTGCTCGAAGGGTCCGGGCGTGAAGACCTACACCGCAACAGTCTTCGCACTGAGTGAAGCCCCCAAATTTGATGCGAGCAACAACGGCGCCACGCGCGCACAGCTGTTGAAGGCAATCGAGAAAACCACGCTCGGCACTGCAAGCTTCGACCTGCGCTACGAGCGCAAACAAAAGACGCAATGACGCTGCATGCTGTGACGCAATCGGGGACAGACACATCTCCCCGCCTACCGCGTTGCACTCACAAAGGCTTGTTCGTGTTACCGATCGCGATGGCTTTCGAGACGGTCGCGCCAGCTGCAGTGGTCGACGATTGGAAGACCATCAGATAGGGCGCGGATGCTGCGGGAATCGTGGTCCATCCGATCTTTTGTCCCATCGTCAGATTGCACGTGACGATGGTGAGATCGCCCGCGACTGTGGCGCGGACGTCGGCGATTACAGGCGCATCGGTCTTCGCGTACTTCGCGCCTTTGATGATGTCTGCGCGTGTGACGATGCCTTTGAAGTTTGCGACTTGCATGCCTTCAGCAAGCAGCGCGTCAAATGCATCGAGTTTCTGATCGTGCTGCAGCGTGAGGAAATTCGTGATCAGCGCTTGACCTTGCGCGTTGATCGCAGCATCGCCCGCAAATCGCGGCGCGGTCGGCGCAGGACGCGACGCTGGCATGTTGAGCGAAACCCACGCGGTCAATTGCCATACGCCATCGAATGCTTTCCAAACGCCGAGTCGCGCAGACGAGTCGGATGGAAGCGTCGAGCCACCTAAACTCTCTGGCACGGCAGTCATGCACGTCACGACAAGCGCTTCGCCCACGCGCGTTGCGTGAAACGTGTTGAACGTCGGCGCTCCCACAGCAAGTGCTTTGATTTCAGTGATCTCCGCTGCACGGTCGAACGCGCCTTCAAAGTTGATCCGCTGAAAACTCGGATGCAGCTGACCTTCCACTGCAGCCCAATCCTTCGCGACGATTTTCGCGAACCACGCCTTCGTCAACGTCTCACCCAATGCCTTGAGACCCGAGTCATTGGTGGGCCACACGACTGCAGGAGCAGTTGACGGAGGCGCGGACTGCACCAACGCCGTCGCGGGCGCACTGCGCGAGACAGGTTCATGCGCAGACGCGAGAGCGAAAACGGAAATTGCCAGTGACGAAAGAGATGCAGTGAGGAAGTTGATCATAGGTGTGGGGGTCGGATGCGAAGAATACCAAGCAACGCTAAACGGTTCAGTCCCGCTGACACATCGCACAAGGCTTGGATGCAATTCCGAACACGGACAA
>QWPV01000040.1 GCA_003671055.1 Planctomycetota bacterium
GGCTTCATCGTCTCCACGAAAGCCTGAACCTATCATCCTGATTGCCGGTTGAGCGAGTAGGCGGGGGTAGCGGAACTCGGCCAAAATGCGAATGATTAGTGCTGATGCGCGATCGGCAGCGAGAATTTCTTTTCGAGGTCGTCGGTGGGGACGGCGATGAGGTCGTAGCCGTTGGAGTCGACGATGGTGCAGCGCACGAGTTCGCCTGCGGAGCGCGGTTGATTCGATTGCACGTAGGTGACGGAATCGATGGAGGGCGCCTGGAAGTAGGCGCGGCCTGTGTAGAGCGCGCCGCCTTTGCTGACGCCGGTGGTTGCTTTGCTCTTGAGCTTGTTGGCGTTTGGGGCTTCGATGAGAATGTCGAATTGTGCTTTCGACTTCGCTTGCAACTTCGCGTTGTCGTAGGCGATTTCCTGCTGCAGGAGCATGATTCGCTCTTCGCGTTCGCGCTTCACTTCGTCTGGGACTGCGAGCGCCGCGTCCTTCTCCATCGTGCCTGCGGGCGTGCCGTCTTCAGCCGAGTAGCGGAACACGCCCATCATGTCGAACTGTTGTTCGTTGATGAATTCGAGGAGTTGCTCGAAGTCATCTTCGGTCTCGCCGGGGAAACCAACGATGAAGGTCGTCCGAATCGCGATGCCAGGAACGCGTTCGCGCAACTTGTTGAGCAGCGTTTCGGTGTTCTCGCGTGTTGTGTGTCGGCGCATGGACTTCAACATCGCATCACTCGCGTGTTGCAGTGGCATGTCGATGTACTTCAACACGTTGTCGAGTTTGGCAATCGCATCGATGGACGCGTCGTCAAACTTCGACGGGTACGCGTACATCAATCGCATCCAGCCGCCGCCGAATTCCTTCGCGACGCTGTTCACGGTGGAGAGCAAGCCTGGAAGTCCTGTTGCTTCGCCGATATCGAGACCGTAGCTCGTGGTGTCTTGACCGATGAGGTTGAGTTCGAACGCGCCGCTTGCCATGAGTCCGCGCGCTTCGGCAGCGATGCGATCAAGTGGTTTCGAGCGCATTTTGCCGCGAATGGAAGGGATTGTGCAGAACGCGCAGCGCTGGTTGCAGCCTTCAGAAATGCGCAGATACGCCCAGTGGCGCGGCGTGAGTCGTACGCGATCGGAATCGTCTTCGAAGTAGCCAACGCCCTTGCCATCCGCGCCGTTCACGGTGAGTCCAACGGTCGACACGCCACGCTCGGTTGCAGCGACGAGCGCGTTTGCTGCAATCCAATACTTCGGTGCTTTCTCCGCGAGTTGCTCGCGTGATTCACCAGCGACCGCTTCAACGATATGGTCGCGATCGAACACACCGACCATCGCATCGATGCCAGGCGCCCACTCCAAAAGTTTCGCGCGATGGCGTTGCACGAGGCAGCCCGCGACGATCACGCGCTTGATCTCGCCACGCTCTTTGCGCGCGATCGCATCGTGAATGACTTCGAGCGATTCGTCTTTGCTCGCTTCGAGGAAGCCGCAGGTGTTCACCACGATCGCATCAGGGTTTGCATCTTCGCTCACCAACTCGAAGCCAGACTTCTTCAGTACACCGAGCATCTTCTCGCTGTCGACAAGATTCTTCGGACAGCCGAGGCTGACGAAGGCGACGCGAGAGACGGTAGCAACTGCAGTCATGAGGGGGAGAAGTGTAGGGGGAACCTTCGACTTAGGCGTTCGATTGATAGAGTTTCTCGCGGGAAATCACGGCTTCCACGCGTTCGCAGACTCCCTCGGGAGCGTCGCCGCGCGCGATCGCTTCGCGAATTGCGGTCGAGGAGAGTTCAACGGGTTCGACATCGAGGACCCAAGACGGCGCGTCCGAAAAACCCGTTTCTTCCGCGAACGCGCTGAGGAACTCGCGCGTGGACGCAACGGTGTCCGGCGGCCGAGCAATCACTGCGGGCGTTGCGAGTGCGAGCAAGTCGCGCCATCGATGCCAGCGCGTGAAGGAACGCATCGCATCTGAGCCCACGATCAGTCGCACGCTTCCTTTCGTGCAGAGTCCGCGACGCAGCAGTGACTCGACTGTGTCGACTGTGTAACTCGCGCCTTCGCGCTTGAGTTCAAGATCATGCACGCGAATAGTGCCGCTTGATTCATCGAACGCAAGTTGGCACATCTCAAAGCGCAACGCGCCACTTGTTGGTGGTGCTTCACGCTTGAGTGGATTCACGCGCGCGGGAATGACGATCGCGCGCGATGCATGCACCGCGAGCATCGCATCGCGAAGCAACGAAACATGTCGCGCATGCGGAGGATCGAACGAGCCACCGAAGAGCAAAGTTGTCGTTGATGCAGCAGTTGATACTTCACTCATGCTTGTTCCTCATGCGCGCAGCAGAGCGCATCAGCGAGAAAGGCGCCATTTTTGAGCGCGAAATTCGTTTGACGTTGGAGCGTGTAGAGCTGTGGGAGGAGAGAGGGTCGCCGCAGAATCGACGTGATGATGGTGCCGAGTTTCGCGTCGCCGTTCTGATTCAAAATCGAAGCGAGCTCAGGAATGAGCGTTTCGCCAGCGCCATCACTCACGCATCGGACAACTGCCCACGGGAGGTTCATAGCGATCGCGCACTGCGCGAAGGTGTACGCCTCCATGTCGACGAGTTGCGCGCCGCTTTGCGCTGCGAGCGCGTTGCGAGCTTCGGGTGTCGAGACGATCGTTGCAGATTCCACGACGCGCGCGGTCTTGTGTTCGGAGAGTAGTTTCGAAGGAAGCGCGGGTGCCTCGATCGTAGGAAGAGAGGGATCGCTACTCGCGACGCTCGTGATCAGATACGCGGTGCCTTGCGGAAGTGCGTGGTCCAATCCGCCAGCGGTGCCGAAGAGAACAACAAGACTTGGAAGCCGTCCCTGCGCGAGTCGATCCATCGCCATTTGCATTCTCGCCGCCCCCCAACCGAATTGCTGCACCGCAGCTTTTCCGAATCGCGCAAAGGCTTTTCGTTCGATCGCAAGCGGACAGAGCACAAGGGGAGAGGTCATAGGAGGTTGGTTGGTCGGGTTTTTGAGCGAAGTAGAGAGAGAATTCGAACAATACACCGCGCTTCATTCGACTTTCAGCCGCAGGTCTGTATCATCCTCGCCCTTCGATGGCCCCATCGTCTAGCCCGGTCTAGGACACCTCCCTTTCACGGAGGTAACAGGGGTTCAAATCCCCTTGGGGTCACTCAAATCAAAGCGCCGCGGTGCATGCACCGCGGCGCTTTGATTTGAGGCGCGTAGTTGAGCGCTTCTGATGATTTCTGCCCCAAGCGGCAAAATCATCACGCGCTTTAGTACGGCTCGCGGAGTGAATCCGCTTCGCCTGATCGATCGCGCTATACTCCGCGCCCCGCGAAAGCGGAAGTGAGATTCGCCAGCCTTTCTGGCCCCATCGTCTAGCCCGGTCTAGGACACATCCCTCTCACGGATGGGACAGGGGTTCAAATCCCCTTGGGGTCACTCAAATCAAAGCGCCGCGGTGCATGCACCGCGGCGCTTTGATTTGAGTCGCGTGCTTGAGCGCTTCTGATGATTTCTGCCCCAAGCGGCAAAATCATCACGCGCTAGCGGGAGTGAAATTTGCCGGCCCTTTTTGGCCCCATCGTCTAGCCCGGTCTCACGATCACCGTGGGGATAGTTGGAATCGTGATTATCATCTTCCTCGGGATTTGTAGCGGAGTCGTATTGGGTACTGCCCCTCCCATCAGCTCCCATGACGCAACCATCGTCGCAATCGTGGACGCGCACGACATGATCGGAGACGGCGCCGTGGTAACGTTCAGTCCGTTCGTCTCGCCACTCGTTTTCAAAGACCGACGCGTTGGTGTCGCAGGAGGCTCCGTTCTGTGAAGTGCGTTTCGAAAATCGAATGGGACAGCATTGTCGGTTCGCATCTCGTCGGGCTCACAGCTTCGACCGCTCGAACCATGTCGACAGTGGAGCCATGTTCGCATCGAATTCCGATCGAGAAGGCACACGCGCTTGTCTCGAGAGTCGTGTATTGGGTGACTGAGCCGGCGGCGTCGAATCCGAAATCGTATGTTTTCGTGGACTCTTTCGATGTATGGCCAGACCTTGATAATCGTCTGCTCTATCAATGCCTCCGCGCGCGACACGGGAATCACGACAGTCTTGAATCGCAGCCTGGCCACATTTGCCTTGGGCACGAACGCGCGGAAGTGGGGGCGTTGTTGCTTTGCGCGCTGATGAATGCATGGGGAGTTGTGTTTCAGGTTGAGGGATCTGAACGCGCCATGCGGATCGATCATGACGGGCATCTCACGCTTTGGGGTTGCAACGGCGCGGCAGAATCGGAAGCCGTGCGGCTTACGAAGTTGATGTTGCCTTGAATGACGCGGAGCAGAGGCTCGTTGAGTTAACTATGAATTCCGATGGCGCGCAGTCCCTCGCGCACGGCTGATTCGGGTGGCTCGCTCACGATTTCGCAGGCGCCGAGGCCGCGGGGGAGGATGAGTTTGAGCTTGCCGCCTTCGTTTTTTTTGTCGAAGCCCATGCGACGGAGCACGTCATCAACTGTTGTGGTTCCTTCGAATCGTTGAGGGAGGCCGCAACTTGCGAGCGTGTTGGTGATCGCGGTCTGTTCGTCGGCGTTGATCATTTCCATCGACTTTGCAGTCGTTGCTGCGGCGCAGATGCCGATTGCGACAGCTTCGCCGTGGAGCAGATTGCCCGATGAAAGAGGCAATGTCTCGATGGCGTGACCGAAGGTGTGTCCGAGATTTAACTTCGCGCGCTCACCTCGTTCGAGCGGATCGCGAGCGACGATCGCGGTCTTCACCAGGATTGCGCGCGGGAGCAATCGGTCGATCGCTGTTGTGTCGTTATTCGAAAGCGCGTCTGCATTCTTGCGGATGTCGTGGAAGAGTTCGAGGTCGGCGATAAGCCCGTGTTTCACGCACTCAGCAAGACCGGCGCGCAACTCGCGCTTGCCGAGTGTGCGCAATGTGTTGGCGTCGACAATCGTGATGCTCGGTTGCCAGAATGCGCCGACGAGATTTTTCCCGAGACCTCCATCAGGCAGCGTGCGATTCACGCCGGTCTTGCCGCCGATGGCTGCATCCACCATCGCGAGCAGCGTGGTCGGCACTTGAATGACGCGAATGCCGCGCAGATAAGTTGCCGCTGCAAATCCAACTAGATCGCCAATGATTCCGCCGCCGATTGCGACGAGGCAATCGCCGCGATCGAGGCGTGCAGCGAGTGCTGCATCCCAGATTGTTTCCACAGCGCGCACGGACTTCGCGCTCTCGGTTGCTTCGAGTCCAAACTCAGAGACAGCCACGCCTTCTGCGCGAAGTGTTCGCACAGCGTGATTCGCATGCACAGCGCAATTCCGATCGAAGCAGACCAGCGCGCGACGAGGAAGCGTGGCTGTGCCGTGCGTTTTGAGAACAGCCGCGAAACTTTCGAGCGCGCCTCGATAGACGAGCACGCTTGTGGGTTGGCCGGGAATGTTGACTGGAATCTCGATCAAGAGGCTTTTTCTCGCAGGGAACGCAGCGCGTCCTCCGTTTCGGTAACGGAAGGGAAGCAGCGCAGCGGAGCGTTCATCGGCTCATCGGTGCTTGGTTCTTGGCTTGCGCTTCGAGCGGAGGTCGACCGCAGCCAACTCTTTCGTTGGGGGTTTCGCCTCGCGGCTTTCGAGGCGGAGCGTTTGGACCAGACTCGAACGAGCACGGATGCGACGAGGAGCACCAGCACGATTGGCCCGAGCGAACGGAGCAATTCGATCGCGGGATTGAAGGTCGCGACGGGCGCAGTCAGCGGTGCGCTCGACTGGGATTCAAACTCAATCACCATCCCACCGAACGGAGCGTCAGTCGCAGCCGCTTTGGGGGTTTGTGACGGATTGGAATCCTGCGTAGATGCGCTCGAAGTCAGCACAAGTTGAGCGTATCGCAATTTCACCTTCACACGCCGCAGATGCCGATTTCAGCAACCACATGAGAGTGGTATCGATCATCAATCAGAAGGGTGGTTGTGGCAAGACCACCACCGCCATCAATCTCGCTGCAGTCCTCGCTCGAACTGGTGCTCGCACACTGATCGTCGACATGGATCCGCAATCGCATTGCGCGGCTGGTCTCGGCGTTCCCGAGTCGAGCATCGAGCACGGTGTCGCGGAACTTCTCATGGGCGACCTTGAGCGTCCGCTCGATCTTCAATCGCATCTGTGGGAAATCAGCACGAACCTGCATCTGCTGCCGAGCACCGTGCAACTCGCAACGCTTGAAGCGCCGTATGGACCGCTCGCATCGCGCCTCGATCGCGACCGACGTCTCACGCGATTGCTCGCGTGGTGGCGCTCGTCCTTCGACTGGTGCATCATCGATTGCCCTCCGACGATCGGACTCTTGACCTTCAACGCGCTCATGGCGAGCGATCTCGTGCTCGTGCCAGTCGAGACGGGCTACTTCAGCTTGAAGGGTGCGGAGAAGCAGATTCAAACGATCGGTGCGCTCGTCGAACGACGACAGCGTCCGATTCCGTTCTATCTGCTTCCGACGCTTGTGGATGAATCGAAGCCGCTCTCGCGGGACATTCTTTCGGCGATGACCGCGCGTTTTCCAGATCATCTCCTGCCTGTTGTCGTGCGCAATCACGAGGTGCTTCGCGAAGCTGCGAGCTTTGGACAACCCGTGACGGAGTACGCGCCTGGCTCGGACGCGGAAGTTGATTTCCAAGTGCTCGCGCAGTGGCTTGAATCGTGGCGACTCGAACTTCAGGCGCAGGGCGAAGCGCTTGCGCATGCATCGTTGGACTTGCCACCGCGACCGACGCTCGAGCCACCAGTGCAGACGCATTCAGTGGCATTTCCATCGGTTGTCCAAGCGGACGCAGTGCTCGCGCAAGTTTCCATTGATGTCACCGGCGCAGCGATTGCCGCAGGACTTGCGGTGCCGCCGCCAGTGAATCGTGCAGCAGACCTTGCCGCGCGATTACGTGCGCTTGCCGATCGCGCACGAAGCGCAGATCTCCGAACGCAAGCACCTATTCCGCAGGGATTCGGCGCGGTCGCTCCTGAAGTTCCCGTGGTTGCATCTATTGATCGAGGCGAAACCAAATGAGCGCAGTACGAGATGCGATGGCGAGCGTGACAGACGCATTCCTCGGTGACCGCACCGCGCCGCGATTGCGTGATCAACGCGCACTCTTGCTCGTTGGACATCTTCCCGTCATGGGTGGATTGTGGTTGACGCAGTTTGCCGATCGCGATGCACGCACATCAGGAACGACAGCACTCGTACGAGTGTTGCATGGTGAAGTGGAACTTGAAGTCTTGCGCGCGGGCGGTCGCAAGATTGACGTCGATGCGAAAGATGGATTCGAACAAGCGCTCACGAAAGTCGCGTCGACGGTTGGTCGCTGGATCTTCTGTGTGTTCGGTGACGCCGAAGCGCAAATTCCTGCTGCGCTCGACGGCATCGATCGCGTCATCTTGCTCACTGGAGCGGATGACGCTGCAACTGTGGGCGCGTACAAACTCTTGAAAGGGTTCGTCGAACACGCCGAACGCGCGGGCCGCGCAGTTCCCCCTATTGAACTTTGCATCGTGGGTGCGACGGAAGCAGAAGCGCGCGAGATGGCGGAGAAACTCGATCGAACGACGCGGGCATTTCTACGCGCCAATCTTGTGGTGGGTGCTGCGATTCAGCGTATGGACGCGGTGGAGTCGAGTTTTCGCGAGAGCTACGAACTACCGAGCGCATCGCTTGATGCAGTCTGCGCCGCAGTTACACGCGCGGTGAGTGCGCGAGCCTCGCGCTTCGATACAGCGCAAGTGAGTGCTACGAAAGCGACCACGCGAACGCCGCCGCGCGCGACGATGTCAGTGGACGTTGAGCACGTCGATGTTTCGCCAGTTGTCCCCGAGCATTTTTCCGCAGTGCTCCCATTCCGCATTGGACCGGTGAACGCCGCACCGAGCCGTGTCGCGCCCGTCGTTGAATACGCGCCGGTGGCGGAGGCAACGCCAGTGCCAGTGCTCGCTGACGCAGCACCGACGGTGGTCGTCGCGCCGAAGCTCACAATCGCGAATGTTGTTGAAATTGCTGCACAAACGCGCCCTTCGTCGTACGCAGCGCTCATTCGCGGACTTTCGCCACTTGCGATTCGTCCACCCCGTTGGAAGGACATCGAGTTAGCACTCGACGCGCAAGGAACACTTCACGTCGTCGCGCCCGTGTCAAGCATCGAACACACGATGCACGCTCGTCAATGGGCAACCGAGCACGCCGAACTTCTCGCACTCGCCTATCCAAGCATGCAGCGCGGAAACGCCGTCGCCACCGACATCATCCTCGAGCGCAACGAACGCGGCGCGCTCATCGTGCCGACCACACTCGAAGCCATGGCGTATCACCAGATCACCGCGATCAATCTTGACGGAAGAGCCGCGTGGTTCTGCCAGTGCGTCGAATCGGCGTGAGCATCACGCGACAGGCAGTGCGCTGCGCAACACGCGGAGCCAGTTGTTGTGTTGGAAGCCGAGGACTTCGGCGGTGGAGAAGCCTCGGGTTTTGAGCGCGTTGCTGAGGATTGAGAGTCCGTGAGGGCCGCCGATTTCTTGGGGGACGTCGTGGCGCGTGAAGCCGCCGTCGAAATCGCTGCCGAGTGCGATGCGCTGGCTTGTCGCAAATTCCGTGACGCGCTCGAGGTGCGCGAGGCAATCGTTGAGCGTGGCGGGGCGATTTGCGGCGAGGAATTTTCCGTAGAGGTTTAGTCCGACAACGCCGTCGCGTGACGCGATTGCTGCGAGTTGCACATCGGTGAGATGTCGCTCGGAGTGCGGCATGAGTGCGGCGGCGTTGGAGTGTGTTGCGACGATGCGTTGATCGGTGATGTTGAGTAGGTCATCGAATGCTGCGCGAGAGAGATGCGATGCGTCGTGCAAGATGCCGAGATCGTCAAACGCTTCTACAAGCGCGCGCCCCATGCTGTTGATGCCGCCTGCCATTGCGTTGCCTCCGCAGTAGCGCGAACCTCTGCCCCACGCCATGCCGACAACACGCACGCCTTGTGCGTACCACCACGCAGCTTCTTCCGGCGTGCGAATCGGATCTGCGCATTCCATGAGGAGGACGACGCCGAGCGGCGCGTCTGCACTTGTGTTGTTCCACATGGAATCGAGATCTGTGGAGTTCGTAATGATGCGAAGTTTTCCCTTTGCCTCTGCATCGCGATACCACTGCAGTTGTCGAAGACCCGCAGCGTGCGCACTCTCAGGATCTCCCGCTCGATAGGCGCATGGATCGCTTTCAGCACCACCGAGTTCAGTGAAGATCGTTCCGAGCGCAATGCGAACATGCGCAGCGCAAAGTGACGGCAGCGAGATGCAACCTGCGTGATCACTTGGCAGAGGCGAGAACATGTCGCGCACGGGCGCATCTCCTCCAAGCGCGAGATACGCGAGGTCAAGATGACCGTCGAGCCAGCGTGTTGGTGTGGCTTCAGACATGGCGAGAATCGTAACTACGCAGGATCCATTCCGCGACTGCGGATACGCTGCTCAAACACCAATGGAGATCTCGAGTCAACCATTCTCCAAAGACGAGCGGCGTCGGCGCCTCTTGGGACTTCTCGTCGCAGCGATTTCAGGCGCAGTGCTCGGGCTCGCGTGGTGGCTTCAGCCCGCGACAGAGGGCGTTGGAACGCATCAACAGCTAGGGCTTCCCGCATGCGCCTGGCCTGCGCGATTCGGGATTCCCTGTCCAACCTGTGGTTATACGACTTCCTTCGCGCTCGCTGCGAAGGGGCACTTCCTTGACAGTTTCATGAATCAACCGATGGCACTGGTCGCTGCACTTGCGACTGGCTGTATCTTTGTCGCTTCGATCTGGACTATTCTGACGGGTCGGACCATTGCGCCGATTGCGGAGCGAGCGGCTGGTGGACGGTTTTGGATCATCGTTGGAGTACTAGGCCTCATCAGTTGGGGCTACAAGATTGCCGTGATGAGGAACTACCTGTGAATATCTCGACACATACAAGTTCATCGATGCGTCGAATCGCACTTCTCGCTACATGCGTCGCGTCGATGCTCGCGCTCAACGCCTGCATGATTCCTGCGGTCGTCGGTGGCATGGGTTCGGTAATTGAGAAGAGCAAGAAGCTTGACGTGCCCGCGGACTACGACGGCCTTGAAGGTAAGACTGTTGCGGTCCTCGCAAGCGCGGATCACTCCGTGTTGATGGAGCATGCAGCGATCGCTGGAAACATCGCAGCCAACGTCGCGTTGCGCATCGCGCAAAATGTAGATCGTGTTTCGGTGCTTGGTCCAGGCGAAGTCGAAGAGTGGAAGTACCGCACGCCGCGATGGCAGACTCTCGCGCCAGGTGAGATTGCGAAGGAGCTTGGCGTTGAGCGGCTCGTCGTGATTGATCTCTACGAATACCGACTCAATCCACTCGGCAATAGTTGGATTTGGGATGGCGTCGCTGGAGCGAACATCAATGTTGCAGAAGTTGATTCAATCTCGCCCGACGAGTACGTCTTCACCAAGGCGGTTGTCGTGGCTTTCCCCGACATCGAAGGACTTGGGCGAAATCAAGCGACGGCGACGCAGGTGAACACGGGCTTGGCATTGAAGTTTGTGCAGCGTGCGAGTTGGCTCTTCTACCGTCACATCGAAGACAAGTATCCAAAATGACGCGCGCAACACTGATTGGCTCGCTTGTATTTTCCCTTGCGTCGTGCGCACTGCTCGTGGCTTCGGGTTGCAATCTTGTGTCTGCAGGAAGTTACATCCTTGAAGGTCCTGGCAAGATCGACGCGGAGTACGAACTGCGACAAGTGAAGACGGTTGTGTTCGTGGATGATCAGAAGAATGTGCTGCCACGAACCGCGCTTCGCGTGATCATTGGCGACGATATCTCTGCGCGGTTGTTGACGGAAGAACTGGTGCCCTCCACGATTTCACCGCGTGACGCGATTTCAATCTCGCGCTCACGCGAGCAGGCGGGAACAAAACTCTCGCTCGAAAAGCTCGGCAAAGAACTCGGTGCTGATCAAGTCATCTGGGTTCGTCCCTACATCTTCGATCTTGATGGGTACGAGGACCAGCAGGGCGCAAGGCCAACTGCGAAGGTCCATGTGAAGGTGATTGACATCACCTCAAGGCAACGTGTGTATCCGCCAGGCGACTCATTCCCCGAGGGTCGAGATCTCACAATTTCGTTGCTGCGCGATGTGAACCGCGAAGAACTCACGACGACGACCGGACGCCGAAAACTTGAGGAAGCGTTGTCGACAGAGATCGCTGACGATGTCGCGAAACTCTTTTACCAACATGAGCGGCTCAACCTTGGTGAGAAGGTCAACTCGGATCGTTGAATTTTCGGAGTTGAGTGTGTGAAAGTGAATACGTGAGGTTGACCACTGTGAGCGCGCACTTCACTACACATGTCGTTGTTGCGGCGTCGATCGGGCGCGTTGGACTTGAGCGCGTTGCACGCGTGGCAGTCGCTGACGATCAATGCATCCTCGTCGGGCTTGAGCGTGACGCGGAATACCTTCGTGCGCAGGGTTGCGAAGCGACAATCGATCGTGTGGCAGGGGTGCGCATGCCGCGTGTGTATCTTCGGTATAGCGTTGGTCGGCGGATTCGCGGCTCGCAGGTGCTTGCGTGGGATCGCAGCGCACTTGCGCTCGCGCCGGGCGCAGCGCTCGTGGACATTCTTGATGTTGCGCCGATGCATGCGACGCTCGCGAGTGCCGCCGAGCGAGAACAATTTCGTCGCGAGATCGGCGTGCGCGCACATGAGTTGCTCATTGGGCTTCTCTGCACCACGCCGTCGCGCATGGATGCATTTCATGCGGTGTCGATTGTGCATTTCGTGCGAACGCTCGGGATACCTGCGCGGTTGCTCGTGCATCCGGACACCGATCGGCTTGCGCATGCACGCGAGTTTTTCGAACGGCTCGACGACGGCGCGGTGCTTGTGGAGAGTTCGATCATCGAAGAGCCTTGGCGTTGCTCGGCGATACTTGATGCGGCGATGCTTGACGAAGATGGAACATCCGCGGCTGGCAACGCGCTTCCCGCATTGTGGACCATGGCGCAGGGCGTGCAGACATTGGTGCACGAGTCGATTGCGGTTCCGGAATGCTGGCGAGCGTGCGCGATGCGATTTGGAAACGATCGACCGCATGCAGCACGCGTACTACGACGCGCGATTGAAGAACGCGATTGCCGCGTCGCGATAGAGCGTTCGAAGGAGTGCAGCGGGAAGATCTAGGCCACGCAGTTGCGGCGCGTCATCGGCAGTGCATTGCGCAGGGTTGACGAGATGAAGATCAGGATCTGCAATGGGAGATGGGCAGGAGCCAGTGCCTTCCCACATCATGCGAAGTGCCCAGAAACGACTTGCGTAGAGGTCGAATGCGCCCGTCGCACTCGTCGCTTTCATCGCCATCTCACTTGATTTCGTGCCGTCGAAGAAGTGCTCGTCGCTGCTCACCGTATCTGTGCCGAAGAGAATGCGACCTGTGTGCTTGGTGAGAAACTGCAGGATTGCATCACGCGAGTGACCGCTCAACGCGCGCACGATCCACTTTGTCGCGCTGGAATCGAGCGAGAGATTCGGATGTCGTTCAAGAAGTCCGTCGAGAAACTCGAGGTCTTCCGGCCAACCACCAAGGTGCGCCGCGAGCCACTTGTTGTCGAATCGATCAAGCGCGCGCTCAAGCGGAATGTAGTGCTCGCGCTTCGTGGAGTACTTGGCCGCGTCGCTGTACTTCGTTGCAAACCAGGTGTCGGGATCGGCAACGTGGACCATGAAGGACATACCTAATTGCGACGCGTGTTGCATCGCGTTGGTGCGGAGTGCGCCATCGAGCGCGAAGAGTCCGGGCTCGTTGAGTTCGCGCGCAAAGTCCATCACGCGCGGGGCATTCCAGAATTTCACGATGCGTGAGCCGAGCGCGTGAAACTCGCTGATGCGCGTGAGAAACGGATCGCCTTGCGCGAGACGCCGATCTTTCGCGTTCCAATCGGGGATCGCGATGAACTCCATCGCATCGCCGAATCGCTGCTTGAATGCGGGCACATCTTCAAGCTTCGTCATGGAGTACGTGCACTCGATGCCGTAGAGCAACGCCGCACGATGCCAGACTTCACATGCTGCTGCGCCGTTGATGTGCGCGTGCGCGTCGATGATGCCGTAGCCGAGCGCTGGAAAACGCTGCGCTTCTGCGGCGTAATCAAGCGAAAGTCGGTTCGACGCGTCCGTTGTTGTCGCGTGCGAATGCGAAGGGAGATGTAGTTTCGTGGAGGTCACCGCGCAGAGTTTAGGCTCGCGCGCTTCGGCGTGACTTCACCGCCACTTTGGGAAGGTGCGCAACGTGTGGGAGTCGCGCAGTTTCCGACTTTCGCAGCGGCACTTCTGCGCGTGCACTTCCAACGCGTGCCGATGGGTGTGTTGCGTCAAGCTCGGCGCAGCCAGCACTGCGGACGAGTCCAACGTACACCTCGTAGTTTGATTCCACATCGAAGTGCCGCACGACTTCGCAGTCGTACCACGCTTCTGCGCGCGTGACGATGGGGGCGCCGAGCACTCCTTCCTTCATCGGAAGCGCGAGAAATGGATCATCGCCGAGTGTGCGTTGTGATCCAAAGAGTCGTGCGAGAAGCCGCCCTTGCGTACCGAGAAGCGCGAGACCAAACGTTCGACTGTCGCGAATGAGCGGACTCAGGGCGTGTCCCTTCTCCATCGCGATAAGCACCATCGCTGGATTCGTGCCGCAGATTTGCACGCGACGCACGATCAATCCGTCACGCGCTTCGCCAAGCCGCGCGGTGAGTAAAAAGTCCGCGTGTGGAATTCGAGCAAGCGCGGCATCCCGCAATTGAACGGCATCCGCCTCGGAAGGCAGGGGAGGCAGGGCGGAAGATGGGAGTGATTTTGCAGCGTTCATGAGAATCGATGAGCTCGCGCGTTCAAACCGAAAAGTGCCTGTCCCAAGTTGGGAACCGAAAAGTGCCTGTCCCAAGTTGGCGTTCCCAAGCTGGTGCCGGTCCCAAATTGGATTTGTGCCTGTCCCAAATCAGAAAGAGTGCCTGTCCCAAATCTGGAAGCGAAAGTTGTAACTCAAGTAATCTGCAGCATTTGCGGCAAGAGTCCACTCAATACGCAAAACTCGTTGAAGAAAAAGTGGAGAAAACTGTCGCTGAAGTGTTGCAAAGTGGGGCAGAGTGGGTTAATGTGATCGCGCCATCCCAATTACGGGAAGGAGGCAAGTATGTTGTTTCTCGGCGAGTACGAACACAACCTCGATCAGAAACAACGCCTTGCGATCCCCGCAGAGATCCGGGACTCAATGTCCAAGGAACTGCATGGCGAGGCCTTCGTCGCGGCTCCAGGAGCCAACGGGGCGCTCTGGCTCTGGCCTGAAAAGACGTTCGCTCAACTGAGTGCTCGTCTAGGTCAGAACCTTCTTGGTGAAGAAGCTCTCGTGCAGTTCGAGCGACTTTTCTTCTCTCAGGCTGCTCGGATTCCTCTCGATTCCGCAGGTCGTGTGCGGATTCCAGATCGACTCCTTGCTCGCTACGGACTGACTGCGCAGGTGCTGGTCCTCGGCGTTCGCGATCACCTCGAAGTGGTGCGGCCTGAGGAGTGGCGAGGCAAGCAACAAGAGTTGCAGCCTCTTGAAGGTGAGATTTGGCGACGCGCACGCGCGGCGCTTGCGACTGAGCCACCGAAGTGAGTGGCGCGTGACTGGAACATGCGTGACGAAGCTCGACAGAGTTTCGAAACGATTGGACTGAATACACGGTTGTTGCGACATGGATGTTGCTGCAATCGAACGTGACCACTGGAACTCTGAGTACTAGTGGATGGCACAGGCGCTCAACTCATGGATGAGTTGAACGTAGCGAATCCGAGGCAGGATTCGTGTGTCAATGGCCTTAGCTCTGCAACGGGTGCGCAGAGCGGACCCACATTCGCTCCAACGCTAGGCCAAGGATGGCCTGGCAACGGAAGACACTTGCAAGGCTGCGAGTGCGACTTCCGTAATAACACAGCGCGTCCCACTGCAAGGTGGGACGCGCTGTGTTTTCTATTCGGTTGTGTGGAGAGCGCGCGGCTTCTTAAGCCTCAGCGGCAGGTCGGATCTGGCCGAGGATCTGCGTACCAGTGGCTTCGTTGGCAATGATCTCGTCAGCAACTTCACGGCGGTGCACCGCGATCTCTCGAGGGAACTCAAACGCTATGCGCACGCGATCTCCCTTGATGCTGGTGATTCGTACGACGCCTAATGGCGACGCGGGGTTTCCGATCACGACTTCTTCGCCTTCGCGTCTGGTGATGACTAGCATTTCGGGACCTCCTGCCCAACCCAACATCATTGTCGGGGTGTGCGCGTCGTTGCGACTTCGTTCGAAGAGTACACGAAGGTCGTGCGGTAGGAAATAATTGTTTCGAAGTTCCTTCTGATTTTTGCCAATAGGCGCGAGAATTCCGCCGTTCATTAAGTCCCGTAAGTGTCTTTGAAGGAAGGGTTTGACTACGAAACCGCTTCGACGCACGTGACCTGTGGCACCTCAAGTCGAAGGGTGCGTTCAATGCCGTGCCGCAGGGTCATCGGCGCCGATGGGCAGCCAATGCACTCGCCAAGGAACCGAATGTGAACTGCTCCTGCGAGGGTGACTTCAACCAATTCGACATCGCCACCGTCGAGTTGAATGCCTGGGCGGATCTTCTCGATCACCCGCTGCACGCTCGCTCGGAGTGACGCCAGATTCGTCGTATCGGCGGAAGTTGGATCCGGTTGGTGAGTCATCGGTCGAGCCCGAGGGATGGGCACCTCAAGTACGCATGATCATAGAGTCGATTTCGAATTGTTGTATTTCGTCTCGATTGCTCCGCGCAGTAGCGTTCGACTTTATCCTTCAAACTTCTATGGAAACCCGCATCGATGCAATCCCCGTGTCTCGCCGCCATCGAACGATCGCACTTCGCGTTGGCCTCGGTTTGCTGATCGCGTGCTTGCCGCTCGCACTCGCGTCCTGCAAAGCATCGCCGGAGTCGATTGATGATCCCGCCGCACTATTGAATCAGCCTGGGCGACGTATCGATGAGTACGACGCAGCGCTGACCGCCGTCGAGATGCGTGGCCTCGATGAAGCATCGACCGCGGCGCTCCGCCGTCTTGTTGTCGCGGAAGGAATCTCCTACGACGTGCGATCACGCGCGTTCGACATTCTCGCTGCGCATGATCGCAAAGCACTCGCTGAGGCAATCGTGAATGGACTTCCGCGCATGGGTGATCTCTACTGGCGCGAGACACTGTGCAACAAGATCGCCGCCACGAAACTTGAAGGCACCGAGATCGCACTCGTGCGTGGCTGGGCTAATGCGATTCCTGCGTGGACTGACGACACGAAACGTCCCGAGAGACTCGCACTCGCCGCACTCGTGGGAGAGTCGGAGGTCGCGCTGTTCTTAATGAAGACGTTGCGGAGCGCGAATCCTGCGACCGAAGCGAATCTTCGCATTCGGTGCTTTGAGTTGCTCGTCCGGATCGGTGAAGAAGATGTGTTGATCGCGGCGTTGGCCGATCCAGAACAGACGAAGGGTGACGCGCTGCTCACTGATCTCGCGACGATCACACGCGACCTCGGCATCGTGCCGCGCAATCGTGAAGAGATCCTCTGGGCGCGCAAGCTGTGCGAACCTTCGCGCGCCGAATTTCTCGCGGCTGCAAAAATCGCGCTCGCGCAATTGCCGGAGGGTCGGCGCAGCGCGCTTGAACTTCGCAGCGTTGCGATTGCCGTCGCGTGTGCGGAACTTCGCCCCGACTTGCTCGCGCGCAACGAACCAGAGATGTATGCGGAGATTGAATCGCGCATCAAGAGTCGTAAGAAAGTGAGTCCAGACTTCAGCGGCTTCGGCGGCGGTTTCACCGAAAACCTCTATCAATCAAGGGATTCGCTTGTCTGGGGCGACCTCGCAGCCATGCTCATCGCGCTTGAAGTGCTCGACGAAGAGAAGCTGCTTCGCGCGGTCTTCGAACTTGCAGATCGTGATCGCGAAGAGCGGAGCACGGAGTTTGGTGGCGTACTTGCGCTCGGCAAGCACAAGCATGGTGAACTCATGGAGTTTGCGCCGCGCGTGAAGTCTGGCGACACGCGATTCGAAAGTTCGCAGGCGCTGTTCGACGCGCTCTACGAAGGACTCTTCCATGTGCACTTCCACGCACAGTCCTACAACAACGACAAGTACGCTGGCCCGCACATGGGTGACTTTCAGTTCGCACTCGCATCGCGCGCGAACTGTCTCGTCTTCGCGTTCCTGAGTCCTGACGAACTCGGCGTCGACTTCTATCGGCATGGACCACTGGTCATCGATCTCGGTGCAATCACGCGACCCGAAGGCTAAACCATGCAACTGGTCTTGATCATCGCGATCGGACTTGCAGCGCTCGCAAGCGATGACGTTGTGCGAGCGAGCCTTGCGTCACTGCACATTGCGTCGACGAGCGTCGCAGTTTTCGTTGCATGCGCCACGCCACTCTGCACGGCGCTGTGCATGGCGATGCTCGTGCGGAAGACGATCCGTGCGCTTGATCATGGAAGAGCGAGCGCCTTTCAACACGCGGTGCGATGGCGCGACGCAGCGCCTTGGATTGGACTCGGCGCCAGCGCATTCGTGTTGTATGGAACGCCGCTCGCGTTGGCACTTCCGGAGCATCCATCGCTGCGTTGGATTTTGCCTGTTATTGCCGTTGGAATTCCACTGTGCGTAGCCATCGGCGTCTTGGCAACTTGGTATCCGCTCGAGCGTCGAATGTATGAGGCGACGATCGTTCGTCAACTCGACGAAGGGCTTGCATTGCAGCCATTTCTCACACGAACCGCCTATGTCGCGGCGCGATTGCGATTGACGGTTGTCCTCACGCTCGCGCCCATCGGCATTCCCATGTGCATTGGTGCGATCGTTGCGGAAGTGATGGAGCGAATCGAACCAGGCAGCGGTCGCAGCAGCATGGATATCGCGACGCTTTCTTCCGCGGTCTTGCTCTTCATGGCGGCGCCGCTGCTCGTGCGTGGCGCGCTCGGATTGCGCGTGCTTGAGCCTGGCGCGCTGCGAGCACGGCTCGATCAACTCGCAAGCGATGCAGGCGCGCCGATTCGCGCGATCTATGTGTGGCCAACTGGAGGGCTCGTCGCGAACGCGATGGTGCTCGGTGTGATCCCTGGCACACGCGCAGTCATCCTTACCGATCGATTGATCGAGCGCTTGCGTGATGATGAGCTCGATGCAGTGATGGCACACGAACTCGGTCATGTTCGGCGACGACATCTCTTGTGGTTCATCGTCGTGATCATCGCTGCGTTTACCTTCGGCGGACTCATCATGGAACCGCTTTGGCCACTCTTTGGTGCAGTGCAGGTGGAGAGCGCGTTTGACGCTACGCGCATTCTCCTTTCTGCTGGCGGAGCATTCGCGGTTGGGCTTTGGATCTTCGGTTGGGCGAGTCGACGATTTGAACGGCAAGCTGATGCGTTCGCGGTGCAACTTCTGTCCGGTCGTACGGGCGCTGTTGCTGCGACGCCGCAGGCGATTTCCTCGGTTGTACAGGCTCTTTTGGGCGTATGTCGCTCGACCGGAGCGTCGCCTTCGCGACACAGTTGGCGTCACGGTTCGATTGCTTCGCGAGTCGATGCGCTCGAGGCAATGGAAGGCGTCGAACTCTCACGTTTTCCGATCGATCGCACCGTTCGAGCGATCAAACTAGCATCTCTTGTGGTTGCCCTCGCCGCACTGCTCGCACCTTGAGTACTCTTCGTCAAGTATGACTCGCTCCCACCGACTTCCCTTTGTGAAGATGCATGGCATCGGCAATGACTACGTCTATGTCAACGCGTTTGAGCACACGGTGTCGGATCCCGCGTTGGTCGCGCAACTCGTTGCTGACCGTCAGTTCGGAATCGGTGGCGATGGCTTGATCCTTATCGCGCCACCAACGGTCGAAGCGCGCGCACTCGGCGCAACCGTTCGCATGCGCATGTTCAACGCTGATGGAAGCGAAGGCGGCATGTGTGGGAACGGCATCCGCTGCGTGACGAAGTTCGCGATTGATCGCGGACTTGCGACCGCGAATCCGCTGCTTGTCGAAACCAAGCGTGGAGTGCTTTCGATTGTCTGGACATGCGGTGAGGATGGAAAGGTCTGCGACGCAACTGTGGACATGGGCGCGCCAATGCTTGAGTGCGCGAAGATTCCTGCATGCATTGAGGGACTCAGTGCGGCCGCTCACTGTGTAGCGCATTCGATAGACCTCGCGCGCTTTGGCACACCGAACTGGTTCGAGCACGCACGCGTGGAACCACGAATGACGCTTGTTTCTATGGGAAATCCGCACGTCATCTTCGACTGCGCACAGGTATCGAAGATTGATCTTGCCGCTGTCGGACCGAACATCGAGCGATGCGCGTGGTTTCCTGATCGCATCAATGTCCACTTCGTGGAATGGACCTCGAGCAACACCTGTGTCATGCGTACATGGGAGCGTGGAAGCGGCATCACACTTGCCTGTGGAACGGGAGCGACTGCTGTGTGCGTTGCGGGCGTGCTCAACGGACGCGCGCGATCGATCACCGCGCAACTGCCAGGCGGCGCGCTTCTCTTGTCGTGGCCAGACGATAATGGTTCCGTATACATGACAGGGAGTGCAACCGAAGTCTTCGAGGGAGAGGTTGATCTCGCTCTCCTTGAAAGGAATCGTCGTCGTGAGCGCATCTGAACTTTCGCAACTTGAATCGAACATCATCGAGCGCCTTGCAGCGCGGCAGTCTGCGATGGAATCTGATCTCGATCGATTCGTCGCAATACCCACGGGCACTGGTCACGAGAATGGTCTCGCGAAGTTTCGATCGATGATGGAGGATCGCCTTGCGCGTCTCGGTGCAGCGATTGATTTTCTCGACGGCGATCCGACTCCGGCATGGATCGTCCAGCCAGGACAGAGTGCGAATCTCGCGTCGCCGCCTTGTTTACGTGCTGTTTCCGCACACACGAGCGGTCCTCGCGTCCTTCTCACTGGGCACCTCGACACGGTGCATGACCCCGCGGGCGCGTTTCAATCACTGACGCGAACATCACTCTCACGCGCGGAAGGTCCTGGCGCGATTGATATGAAGGGCGGACTCGTCACGATGCTGCACGCACTGGAAGTCCTTGCGGAATGTGATGTCCACATTGGATGGACAGTGCTGCTCAACAGTGATGAAGAAACCGGCAGTTTTCACAGCGGTCGCGCGATTCGCGCAGTGGCTCGCGAGCATGCAGCGCGCGGTGGACTCGGATTCGCGATGGAGCCGGCGCTTCCTGATGGTTCCGTCGTTGTCGAGCGATTGGGCAGCGCGACATTTCGTCTTGAGTGCATCGGCAAAGCAGCACACGCGGGTCGTGACTTCGCACAAGGTGTGAGCGCAGTCAACGCACTTGCCGCGCGCATCCTTGATGCAGCGAACTTAGTCGATCTTCGTGCGGGGACAGTGGTCAACATCGGTCCACTCGAAGGCGCGAGCGCGACGAACATCGTGGCGCCGCGTGCGCGCGCGTGGGGCAATGCTCGATTCAAAGATGCCGCGCACGAAGCTCGCGTGCTTGCAGGACTTCGTGCACTTGAGTCTGCGCCCGACGCGCCGCTTCCACACACGCGTCTCGAATACGAATTGAATCGTCCAGCGAAGCCGTCCACCGCGGCGATGCAAGCACTCGCGCAGCGCGTGATCGAGATTGGTGCACTTGTCGGTGAGACGATCGGCACTGGAAAGTCCGGAGGCGTCAGCGATGGCAACCTCATGCAGGCCGAAGGGCTCACCACACTCGACACGATGGGGCCGCGAGGGGGGAACCTTCACCGCACCGATGAGTTCATTGAGCTCGATTCGATGGCGCCGAGGGCGGCAATGCTCGCGCTTGCGCTCCTTCGAAGCCAAAATGGGGCTGCAGGCTTAGGCTGATAACCACAACTTATCGCGCGCGTCTGTGTCCTGCAGGTGCCATCGTGGAACGGACGAAGAATGGTTTCCTCACGCGGTCTACCGTGACGGGCTCGGAAGCTCATTTATGCCAACTACGCTCAACGCCACTCAGACACTCGGTGCAACCTTTCGCGCGAATCCCGCAGTCGAAGCCGCGATCAAATCGATCCTCGCTGAGCTTGCGTGCAGTCAGCAACAACTGACTGGCGCTCGCCCTGCAAACGGAGCGACGCGCGAGAACTTGCACTCTTGGCTTCAACGCGCCGCTGATGTACGCGGTCGCAGCGGCCTCTACCCATACTTAGGCTCAGGCGTCGGGAATGGTCCGCTCGTCGAACTTGCTGACGGCAGTGTGAAGTGGGATCTCATCAACGGCATCGGCGTGCACATGTTCGGTCACTCCGATCCGATGCTCGTTGAAGCGATGCTTCGCGCGTCGCTCTCCGATCTCGTGATGCAAGGGAATCTTCAGTACAACGAAGAGTCGATTGAATTCGCGGAGATCCTGCGTGACGAAGCGGCCGCGCACTCGCGGATTCGACATTGCTTCGTCACAAACTCTGGCTGCATGGCGAATGAAGCTGCGCTGAAACTCTGTCAGCAGAAGACGAATGGTGCACCGCGCATCATCGCGTTCGCGGATTGCTTCATGGGTCGTTCGACGACGATGTCGCAGATTGGCGACACGAGTGCGTATCGCCAAGGTATCGCGCTCAACGTGCTCGTCGACTATCTCCCGTTCTACGAAGAGGAGTTCGGCGAGCGATCGATGGACCGCGCGCTCTGGCAACTCGATCAGTACATCGCGCGCTATCCCGGTCAACACTGCGCGCTTATTGCGGAACTCATTCAGGGTGAGGGCGGGTTCAACTCCGCACCGCGCGATTTCTTCGTCGCGTTGTTTGAACGTGCGCGCAAAGCGGGAATTCCCATCTGGGACGACGAAGTTCAGACATTCGGCCGAACGGAAAGTATGTTCTGTTTCGAGCAGTTTGATCTCGGAGAGTACATCGATGTTGTCACCGTCGGGAAAATTACGCAAGCGTGTGCGTGTCTGTACACCGCAGAATTCAATCCGAGGGCAGGGCTTCTCTCGGGGACTTTCAGCGCATCAACGAGCGCATTTGCTGCAGGCGTTGCCATTCTGAAGCGACTCAAGAGCGGTGGTTTCTACGGACCCAATGGATCAAACGCGCGACTCTTCGACGCATATCGACAGCACGCAGAATCCTTTGTGCGTTCACATCCGCAGTGGTTCCCCGCAATTGCGTTGTCGAGCGGTGGCGAGAGTCGGCGGTTCACCGCTGGCAAGGGCGGGATGATGCGACTCACGCCATTTGGTGGGAACAAGGAGAAGATAAACAAACTCCTCAGCAATCTTTTCGAGGACGGCGTGATCGCATTCAGTTGCGGGCACGGACCGTACCACCTTCGCTTGCTTCCACCCATTGGCGTCATGAAGCCGGAACAGTTCAAGAGCGTGTTCGAAATCATGGAACGCTCGTTCGCACGCATGACTTAACTCCGTTCAAGGCCACCGATCATGTTTGTCATTCGACCAGCTGTGCAAGACGACCTCGCGACACTACTCAAGTTCGCGAAGATGGTGCATTTCATCAATCTTCCTGCGGATCGCGACCTGTTGTCCGCGAAGATCGCACGCAGTCGTCGCAGTTTCATGTTGCAAGCCGATGACGCGCACGAGCGTGAATTCATGTTTGTGCTCGAGGATCAAGATACGGGCGAAGTGATCGGCACAGGCAGCGTGCTCTCAAGCGTGTCGTGGAAAGGTCATCCGCACATTTATCTCCAAGTGCGCCGACGCGAGCATTACAGCGAGGATCTTCGAGGTGGACAAGTGCACACGACTGTCGAGATGTGCACAGATGAATCTGGTCCGAGCGAAGTTGGCGGTCTCATCTTGGCGCCAGGGTTCCGTGGTCGCGCTGATCGATTAGGCGCGTTGCTCTCGCTTGTGCGTTTCCACTTCATCGGACTGCATCCCGAACTTTTTTCAACGCGCATGCTTGCGGAGATGATGGGACCGCTTACGCCAGACGCATTGACTCCGCTGTGGGAGTACTTCGGTCGTCGCTTCATCAATTTGAGTTACCGCGAAGCAGACTTGTTTAGTTCGCGTTCGAAAGAGTTCATGCTGTCGCTGTTTCCGAAGGGTGAAATTTACGTTTCGATGCTTCCACCGGAGGCGCGTGCGCTCATCGGACGCGTTGGAGAAGAGACGGAGCCCGCGAAGCGATTGCTTGAAAAGCAGGGGTTTCGCTTCGATGGGCATGTTGATCCATTCGACGGCGGTCCATGCCTCGAAGCGGAACGCGACGAGATTCCGCTGGTGAAATCCACCGAACGACGAGTATTGCTCGGCACGAAAACCTTCGCAGCGAATGCACATGAAGGATTTGTATCCAACCCAGGACCATCAGGATTCCGCGCAACGCGTAGCGCGTTTGAGATGACTCCAGAAGGCGTGTGGTTGCCCGAAGCAGTTGTGGAACTGCTGCACCTCAAGCAAGGCGCAGTGGTTGGGGTGACGCCGTTGGCCGCTTCACCAGAATCGTCTCGCAGGAAATCGAGGAAGGCATCGTCGTGAGTGCGCCGCGCATTGGCCGCGACTTTATCGCAGGAGAGTTTCGCTCTCTGCATGGCGACGCGCTTGTGGTGCGCGATCCCTCTGACGGTGAAACATGCTTGTGGCAAGCAACGCCTGTTCTCACACACATCGATGACGCGGTGCGCGCAGCATGCGCAGCGCAACCTGCCTGGGCGCGACGCACATTTGAGGATCGAGCCGCAGTCCTGCGACGCTACGCGGATGCGGTGACGAAGCGCGTGGACTCGATTGCGGACTGCATCGCACAGGAGATGGGAAAGTTGCGAAGTGAAGCACTGCTCGAAGCGAAACTCGTCGCGGAGAAAGTCGCGATCACGCTCGAAGACCACTCACTCTCTCGAGTGCGCAGTTACGAAGTTGCCGTCAACGCAACGCGCGTTGGCATTTGTTCGTTCCGTGCGCACGGTGTGATGGCGGTCCTCGGTCCGTTCAACTTTCCAGCGCATCTTCCGAATGGGCAGTTCGTCCCGGCGCTTCTTGCGGGAAATGCAGTGGTTTTCAAGCCGAGCGAGAAGGCGCCGAGCGCAGCGGAGATTCTCGCGGAGTGCTTTGTTGAAGCAGGATTGCCAAGCGGTCTCTTCAATGTCGTGCAGGGCGGCGTTCCGATTGCTCGCGCACTTGTCGCGCACGAACGCATCGACGGAATCCTCTTCACTGGTTCGTTTCCCGTGGGTCGCGCGATTCTTGAAGCGAATCTCGATCGACCCGGTCGCATCGTCGCGCTCGAAATGGGCGGTTCGAATGCAGCCATCGTCTGGGGCGATTGTGATCTGCAACAAGCCGTCATCGAGTGCGCGCGCGCAGCGTTTGCAACCACCGGTCAACGCTGCACCTGCACGCGTCGCATTATTGTGGATGCGCGCATCGCCACTCGATTCATCAAGGCGTTCTGCCAAGTTGCTTCAAGCGTGCTGGTCGGACCTGCATTCACGAGTGACCCTGTGTTCATGGGACCGTTGGTATCCGAAGATGCAGTGCAGTCGATGCTGCGCGAACAAGAACGACTTGTTCGGAGCGGCGCGCGAGTGCTCGTCGAGGCGACACGGCTTGAGCGCGCAGGAAATTTCGTGACCACTGGTGTTCTTGAAGTGGATCGATTCACGCGCGAAGAAGATCGCGAGACCTTCGCGCCGCTGGTGCGCATCGCAACAGCGGACTCGTTTGAAGACGCGCTCACGCAAGCGAATGCGAGTGACTTCGGTCTCGCTGCGAGTGTCTTCACAAAGAACGATGCACTCTGGAGCGAGTCACTGCAACGATTGCACGCAGGCTGCATCAATCGCAACACAGGCACCGCGGGCGCGTCGAGCAAGTTGCCGTTCGGTGGGCTCGGCCGAAGTGGCAACCACCGTCCCGCGGCCGCATTTGCCCTAGATTTCTGCGCATTTCCGATTGCGAGCATGGTGGAGCAATCCTCCTCTGCGCCACTGCCCGTGGGCATGCGCGCAGATGAACGATGGTTCCTGTGAGAAGTGGAAGTCAATGGTCTTTCCATGTGCCGCGTGTAACCATGCCCTCAGCTCCGTACTCCATGATTGAAGTGCTCGCGCTCAACGCTGCAGTGCGACTTCAAGACGCGAGTTGCGGCATTGGGGAATCTGCCGCATCGCGCGACCTAAACTTCCGACCGATCATCTATTCGTCACGCAACCGCGTGAGGGAGTTCGCCACCGCATCGAGGTCCTTTCCGGGAACTTCGATCGCTGGAGACGACTTTCGACTTGGGTCCGGGACACAGTGACTCCTCACATTGTGTCCGTAAAACGGGTCCAGTCTAGGGACGAGCCACAGGCGGTCGCGAGACCGCCTGTGGTTTTTGGTAGCCAAACTAGATTGAAGATCCGCAGTGCTCTCGCACTTCGCTCAAACAGGCTGCCCGATGAGCGTAAAAAGTTCCATGCGGGCGGCGGGGTTTGTGAGGAAGGAACCGTGGAGCTTGGAGGTAACTGTTGTTGCGCCTGATTGTCGGACGCCTCGGTAGCACATGCAGAAATGGCGCGCGTGGATGATCACTGCGACGCCGTGGGGGCGGAGTGTTTCGTTGATGGCATTCGCGATTTGCGCGGTCAATTTTTCTTGGACTTGCAGGCGCTTACTGAAGATGTCGACGACGCGCACAAGTTTCGACAACCCCACCACGCGGCCGTTTGGGATGTATGCGACATGCGCTTTGCCCACGAACGGCACCATGTGATGCTCGCAGTGGCTGTGAATCTCGATGTCCTTGAGGAGGACGAGTTCGTCGTAGCCTTCGATTTCCGTGAAGGTTCTCTGCAGTGGCTCGTAGGGATCGGCGGCGTATCCCCAGAAGTGTTCGTGCATCGCTTTGACCACACGCCCGGGCGTGTCGATCAACCCCTCGCGGTTGGGATCTTCGCCGATGAAACTCAGGAGGGAACGGACATTGTCCATCGCCTTCTTTGCGTCAGGAGTGTTCAGATCCGGTTCCTTCATGGGGCGGAGATCGTAGCAGGGGTACCCCGCGATCGTCATTGTGTCAGTGTCGAAAAAAGCCGTATTCTTCAGCAATGGCAAGCACGCGGAGTCAACCGCCCTACGGATACTGCGCTTCTGACGCGACACATCGAGCGCGATGGGCTGGACGGAATGATGGAGATGGTGCGGATGTTGCGCGCTGGCATCAGCGAGTTTCGTTTCTCGATCTCACGACTTCGTTCGCACAATTTGCGCGACCTACTGCGTGCTTCATCGGATACGCGAGCGACCTCGGTGTGCGAATGAATCGTGGTCGCACGGGTGCTGCTGAAGGCGCGAGTGCATTGCGTGAGAGCATGTCGAATCTTCCTGCGGTTGCTGCGCTTGATCTTGTTGATTGCGGCGACGTTGTCGAAGCATCGTCAGTCCTCGCAACGCAAGAAGCACTCGCGTGGGCGGTGGAGCGCATCGTTCGCGCTGGCGGAATCCCAGTGATTCTTGGCGGCGGACACGATCAGGCGTACGGACACTTCCTCGGCATCGCGCAAGCAACCGGCAAGGCGCCGGGGTGTCTCAACTTCGACGCGCATGCAGATCTTCGGCCGATCCCTGCCGATGGGCCGAACTCGGGAACGCCGTACACGCAAGCCGCCGAGTGGTGCGCGAAACACGACGTGCCGTTTCATTACGCGATTGTCGGTTGGCAAGATTGCGCCAACACGCAGTTGCTTGTCCGTCGCGCGGAAGAAGTGGGCGCGGAGATTCTGCGCGCGCCGATGGATGTTGACGACGTTCAATTGCTCTCTGCGATCCGTGAGAGCGATGCGCTCGCGCTCTCTATTGATCTCGATGTTTTCGCTGCTGCGTATGCGCCTGGCGTCAGCGCGCCGACTGCGATGGGATTGGTCCCCGATGGTGTGTTGCTTGAAACCTTGCGGAACTTGTTCGTCGATGGATACAACATCGCGGGCATTGAAGTCGCAGAATTGTGCCCAGAACACGACATCGATGGTCGAACCGCGCGACTCGGTGCCGCGTTGATCTTCACGCTTCTGACGGCCTACGCGCAAGCGAGGCTCGACGCGTGACGACTTCGCACTGCATTGGCGTGGACATCGGTGGAACGAAGATCGAAGCGGCGCTTGTCACACGCGCGGCAGTCGAAGGACGCGAGGCAGTGTCGTTCGTGTGGCGCGAGCGAGTCGCCACGCCGAAGGGTGACTACGAAGGAACAGTTCACGCTGTTGGCGAACTCGTTCGGAAGTTGGAGCGCGAAACTGGTGTGCGTGGATCGATCGGTATCGGCGCGCCCGGCAGCGTGTCACCTTCGACAGGACTGCATCGCAACTCGAACTCAACCTGCATCAACGGACGCAACTTTCGCGAAGACCTCACGCGTGAACTCGATCGTGAGATCTGCATCTCCAACGACGCGAACTGCCTCGCGCTCTCCGAAGCAATCTTCGGCGCAGCACGAGGCGCGCGCGTTGTCTTTGGTGTCATTCTCGGCACAGGCGTCGGCGGCGGCGTGGTGCTGCACGGACGCGTGTGGGACGGCGCCAACGGAATCGGCGGAGAGTGGGGGCATTCGACGATGCCCACCGTCGAGCAATCAACATTGCGCGCAACACGCTGCTACTGCGGCCATGTTGGGTGCCGCGAGCAGTTTCTTTCCGGTCCAGCGCTTGAAGCTCGATACGCACAGCGCAGTGGTCGCACGTTCGCACTCTCGGAGATTGAAAGTGCCGCTGCAAATGGCGACGAACATGCACGCGATGTATTGGAGTTCTTCGTCGAGGGATTGTCACAAAGCCTCGCAAGCGTGTGCAACTTCCTCGATCCCGAAGCGATCGTGCTTGGTGGTGGCGTCTCCAATCTCGGTGCAAGCATCGACGCACTCCCTGCACGCGTCGCGCAACTCATCTTCAGTGACTCGTTCAACACGCGCATCGTTCGCGCGGAACTCGGCGACTCAAGTGGCGTGCTCGGAGCAGCATGCTTGAGGAGCCTCAGAACCGATCGGGGTTGAGCATCGTGCAATCGATGCATGGCTGTTTGCCGTCAATGATTTCTGCGAGCGCTTTTCCGGTGATGGTGCCGAGGGTCATGCCCATCATTGCGTGGCCTGTTGCGACGAAGAGTCCTGGTCGTTTCTTGACGCCACCCACTGCGGGCAATCCATCGCTGGTACAGGGTCGATAGCCCGCCCATTCTTTCAGCGGCTTGAGTCGATCGAGTCCTTCTAAGTAGGCGTTGCCGCCTTTGAGAAGCATCGCGACGCGCTCGCGCATCCATGATGCGCCGACGGGTCCGATCTCGA